>JBILXT010000081.1:0-21618 GCA_044378235.1 Planctomycetaceae bacterium
CATAGCCAGCAACACCAATCGCCTTGTACAATTCTCGTGTGGTCATCTCGGTCCTCGTGGTGAAACAGCGTTAGACACTGCTCATCTCATCAGACCGAGTTGACCACTCTTCGTAAACCCTTGCCAAAAAATCAACTTAACTTCGCGCACTTCATTTCGCGCAGAACCCAACAAACAAGGATACTTCTAAGTCGTGGCGTTTTCTGAGTACGGAAGTCTGGGCTCCTGCATGGTCAGCGTGCGAACGCGAAGACTTAGCTCCAGACGTATTTCTGTCCATTGCCGACGAGTCGCTCGAAGGCGGGCCGCGTAAAGGCTTGCTGTTCAATCCGGTCGTGATTCTTGCCGTAGTATCCGAGTTGGCCCAACGGCATCCGACTGAGGTAGACATCGCTGTGTCTGCATTGCGAGAGTTGACCCAGGCGAAGCTACTTGCCTACAAGCGACGCCCCTGGGGCAAGTCCGTCGGTGCGGATGGTTTCACTAATGCGATACAGGATTTGGCTTTCAGCGGGCTGTTCAAACCGGGTCCGCGCCACAAGGGCGAACTCGGTCTTGACCTATTCGCCGACAAGTGGAAGAAGGTGTAGACCGAAGGGGTCCCTAAATCGGGTAAAGGCTGCCATTGCTGACGGCCCTCGCAAGTGTTCTCTGATAAGCAACCTTTCGTTTCTCCGCACTGAAGACTTCAATGATCCGCCCGCATGACTTCGAAGTTCAGATTCATACTGCTGTGTCTGGCACGACTGTCTCGGTCAAGCACATTCCAACTAACAATGTGCGAACTCATTTGGTCTCGACTACTGAACGGGTAGGTCGTGTTCGTGATGCCTTGATTGCCGAGTTAAAAGGACTTGTCTTTCGGCCACAAGACATTCAAGTTGATATTGGCCGCTCAACGGACGGGGACTTTCTTCGCGTGTTGCATTTACCCACAGGTATCGCAAGAAATGCGATGCGGCGAGAGGCGTCCGAATTAGACTTGTTGGACGAAGTTCTCACTGAAGTATACGCTCGTCAACACAAGGCCTCGCTTGCGACGAAACCATCATAGAAATCGAGATGGTAGTTCCGCTTCGCAAAAATACGTGTACCGAAGTCGCGGCAAGCCGTGAAGTCCTGCCCTATAGGCCCGGCAGGCAGAACCTGCCGAAATTCGCGACTGCACCCAATCAGTGCAGGCTACCAATTCCGGATGACAGACGCTTCGATGTGTGGACTCAGAGATTCTTCACAGTGGTCCCAATCCATTGACTCAGGCCTGCTTCTCCCAGCAGGAATGACGTGAGATTTGCGATCACGATGACTGCGGCGTCTCGATCGAGTCGTCCCGCCAATGGCCGATCGGTCAGATATCGAAAGAACAGCACTTCGGTGATCGGAGCGAATGATTCCGCAACGGCCAGATACAATGCACGACTCTCGATACGCATCTCAGTAAACATCGCAGGCAACACCATAATGACGACCGGGTACGTGATTGCGGTCAGGAGAAGTCCGTTCACAATCGTTTCCGCGATGGTGTATTTCCTCTGGAACCCCACGATCAGAATCGGGATCTCAACAAGAACGGTCACGATGTATCCGAAGATCAGCAACAGCCACAGTGTTCCGATGGACATGGCACGATTACCTTCGTGGAGACGGTTCGGCAACTAAACTCTCGCACGCTACAGCAGCCTCAGCAGAAACGGAATTTCAGCGAGCACATGCAGGGTCGCAACGGTAAAGTAGACATCTCGTGTGGTTGAATAGTCCGCCAGAAAACAAAGCCACAACGTGACAACTAAAGATGCGGACACCATCAGTAGCCAACGAAGACTTGTGCGGATGGAACGAGACGATTTCATCAGTGGGATCGTGTTGAACGATCCTGAGAAGACTCGTCCGCTGACCACGGGAATTGCGACCAGCCAGATTCCGTAGTGGAGCAGTTCCAGAAAGGCATGTGTCGCGATCAGGCGTTGTCCGACGTCCTGTGAAAGAATCCCGGGATCAGAGTGCCTTGCAATTTGATCGTGAATTTCCTGAGAAACCTGCAAACCGCTTACGTTCCAGATGCCAACCAGCATCCATTGCGCGGCGAGGATGCCGGGCAGGAGGAACACACACGGTAGAAAAGTCTTTCGCCACGCCGGATGGTTCTTCTTAAGTTCTCGATCCAGAATCCACAAACCCATCAGCGGATGCGCATACACAAGCGAGAACGGAAGTATCACTGGTGCGAGCCATGTGAGCCCGATCACCGCGATGCCGAGGGGCCAGGCGTAGTCCCAATCATGACGCGGAGCCTGACGGCCGCGCATCACGACCAAAGTTGTGCACCATAGAATAAAGGCGGTGTTCCAGATTCCAATTAGCCAGACGGTTGTTACTGAGGGCCATTGAAGCCACGAGGGAACTCTGGTGAGCAATGGAAGCGATGCTGACAGAACAATAACACCCGCGGTTGAGGTCAGAAAGAAGGGTTTCAGGCGTCCCATGCGAGCGGGAAGTCGAGTCAGAAAATACCGTGCCTCGACATAGTTGTGTGGGCCTGCAAAGAGAAACACAATCACAACCGAAACCGCGACCGGAGCGAGTGTTGTCAGCGTCGAAGCGATCAGCATAAACAGCAGCAGACAACCGGCAAATATGATCTCGCCGCGAGTAGTGCTGGTTCTGGTTGAGATCGTCGACACTTGGGAAACCTCGATACTGAAAACAACTTAGGACCGAAGACTGTAGACGGCTGGATTCGGCAGTGGTCTGAACTATCTTTTGCCAGATCCCCCGGACACTTCAGCTTTGTTTGCAGGATTGCTTTGCCGAGCCTTCTTCACTCGAACGATAAGCATTGCCACGAACGCGCAGAGCAGCAGCCCGGTCCCTGCAATCGTCGTCCAGGATTGTGTCTGCGAATCCGGCTGTTCATCCGCAGGAACGATCTCCGAAGGGTCGATCGCAATATCCGCGGTCAGGCGTTCCTGAAAGGCAAACGAAGCCAGCAGGCCGAGTGGAGTAAAGAGATGTCGTTTCATGGATTGCTCTACTTGTTCTCGAGTTTCGATTTATTGCGATTTCGATTCCGCTTGATGACTCCTGCGACAAACCCAGCCAGTGACAGAAAGACGCCGCAGATGGCCACAAGAATGCCCCCACCAACGATGATTTGTGGCAGAGGCGAGATATCCGCGAGAAGCAGAGGCAAGACCATCGCGACCAATCCTTTCCTGCGTATCGATTAGACAACGATCACGACTGACGAATGCCAATCGCCGCACGTTGTTGAGTCGAACAGACGACCGAATCGTTCAAATTGTTTCTGCATTTTTCCCGATTTTGTCCGATCGCAGCATAGTTAACGTGGTCCGCCTTCAAGACTGCTTGCGATTCCGCCATTCTCGACGGTCGCTAATTGCTGAGACGATTCTGAAGATACCGCTCCTCCGGCATTGATGACGCTCGGCACAAAGTGTGTTACGTTTCGTTTGTTCTGAGATGTCCCACACGCTGATTGCCACGTCAACTCGGCGGTCTCGGACAACAAATAGCCTCGCCTTGTTGAACAGGGAAAATCGCGATGAGAGTCATAAACTTTGTTCTCGTGTGGATGGCCGTCCTTTCAACCGCAAATGCTCAGGTTGAGTTGATTGGACATTTTCCTTTGCAGAATTCTGCCGATGACCAGTCAACGGGAAAGTTGAAGTCGAAGGCTCAGGGCGTCCATTTCGCGGATAATGGCCCAACGAAAAGCCTGACAAAGTCTGCGGTCTTTGATGGAACCAGTTCGGTTGTTGATGTTGAATCAGCTGGCGGCTTCAACCCTGGCACCCAGGATTTTTCGCTGGCGGCCTGGGTCAAGCCATCCGACGCCACAGATGATGTTCTGGGCGATATTCTGAGCCAGTTCGATTTTTCAGGACGCTCCGGATTCCATCTTGGCCTCTATACCCATGGCGGTGTCACAAACTCGCAATCAAACCATCGCCAGCTGCATTTTGGCATCGACCAGGCTCGCATCGAACCTCAATTCACGGATCATGGCAAGCTGGGTTCGGCGGTGTATGTTTTCTCACTGTGTGTTCACAACGGCAAACTCTACGCTTCAACCTGCCATGCGGGAGCAGAAGAAGCCGGGCGAG
Organism: Planctomycetaceae bacterium; assembly: GCA_044378235.1. Taxonomy (GTDB): domain Bacteria; phylum Planctomycetota; class Planctomycetia; order Planctomycetales; family Planctomycetaceae; genus SXXK01. The sequence continues at coordinate 4,125 of JBILXT010000081.1, forward strand.
TCTTCCGCTTCGATGGAGGTGACCGCTGGACCGATCTTGGGGCACCTGACAAGGCCAATGCGATCTCCGCGATGACCGTGTTTGAAGGTTCGTTGTACGTTGCCTCCAGCAAGTATCGCCTTGCGGGGTCATCATTGGCTGAATCAGAGAACAAGAACTTTGGCGGCAAGGTTTACCGACTTGGAGAAAGCGATCAGTGGATTCCTTGCGGCACGTTGTCGGCCGAAACAGAAGCGGTGTCGAGCCTGATTGAGTATCGCGGGAAGCTCTATGCCGGCTCGCTCTACAAGCCCGCGGGATTCTTCCGCTATGAAGGAGGCGAAACCTGGACCGCCTGTCCGAATCCGGGCAAACGAGTCGAAGCGATGACGGTCTTTAATGGCTCACTTTATGCATCGTGCTATGACGAGGGGGCGGTGTTTCGTTTTGATGGCGAGCAGTGGCATGACATGGGACGCATCCCCAATGCGACTCAGACATACGGCTTTGCAGTTCACCAGGGAAGTCTGTTCGTCAGCGAATGGCCGCAGGCTCATGTGTTCCGCCATATTGAAGGCACAAACTGGGAAGACGCCGGGAAGCTCGGTGAAGAGCTCGAAGCGATGCCGCTGTTGGTTTACAACGGCAAGATGTACGGTGGCACGTTGCCATTGGCGGAAGTTTATCGCTACGAAGGAAAGACCGACTGGGCCAAAGTTGGACGAGTCGACCTGACACCGGACGTCAGGTTTCGTAGAGCCTGGTCGATGGCCGTTTATCAGGGCCGTCTGTTCGTCGGAGCGTTGCCGTCGGGACATGTGTTGTCGATCGAGGCAGGGCGAAATGCAACCTGGGATCATTCGTTTCCCTCCGGCTGGCATCATGTCGCTGCTGTTCGGGCCAAGGATCGGCTGAAGCTCTACGTCGATGGGAAACTGGTGTCCGAGTCAGCCGCACTGCCTGACGACAAGATCGATCTCACCAGCCAGGCCAAGTTACAGATTGGTTTTGGAGCTCAGGATTACTTCAAGGGAAATCTTGCTGATGTCAGAATCTATCGAGGATCCCTGACGCCCGAGGACATTGCGGGACTCGTGGCGAGGTAGTGCATTGTCAGCAAAGTTCTGATAGATGTGGGCCGGACCGAGCGGAGCGAGTTCCCCCGTGTTCGAGGGCGCTGATTTGCCGGAATTCGCAGGCGCTCGGTCCGGCCTACAACGTAAAGTCAATCTGTTTGGGGCTGACAGGCCACTACTCTGCTTTGTGTATCTCGAATTCGTCAGAAAAATAGACGAAGATCCAGCCCCGGCGTCTTGTACCATTTTTCGCAGCATCGCCGACATTGTTCTTTCTGAGCGAAATGAGCTTCTATGCCTCTTGTTCTTCACATGCATGGTGTTTCCCGGACGTTCGACTCGCCGGGCGGCCCGATTTCTATTTTGAAGGATGTCAGCCTGAAGGTGCTGTCCGGCAGTGCGATTGCGATACGAGGCCCCTCCGGATGCGGCAAGAGTACTCTGCTTTATCTGGCGGGTACTCTGGATCAGCCGACGTCCGGGCTCATCGAAATTCTGGGTGAGAACCCCTGGCGAATGAATTCCAGTCGGCTTGCCTCCTTTCGCAACCAGCATATCGGGTTCATTTTTCAGGATCACCAACTGCTGCCTCAATGCAGTGTGCTGGAGAATGTGTTGCTGCCGACATTGGCCGGATTCGATTCCGAAGCCAATATTCGCACTCGCGCGGAAGCGCTACTGGATCGAGTTGGGCTGGCTCACCGATTGAATCAACGCCCCGGGAAACTGTCCGGCGGAGAACGCCAGCGAGTTGCCGTTTGTCGAGCGTTGTTGCATAAACCTTCACTGCTGCTGGCCGATGAGCCGACTGGAAATCTCGACCCGCAGACGGCAGAAGAAATCGGAACGCTGCTGCTGGAGATGGCGGCCGAACACGACACAGCTTTGTTGTGCGTGACCCACAGCAATGAACTGGCCGAGCGATTTCCGCATTCCGTGTCGCTGGCACAGGGACGGCTCAATTTTGACGACGCGGTGTTGGCCAAACAGCAGTCGCTCTGATTGTGTTCTTTAGGTTCTGCAGGATTCGCCAAAGGCAGTCTTCCCCATGTCGACAATTACTCGCGACACAGTCCCCGCCATCTCGGTCACAAATCTGTCTCACGCATTCAAAGGACATCAGGCGTTGAGTCAGGTGACGTTCTGCGTGATGCCCCAGACGCTGCATGGATTCGTCGGCCCGAACGGCGCGGGCAAGACGACGACGCTCAAGGCCATCTGTACGTTGCTCAAACCAAACTGGGGTGAAGTCCAGGTCTTCGGTCATAGCGTGCGAAACGAGTCCGTCACCGTTCGTCGCCGCATTGGATTCATGCCCGATCATTTCAGCATGTATCGACAGATGACGGTCTTTGAATATCTGGACTTCTTTGCCGCAGCGTATGGTCTACCGGTGCGGCAACGTGACACCGTGATTCACGACGTGTTGACTCTGACCGACATGGAAGGTCGTCGCGATGATCTGATCAGCGGTCTGTCGCGAGGGATGCAGCAGCGAGTCAGCCTGGCTCGAGTTCTGGTGCATGATCCGGATTTGTTGTTGCTCGACGAACCCGCCAGCGGACTGGACCCCCGGGCAAGAATTGAGCTGATGGAAATCCTGCGTGAACTTCGCCGCATGGGTAAAACGGTCTTTATCAGTTCGCATATTCTGAGTGAACTTGCCGAACTCTGTGACAGTGTCACAATCATCGACCGAGGACAGATCAAGTTCAGCGGCCCCATGGATGTCCTGCTGGAAAGCCCGGAAGAGATCCCTGTTTACAACCTGAAGCTGGCGACAGTGTCCGAGACCGCAATGCAGCGGATTAAGGAACTGCCCGGAGTCGAATCGGTCACGGAGCCAGAGTTTGCGACGGGCCGAGACTTTAACATCCAGTTGAAGCAGGAAACATCGGCGAATGAGTTCCTGCGACAACTGCTCACGCTGGACCTTTCGATCACATCGTTCAGCCAGCAACGGCGGCATCTGAATCAGGCCTTTATGGACCTGACGACTCGCGGAGTACGCACGTGATCTCCGGAGTCACCACGCTGTTCAGCTGGACTTTGAAGATGGATTCGAAGTCCATCTACCCGCATATCGTCCGCGCGGGATTTTCCGGGGCGATGCTATTTGCGATCTCAATGTCGTTTGTCGACGTGTTCGGCACCGGCAGCATGGGACTGCGATTCTTCGAACTGGTCTCCACCCTGAACGTGATGATTATCACGGTCTCAGGGATCAGTTATTTTGTCACCGCCGTGACCGAAGAGAAAGATGCGGGGACCTATGCTCTACTGCGACTGGCCGGGATGAATTCGTTGTCGATTACATTGGGGAAGTCAACGTCGCGGCTGGTGAGTTCATTGATGCTGCTGGTGATTCAGATCCCGTTCACATTCCTGTCGATTACACTTGGGGGTGTACTCTGGAATCAGATCATTGCCGCGTACCTGGCACTGGCCGCGTGGATGATTTTGGTTGCTAACCTCGCTCTGTTCTGTAGTGCGCGGTGTGCAACGTCGGGGCGAGCGGCCGGGTTGGCGGCGACAACCATCGGGCTCTTTGTGTTTCTCCCGAAGATCATCACTGAAGCCATTGCAGCCCTTCCCGCTGGTGCGTTGTCCGCGGGCACAATCGGTTTTCTGGAAACGGTCCCCATTGCGTGTTCGAAGATCTCAGTGTTCGATCGTCTGGCGGAGATCCTTGGACTGACAAGTGGGTTCACGATGCTGGGGATCGACTTCTCTACAGGCACTACCCTGATCTCGACGGCTTCAATCAAGGGGGAAGTTTCGCTGGTCTCCGGCCAGTTCTGGTCGAGCCTGATGGTGGCATTTGCATTGTTCGTGATCAGTACGGTGACCCTGGATCTTTGGTCGGCCCCTGAAGACGTCGGTGGTCCGTCGCAGAAGAAATCCATACGCCGCTGGGCCGTTGGACGATGCTGGAATCACTCCGTGGCCTGGAAAGAGTTCTTGTTCTTTACCGGCGGACGAACATTCGCTGTCGCCAAGTTGCTGGCTGGCGGGCTGGCCTTTGCGGGATTTCGGATGTTTCAGGAGATGGACGGCTACGCCGACGGATTGGCTCTGCGTGGCGACTACAGCTGGTGGGCCTTTCTGACCTACGTCATGACGCTGACCGCAGAGGTGCTTCTGTATTCCTCCGGCTGTTTGTTCTACGAAGTCCGGCAGCAAACTCAATCAACGCTGGCGACAGTACCCATCAGCAGTGTTCGCATTCTGGTTGAAAAATTCGTGGGTTGCGCCATCGCATTGCTGCCTGCCATTTTCTGGATCTTCATGTCTCTGATTTTCAGTGACGGCACGATTGTCAGAAACTGTTCCGCGACGATGGTCAGCAGTTATCTGATTATGCTGGGTTTTGCCAGCCATCTGGCCGCATTGCTGTCACTCTACACGAGATGGGCCGCGCTGCCGCTGACAATTCTGCTGGCAACTCCCGCGTTCTTTTGCATGGCCGCACCGATCCTTGGGCTCACGGCCGTGACTTCTGTTTTTGCACGAAGTCACAACATCGAAGTGACACTACTCTTGAGCAGTATCATCAACCTGTTCTGGACGTGGATGTTTGTGCTGCTGCCACTGCAAATATGGATTCGAGACCGCTGGATTACTCTCAGCCAACAATGATGTCGATCCATCGGAGGTTACATCAAGGCTTTTCTGTCGGAAGAAACTTCACATTGAAGCACTCCTCAGGCTTTACAGAGCCCTTTGGAATATCTTCCAGTTCCTCGATTTGCTGAACCAGCGTCTGCCAGCGTTCCAGATTCATTCCGCAATCCGACGTCCCCTCGGCGAACTGGCAAAGTGGAGCCATCGCTTCAACACCGAACTTCAGTGCCTCCGGGCTCATGTCTTTGTTCATGCCGTGAATCGCTTCATTTGTCTTCTTTGGATCCGAAAGGTACTGCTTCCAGCCCTTCACACTGGCGGCCACTACGGCCTGCACCAGATCCGGACGTTGCTCGATGACGGTTTCCGTTGTAATCAGTACGCTGGCATACGGATTAAAACCGATGTCTGAAACCAACAGAACTTTAGGATCTCCACCCTTTTCCCGGGCAACAAACGGCTCACTGAAGACATAGGCCTGCTGGGCGAAATCGGGTTTCACAAGAAACTCGCCAACAAGGCCGTTGAATGGCACCATCCGGACATTCGTCAGCGGTAACTTCTTCTTCATCCACAGAGCAAACGGACGCGAATCACTAATTGCAAGCTCGACATTCGCCAGCTCTTCCAGCTTCGTAATTCCCGACGCCTCATGCACCATAATGCACCGCGGATTACTTTGCAGCGGGGCCATCAATGCAACAATTGGAACTCCGGCCGCTCTGGCTTTCACAACGTTGTCAGCATCGGACACAGCAAACTGAATCCGTTCCGCGGCCAGTTCCTGAATAATTCCCTGTGGTGCGCCGGGCCCGCCGGGGATGATTTCCACTTCGACATCCACTTCATCAAATAGTCCCAGGGTGTTCGCGGCAAGATATCCGCCATGCTCAACTTCGGGATACCAGTTCAGCGCGATCTGCGTGGAGACTTTTTCTCCCTGAGTGCTGGTTGCCTTTGTGACAGTCTCCTGTTTGGGCTCCTGGCACCCCGCGATCGTCAGAACAATACTGAGGCACAATGCATATTTAGCGTTCATGGAAAGCATCCAGTTTCTTGCAGAGAAAACTTAACGACTGTCGTACGGCATCCCGTTGTCGATCATGGCGGATCAGCAGACGTCGTTCTGATTCAGTGATATGTCGGGCGGTGGAGTCCTGTATTGTGGTCTGCAGATGAAGTTTGTGCGAGCAGCCCGGGTGGTTTCGCCGAGCAAATCCCAGCCACGCTATGCCGTCCAGATCAACGGGTGCATCTGGACCGAGATGTCCGGTAATGCTGATGGCAAGTGTGGCATGTGCGGTAGTCCGCAACGCGGCTTCGGCCATTAACTGAGCGATCTCGGAACTGACAACCCCATGCTGTTCAATCTGAGCGAGGGGAATGTCCAGCCAGGCGACTTTGCTCTCAATCTGATAAACGACAAGTCCACCCGCCAGAACAGACGACATGCCAGGGACACGAGCCAGTGTCGCGGCGATAAGCCCGGCCGTGCAACTTTCCGCTGTGACGAGAACTTGCTGCGTTTTCCTGAGCAATTCAAAGGCATTAAACGCCAATGAATCGAGTGTTTCAGTTTCGTTCATAGGGATGCATTGTATTCGAGGACCCATCGGCTGATTCTGGAAGTCTGGCGGAATTCTCGAGGCATGTCGAATTGCTTCGAGTAACCGGGATCGATCTGCTTCCAGGCTGTTGAAGTCATCATAACCCGAAGAGACTGTGAAAAAATGTAGGACGCCCTTTTTAGGGCGTCGAAATCGCAGGGGTTTTGTAGCAACGACGGCCTGAAAAGCCCGTTCTACAAATAAGTTCACAGCTTCGAAGCGTCAGCCAGGGATGCTGAGTGCTTCACGCCGCCAAATTGATCCCCCACTAACGTTTTGGGTTATGAAAACCCATGCAATCAACACCCTGCATTGGGTAAAGTCAGATCCGAAAAGAATGTCGAACGCTACATAGACAACTCCTGTTCCCTCATCGTATGCTTTCCTCAATGCTGAATGAATCCAGCAGCCCTCCCGGACGTCCTGTCCGCACTTTTTCCTCCCGGAAAAGCCCTGCCATGAAGTCGAACCCCAACAACGCAACGTCTCACAGCGCGGCATCGCGTCGTACATTTCTGTCCGACATCGGCATGGGATTTACAGGACTCGCATTGGGATCAATGCTGCAGCGAGACGGAATCGTGCGAGCATCGGAGTCGGTCGGCTCGGGATTGCCAACCGGATTGGCTCATATGACGCCAAAAGCGAAGAGCGTGATCTGGATCTTCCTTGTCGGCGGCATGTCACAGATGGAATCCTTCGACCCCAAACCGGCGCTCAACAAATACGCCGGAATGTCGGTTGATGAAACTCCATTCAAGAGTGTGCTCGATTCCCCCTATCTGAAGAAGAATCTTCGCGAGTTTATTCCCGGCCTGCATCAGGCTCACCCCAAACTCTATCCGATGCAGATTGGTCATCAACGACGCGGCCAAAGTGGCCTCGATATCAGTGACTGGTGGCCGCACCTTGGGAACATGATCGATGATGTTGCGATTGTTCGGTCCATGTGGACCACTGACAACAACCACGGCGCTCAGTTGCAGTTTCATACTGGTCGACACGCTCTTGAGGGGCAGTTTCCGACCATCGGTTCCTGGGTTCATTACGGCCTGGGAACAATGAATGAGAATCTCCCAAGCTTCTGCGTGATCGGAACTCCGATTGCCGATTGCTGCGGTGGACTGGGAGCTCATGGAGCCAACTACCTTGGCCCGGAACATGCCGGCATTCACTTGAATGTGGACCCTGCGAATCCGCTGCCGTTCGCGACACCGGGGTCCGAAGTTTACCGTGAAGAACAGCAGAGCGAATTCGAATTACTGGGACGACTGAATCGTCTGTCCGCCATCGAGTATCCCGATGATCCCGCGCTGAAGGCGCGCATCAAGTCCTACGAACTGGCGTTTCGCATGCAGTCGGCTCTTCCGAACGTGATCAACTTCTCCGCCGAGACAGCCAGCACACAGGAGATGTATGGTCTCAATCAGGATCCTACGAAGACATTCGGACAGCAGTGCCTCGTAGCCCGACGACTTGTCGAATCCGGCGTCCGTTTCGTGCAGTTGTTTCATGGCAGCAACGGCGGTGCAGGCTCCTGGGATGCTCACAGCGGTCTCAAGAGTAATCACTCGACATTGTGCCAGCAGGTCGATCAGCCGATCGCGGGGCTGTTGCGAGATCTGAAAGAACGAGGACTTCTGGAGGAAACTCTGGTTGTCATTGGAACTGAGTTTGGACGGACACCAGGCTTCCAGAATTCTGATGGCCGCGATCATCATCCTTATGGTTTTTCCGTTGCGTTGGCTGGTGGCGGCGTTAAGGGCGGGATTGCTCACGGAACAACTGACGAAATTGGCTTCCATGCCGTCGAAGACCGACACTATGTCACCGACCTTCACGCGACTGTGATGCATCAGTTGGGCCTTGATGCTCGCCGGCTGGAAGTTCCCGGACGAAAGCGGCTGGATCTGGACTACGGCAAACCGATTCACGCGATTCTATAAGCTCGTGAATTGAGTGAATCCAGTTGGATCCCTGAGGGAATTCAACTCTCGCGGGTTTGTGCTGAAAGCTCCATCATCCGACGATGAAGGAAGCGGCGTTCGGGTTCCTGGCGGACCAAAGCGATGGCCGCTTCGTAGGCCGATCTTGCTTCCTCGAATCTTCCTGATCGCCGATAAAACTCTGCAAGCGCCGCGTGGGTCAGGTGATAGTTCACCAGGTCGCCGCGGCGCATGATTGCATCGATCAATGTGAGTCCCAGTTCGGGGCCGTGTTGCATCGCCATGGCAACCGCACGATTCAGTTCCACAATCGGCGACGGGTTAAGAGAATACAGCGCGTCGTACAGAACAATGATCTGCGGCCAGTCCGTCGCCTGTGTTGATGCGGCCTCGGCATGAACAGCGGCGATCGCGGCCTGCAGGGTATACGCTCCAAACTGACGTGTCTCGAGGGCTCGCTTTACAAGCGATTGTCCCTCTTCAATCAGCGATCGATTCCACCGACTTCGATCCTGGTCTTCCAGAAGAATGATGTCACCTTCGACTGTCGTCCTGGCTTCACGGCGAGATTCCTGCAGCACCATCAGAGCCACGAGCCCTGCAACTTCGGGATCTGGCAGCAACTCCTGCAACAGACGCCCCAGACGAATGGCCTCCCCGGAAAGATCGGCCCGAGTCATCGAATCACCGGACGAGGCCGAATATCCCTCGTTGAACACCAGATAGATCACCGCCAAAACAGATTCCAGTCGCTCGGAAAGATCTTCTGCACAAGGGATGTTGAAGGGAATTCCAGCGTCTCGAATCTTGGCCTTGCCTCGAACTATACGCTGAGCCATCGTTGAGGGACTGGTAAGAAACGCGCTCGCGACTTCTTCGGTCGTCAGTCCGCAAACTTCGCGCAAGGTCAATGCCACCTGAATCAGACGATCGATCGCAGGATGGCAACAGGCAAAAATCAATCGCAGGCGATCATCTTCGATATCCTGCGACGCAGACGACAGATTGGCTTGCGAGATCTCGTCGATCCGAGCGGCGACTTCCGCTTTCACTTCCGCAAATTTTTCTCGACGCCTCAACGCGTCGATGGCTTTGAATCGTCCCGCGGAGATCAGCCACGCGCGAGGATTCTCGGGAACCCCGGATTCAGGCCATTGAGCCATAGCCGCCGCGAATGCCTCATGCAAGGCTTCCTCGGCCAGATCGAAATCTCGCAACAGTCGAACAAGACTGGCAAATATGCGACGGGACTCGGCCTGATAGATCGCTTCGATCTCTTGATGCAGATTGCTTGAGGAGTTCTCCGGCATCGGACGGACGCGACCTTTTTCGGGACCATTTTGAATGAGAAGACACTTATCGGCGAGCGGATCAGTCAACGGCTTCCGCACTTTTCAACATTGTCAATCGGAACTCGATTGACGAGATATCATTCTTCATTCTGCAGCGAATCGGTATCCGACTCCCTGCTCCGTGACGATGTATCGGGGTCGAGTGGGATCATCTTCCAGTTTCCGTCGCAGACTGGCGACGAAGACTCGCAGATAATGATTCTCCTGAGAATCCTGCGGCCCCCAGACTTCTCGCAACAGAAAACGATGCGTCAGGACTTTTCCTGCCTGCTTGATCATGGTGACAAGCAGCTTGTATTCGATTGGCGTCAGGTGAACCATTTCATCGCCGCGTTTGACCACTCGAGCTGCCAGGTCAACTCGCAGGTCTCCAATCGTGACACTGGTTTCTTCCGGGCTGGTTCGATGCGCGTGTCTCAGCGCCGTTCGCATTCTGGCCAACAGCTCACCGGTTCCGAAGGGCTTGGTCACATAATCATCCGCACCATGGTCGAGGGCTTTGATTTTTTGTGGTTCCTGATCTCGAGCCGACAGCACGATAATCGGGGCCGTACACCATTCACGAAGCCGCTGCAGAACATCCTGGCCATCCAGGTCCGGCAGTCCCAGATCCAGGATAACCATATCCGGAGGCTGTGCGGTCGCCATCTGCAGCCCCTGCATCCCCGATGGTGCCTCAGTGACGCGATAGCCCTCATTCGACAATGAAGCCCGCAGAAACCTGCGTATCGGTTGCTCATCTTCGATAATCAAAATGTGGTGGTCGCCGAAGTCCATAGCGGGATTCTACTCGAGCGTTGCCGTTTTTTTGAGCGGTCTGGAAGCCGTGGATCGTAGTTTTCGCTGAACTGCCCTCCCAAGTGCTTTGTCAAGATTTAAGTTTTCTGGTCGTGGACCTTGCCAAAGGTCCTGCGGCCAAGGGATCTTTAGCAAGATCCACTACCTCTAACCCGAATTTCTTATCTTGACGGAGCACTAGCGACAGAGATTCTTTTAGATTTCCGGGGTTTACCGAGCATCTCTTTGAGAGACCACACGACAGCCTGAGCGGCAACGCGAAAACATCGCCAATCACTGAAGAACTGATGTCGCCAAAAACACCGGCACGTTTGCAAGTGAACAAACGGCACCGGGCACCTCCATTTCTCGGGAAAGAACCTCGTGATAATTGTTGACCAGGATGACTTGGCGACGTGCGATCAATCACAACCTCCCATAGACTTCGAGACACCACGATCGTAGAAACGTCTGGAGTTCAGGTGACGTTTTTTGCGGATGGTTTTGCCGTTGTCTCAAAACGGGACCTCTGCGAAGATCATTCGTGCATCACTTCAAGGACACTAGAGGCTTGGCTTAACCATCCCGAGAACGGATGGGCTCGCAGAGCCTCTGATTATGATGAATCGCCAATGGATAATCCCCAGTTCAAGGTGCCCGTTGCGGCCAAGCCCGTTGAGAACCTCGAAGTCAAAGATGCTCAGGTAATCTTTACGAACGTCTGGAATACTTTGGAGGAAGAGTTCGGCCACGAGAATCTTCGCTTCTCCAAGGAGCTGATTCTTCTGGGCGGAGCTCCAGGATCCGGCAAAGGAACCAATACCGAATTCATCATGAAAGCTCGCGATCTGACCTGCGAGCCGATTGTTGTGAGTTCCCTGCTGACAACACCACAGGCCGAAAGAATTAAGCAGGCCGGCGGAATGGTCGGCGATCGGGAAGTCGTCGAACTGGTCTTCAGGAAACTTCTTGAGCCCGAATACCGGGACGGCTGTGTCCTGGACGGCTTTCCACGAACTCGCGTTCAGGTTGAGTGCCTGAATATGCTCGTCATGAAGATGAATCAGCTCTGCCGAGAATACAGAGAAACACCACTTGCGATTAACTTTCGCAGACCAACAATCCATGCCATGGTTCTCTTCGTCGACGAAACCACCAGTATCGAGCGCCAGTTGAGTCGTGGTCGCGAAGTCCTGGAATGGAACAAGAAAGCGTTGGCGGAAGGAATGCCCCTGAAGGAAGTTCGCGTCACGGACTTCGACCCCGAAGCTGCTAAGCGGCGTTATCGAGTGTTCAAGGATGAGACATGGGAAGCTCTGCAGTCACTGAAGGAGATTTACCATTATCACTTCGTGAATGCACAAGGATCAATCGAAAGCGTCGAACGAAATATTCGAGAAGAACTGGACTATCAGTCTTCGCTCGAACTGGACCCCGAGACACACGATGCTGTACGCCACCTGCCCTTAGCCAGCGACCTGATTACTCATGCACGGCAGGAACTCGTTCGCCGTATGGACAGCTATCAGCTGGAACACGGAACGCTGTTTCATAAAGTGATCAAGGTGATTGAGGATCGTTTCATCCCGATCGTTATTCGTCACGCGATTCCCGGTATGGCAATCGTGAATTCTGAGGATCCACTTTTTGATGATCCTCTGGCATTGGCGATGGTAATCGACATCTTCGCAGAACGAGGCTACCGCGCTGTTGCGAACGTGAACCGTGCAGAGATTCCTCAGAGCGTAGACCTTCAGACTGGTCGAATTACGTGTTCAACCAAACGCATTTATCGCTTCCAGATTAGCTTTACAGGATCCGAAATTCGCCGCGGCGGCCGGTGACCGGTTGCCATTACGAGGCCGAATACAAAACTCATCGCAACGCGCTGCGTTGGATTCGTTATTCGCCACAGCCATCCAGGTTCTCAGCGAGGGACCTGAACGCAAGGTCGCGTGTGCCTGATTGCGTTCCCACGCTGACGTGTCGAGTTGGATTCACGTGGGCTGAAATGGCGACGAGCGAGACTTGGTTAACGCTAAAAGCCGGCGAATAACAGAGCAACGCCCATCGCGGACAGGACCACCAACAGCAGACTCCAGCCGGCGATTGAAGTGGATGCTCCGACTTCAGGAGTGTTACGAATTACTTCGGCATACTCTTCACTGAACACAAAACTTGCCGCCGGACGAAGAATGTACCAGAGCGAAACGCCTCCCAGTATTGTGCCAACCGGGACAAACAGGATCCAGATTCCGCATGCGATGGCTGCCGGAATCCGAGACTTCATCTTCAGCCGTCGAAGCTGGAATCCCGTGTAGATTTGCCATAGTCCCGCGAGCACAATTGCTATCAGAAACCCAAATCTGAACCCTCCATCGAGTCCCCCGACGGCAATTGCGACTGATGCGGCCAAGCCGAATCCAAATGACACCAACAACCCACCCAAAAGCATCAACCCACCAATGCTCCTGATGTTGGATTCACAGTGAATGAATTGCTTACGCGCTGTTGCTGGATCAGAAGGAGGCAAAGAACCAGACAACGCCTGTTCTTCGGGTGCGGCATAAGGATTAAAAGCCGTCGGATCCATCAGTTCGCTACTCGGCCTCCCCTCGCGATGAACTGGAAATCGAAGCCTTGAGATCCGGATTCAGCAGCCGAATCGACTCCTTCAACAGGAAGTCCATGTCCATAAACGGCTCAAAGCTGATGTCCTGCCATCGCACCAGACCATTGCGATCAATCACAAACGTCCCGTGCAATGCGGCTTTCTCGAAGTCGTCATAACAGCGGTACTGTCGAAACACGTTCATCTCAGGATCCGCCAGCAAGGGAAACGGGAAGCCAGCTTCCAGATCCGCATACGCTCGCTTCAGATTCTCCTGCTTGTCTGTGCTGATCGCCACCACTTCAAAGCCCGCGTTGCGGAAGCGATCAATCTTCTTCGTCATCTCCTTCAACTGCTCCGCGCAATGCAGGCAGCCATAACCCAGATAGAAGATCACGATAACCGGCTTGCCGTTGTATTCGGCCAGTGTACGAGTCTTTCCGTCCATATCGGCCAACGAGAACGGAATCGCGGGTGATGGAGCCCAGCGGAATGGACCGAGCGAATCCAGATGCGGCCGTGCCCCAAGATCGCTCGGCAACTCACGAGCCACCCGCCAGTCCGCTCCGAAACCGAACTCAGCGGCGATTGCAGCCAATCGAGCCATCGCGGGAACATCAAGATCGACAGTCGAAGAAATCTTTCGCAGTTTTTCGAAGGCGGCTTTGGATTCATCCTTCTTGCCAGCTGCAAACAACACTTCCGCTTGAGTCGCCAGAGCCAGCACTTCGTCGGGATTACTTTTTACAACCTCTTCCGCCTTCTTGATTGCATCGTCCGCTTTGCCCGCCTTAAACATCACGAGCGGGATCTCTTCTGCGTTAACATCGCATTTGGTCAGCAGATCAAGGGCCCTGGCGAAGTCGCCAGCCTGAGCGGCGGTGCGTCCATCAATTTCCTGCAGAGCCTTTTCGATTCGACGCAGGTCATTCGTGAACTTGCCTTCGGCATCTTTGCGAGCCTTCTCGATCGCCTTGTCATCAGCCTTGGTTTCGCGTGCCTTCTTCTCGGCTTCTGCCATCGCTTCCTGCTGTTTCTGCTTTTCCGCATCCTGCTGTTTCTGAATGCGATCACGCACCGCGGCCGCTTCAGCCGTTTTCCCCAAAGCTGCCAGAGCCGCTCCGAGTGCTCTGTCACGGCGGAGGTCTTCCTCTTTGTCGCCGGTATCTTCCATCCACACCGTGCCACTCAAGGCAACGATCTGTGGATACAATTCGAACGCCTGCAGAACCTCCAGCAGTCGTTCTCGACCGTACTTAAAGCTCCCGGATTTTCCGATATGGTTATACTTCGGGTGCCGCGGCAAGCTCAGCATGTTGCGAGCCAGTGATTCCGCTTCATGAGCTCTCCCGATGGAGATCATGTTGCGAATGCACCACTCATTGTTATGGGCAAAGTTGTGGATCTGATCCGGGAGAACTCGATCCTTCATCATATGCGCATGGTCAACTCGTGCGGACGCTTCCTGCTGATACACGGCGTCGTGATAACGATGCAGTCGAGAATAAATATGCCCGGGCATGTGCCACATGTGAGCAATCGCCGGAGACGACATCCCGCCCAGTGCTGACGACTGCAGAGCCCTCTCGGGCTTCTTGCCGTCCCACAAGTGAATGCGGTAATGATGGACCGGATGCAGAGGTTCCTCATCCAGAATGTCCTGGATCATCGCATCAACAGACAGATTCGACGGCATATCCAGACCGTCACGTTTGCCGGACCAGAAGAACTCACAGAGGAACGCTCTGGTCTCGATGTCTTCCGGGAACTCCAGCAGAAGATCTTCAAGATCTGCCACATACCGATTAGCGCGTGACTTCTTCTCTTCGTCCTTCTCATGCTTAGCATTGATGAAGCGTTCGAAGGCTTCGATCAACAGCTTCTCACGCCGCGACATCTTGTCTTTGCGTTTGACCGCTTCGGCGATGAATCCCTGAGCACGCTTCTCGTTGCCACGATTGGACATTGCCATGCCCCAGTACGCGGTCCCGCATTCCGGGTCGAGCATCGCGGCCTGGCGAAATGAACGCTCCGATTCGAAGTACCAGAACCCATGCAACTGAGCGACGCCCTGCTCGACAAACTTGCGAGCGTCCTCATTGGCGGTCGTTACCGGGAAACGAACGACGCCACAGCCATTCATCAGATAGGCCGCCTGGCGAGGTCCTTCGTTGAAAACTTCACCGTGAGTCGAATGACCTTCCTTCAGAGCCGGTTCCTCTTTCGGCTTCTCACCTTCTGCGGCTTGCGGTGCCGGTGTAGCAGCGGCGGCAGTTGGAGCCGATGCTGCCGCCGGCGTCGAAGAGTTCGCAGCAGCGGGATCAGCCTGCTGAGAAAAGGCCTGTCCACCGAATCCCAGCACGGCAGAGAAGGCTAGCGCAGACAGGGTCGAGGTGACTTCCGGAACGAACCGTCGTCTGGAGGACATGCTGTCACTTTCAGAAAGCGATGATCGAGGGCAGGAGTGAGCAATGGCAGGCAACCGCCATTGTGGTCACGCACTCGCAAAGCCACAAGTGTGCAGACGCTGGAAAACGCTGTTCAGAAGACAGCCAGCATCAACCGTAACTCCGCTGTCCCTGAGTCAGAGTACCGTCATTTCAATCACGACCCCTGCAGCCTGCCTTACCACTCGCCGAGTTCCTGCTGGAGCTCGCACCACTTTTCTTCAACTTCTGCCAGCTCCTTAGCCACAGTTTCAATCTGCGTATGCAGAGCCATCGCCTTCTTGGCATCCGAAGTCTGCATCATCTCGGCATTCAGAGCCTTCTTCTGCTCATCCAGTTTGGCAATGCTCTTTTCCAGATTCCGCAAGGTCTTACGCTGCTGATGGATGTCTTTCGGACCAGAAGATTTCTCTGTTTTTGCCCCGGCCCCTTTTCCCGCTGGCGGAGTTGCCATGCGGCCTGACGCACGTTCGCGTTCGCCTTCTTCGATTTCCTTGTTCACGTAATAAATGTAGTCGTCATATTTTCCAGCATAGTTGCGGACTCGACCATCACGTACTTCGATAATGTTGGTCGCAATCCGACGAACGAAGTGACGATCGTGGCTGGTGAAGAGAACTGTCCCTTTGTAGACCAGTAACGCCTCCGCAAGCGACTCAACGGTTTCAACGTCCAGGTGGTTGCCTGGTTCGTCGAGCACCAGCACGTTGTAAGTTCCCAGCAGCAAACCGGCCATGCACAAACGAGCCCGCTCGCCCCCGGAGAGAACTCGAATCGGCTTCTTGGTGTGACCGCCCTTGAAGAGCAGCGAACCGGCACAGGCGAGACAATCCTGAGTCGTCGTGCCTGGCTTGGACTTGTACTCCAGATACTCCAGAACCGTCTGATCAGGCGGCAAGGTGGTGTAAACATGCTGGGCGTAGACACCAATCTCTGTGCCGTAGCCCCATTTGACTTTGCCTTCCACGGGGCTGAGCGAATTCACGAGAGTTCGCAGCAGAGTTGTTTTCCCCTGGCCGTTATCACCGACGATGGCCGCACGCTGCTGATGTTCGATCTCCAGTTCAATACCGGTCGCAACGGCTTTGCCTTCGTACCCGATCGCCAGATCCAGACAGCGAACAACGGGCCCCTGGCGTGGCTCCACCTGCGGCGCGCGGATGTTGGCGGTCGGCAGATCAACTTCGATTTCCTGCAGTGTTAGTCGATCAAGCTGTTTCTGCTTTGAGCGAGCCTGGCTGGCTCCCGTAGGACGTGCTTTGTTCTTATCGATGAATGTCTGGAGCTGCTTTTGCTTGGCCGCAACCGCTGCGTTCGTTCGTTCGGCACGAACCTTTTCTTCTTCGACCTGCTGCAGGTATCCGGCAATCTTGCCGTTATACATCGTCAGCTTGCCTCGATTCAGATCTAACGTATGCGAACATGTCGCAGTGAGAAATTCACGGTCGTGCGACACAATCAAACACGCGGCCGGGAAATGTCGCAGGAAGTGTTCGAGCAGAATCTGAGTACGCAAGTCCAGAAAGTTTGTTGGTTCGTCGAGCATCAACAGATTTGGATCATGCAGCAGCAACGCAGCCAGCTTCACGCGAGTCTGCCATCCGCCGGATAGTCCCTGCACAGGACCATTCAGGTAATGTCCCTTAAGTTCGAACTCGGCCGCCACTTCGCCGCATTTCCAGTCCGGCTGGCCACTGTCGCGAATCAGAAAGTCCATCGCCGATTCACCCGGCTGAAACGGATCATGCTGCCGCAAATATCCAACTCGCAAATGCGGAGATCGCATGACAGTCCCGCTGTCCAGCTCTTCGTCTCCAAGGAGAACTCGCAGCAAAGTCGACTTCCCGGCTCCATTTCGCCCGATGAATCCAACCTTCACGTCTTCGTAAAGCGTGACACTGGCGCTGTCGAGCAGCATCTGGTCGCCGTAACTTTTGACACCGTCTGTAAGTTGAAGCAGAACTGACATGGAGTAGCAGAGAACCTGTGAACGCGAGGAATGAAGCTGCCAGTTTAAACCAGGTTTCAGACGTCAACATCATCCTGGTCAGCCGAAGGGTAAGACCTTCAACGAC
>JBILXT010000082.1:0-21563 GCA_044378235.1 Planctomycetaceae bacterium
CATTCTGCTTCAACCTGTGACCGGCCCGATGCCGGAACCGGGAACTGGAAGTGAAGTTTCTGAACCGGAGGCTTCACTATGAGCATCCGGCGAGCGGCAGGGCGTCAGCCCTCCGTGGAACACCAGCGGCAGAAGTGTGCAGTGTGGTTACAGAAGAAGACAACACGGAGGGCTGACGCCCTGCCGCTCGCCGACGATTCGCGGCGTGGTGTGGTGCTCATCGTGGTACTCGTACTTGTGATGATGGTCGCGTTGGCAGGCTTCGGTTTTTTGTCGGCGATGTCAACAGAGTACGAAGGCGCGCGGCTCAACGGCAGTATGCGACAGGCTCAGCAAACGATGACCTCAGCAGAATCGACGCTGCTGTGGTTCGCAGCTTTGTCCGAACGAGAACGCAAGCTGCTGGGTGGCACTTACCACAATCCTGCGATGTTTCGTGGTCATCTCGTAGAACCTCTGAAAGAACCCGGAACTGGAACAGCATCGACACCGCTCTCAACAACTCCGCTCATCGAAGAACCCATGAGCACCGATCCCGCATTTGTCGATGATCGCTGGAGATTCTCCGTTGTCTCACTGGACCGAACACCCGAACAGAACAGTGTGCTTCGATTTGGCCTGCAGAATGAATCCTCAAAGCTGAATCTCAACACTCTGACGAAGTGGGAGCAAACCAGTCCCGGCGCGGGGCGAGCGTCGCTGATGCAACTTCCAGGGATGACCGAAGCAATCGCCGACGCAATTTTGGACTGGCTTGATGCCGATGATCAGACCCGCGAGTTCGGTGCGGAAAACGAGTATTATCAAACGCTCGATCGTCCTTATCGAGCTGCGAACACTGTCCCGAAACGATTGAGCGAACTCCTGTTTGTCAAAGGAGTGACACGACCACTTCTGATGGGTATTAGCCCCGGCAGCGATGCAACAAGTGAATCCTCACAGACTCCAGCGCCATCCATCGATGCGAACGGCGATCTCGCTTCCAACAACTCAGCCACAATTGGCGCGGGCTGGGTGCAATACCTGACAGTTCACTCGGCCGAACGGAACCTGAATCGCCAGGGACAACCGAGGATCTCATTGAACTCGACGGGGCTCGCGGAACTGGAGCAGCAGCTCACCGCGGCGCTGCCGGAGAATATGGCCCGATACATTTTGCTGGCTCGAGTCTACGGTCTGACGACTTCGGCGGAACCTGTCTCCGGAGCTGAACCGTCTGCGGCACCGTATGCCTCAACCATGGTGGCTGCGTTTCCAATTGCTTCATTAGCCGATCTGATCAACTCCACGGTGCAGGTCTCGTCAGCGACCGGGCCGATTGTGGTGCAAAGTCCATTGCAGAGCACCAGTCCGGAATTCGCCACGCTCATGGCCAGCGTATTTGATTCAACAACGGTAACGCCTGAATCGGTTGTTTATGGACGAATCGATCTACAATCTGCGTCCGAGACCGTGTTGAAAACTATCCCGGGGCTCACGCAGGAACTTGTCACGCAGATTATCACTCAGCGAGCCACATTAGATCCGGCGGAAGCAGGAACTGTGGCCTGGTTGCTTTCTCGCAACGTGCTGGATCCGCCTACGTTTCGTCGCGTGTTCACTGAACTCACCCTGGGCGGAAATGTGTTCCAATGTGACGTGATTGTTCACCGAGCGATCGGCGGGCCGATGCTTCGACGAAATCTGATTCTCGATGCTGCATCGACTCCTCCGCGCAGAGTATACTGGGCCGAGCTGACGGATTCCTCGTTACCATATTCACAGGAGTTGTTGCTGCCGCGCGTTCAGTAGCGGCGTTTGTTCTTATTCGTTTAACGGCAAGCCGCAGGCGACGGCGAGAATTCAGACTGACGCCTGCGGCTTGCCGTTAAACGAAGGAACCCATTTGCGAAATCAACGACAAAACCAACCATCATGCCACGTCTTCTTGTCATCAACTGGAATGCTCGCACGCTGCGATACCTTCATACGGACGCAGATCGTCAGGGGCGTCTGCGCGTGATCGACGCGGGGCAGGAAGAACTGACGGCCGACGGCGAAATCAGCACGGTCCTTGTCAGTGGCGTTCAGCAGCTCGTGGGACGATTCAAGGCTGACAAATCAAAGCTGCTGATTTTGATGAATCGTGGTTCTGTCGACTCGGCCACGTTTTCGGTTCCACCAGCTGCCGAATCGGAACTGCCAGCCCTCGTGCAGAATATGGCCGTCCGAGACATCCCCGGCGCCACCGATCAGACACCCATCGACTTTATCGCTTATCCCACTCGCCCTGATGGAACTCGCAACATCAGCGCGATGGCTCTGGTGGCGGAAGATCTGGTGCTTGTTCGGCAACTGATGGCTCAGTCCGGCTGCAAGTCGCATCGAGTTCTCGTCAGTACTCATCCACTGCGGACATTCGTTCCGGAACTGCTTCGCATCGAACAGAAGAACAGTGGCCACTCCGATGCCGCCACTCTGATCATCAGCCGCGGCGATGACGTTGCCGAAGTGCTGTTGTGTGCTGACGGACTTCCACTGCTGTCGCGAACGATTCGTCTGGCCGCCGATGTTCCTCAACTGGAAATCAACCGTTATCTTCGCTCGGAAACTCAGCGGACCTTGATTTCCGCCGGTGGCCAGATGGCTCAGCCTGCGAAGATCGCTCATGTGGTCATAGTTGGTAATGAAACGCAGACAGCGGGGCTGGATGATGTGCTGTCGGATCATTTTCAGGTCGTCGCAGCCGTCGTTCGTCCCAACTCGCTGTTGCTGGACGCCACGTCTTCTGAACCAGCATCAGTACTGGTCAACTCGGGTAACTTCGCTCCGTTGCTGGCAGCAGCCTTTGAAGATGCATCTTCGGTCGCACCCGCGATTGACTTTGCGAATCCTCGACGTCCGCCGGTTCAAACAAGTCCGGTGAAGAAAATCTTGGCGGCCGTTTTGGCGGCTTCATTACTGATCGGCGGAGGACTTTACTACGTCTGGTCACAGTTCAACGAGATCGACGAAGAGAATGCTCGGCTGGTCACGCGGCTCAATGAGTTGAACGAGATTGTCAAAGACACGCAATCGCGGCGAAGTCTTGTGGCCAGTGTTTCCGCGTGGGAGAAAAATCGCATCAGTTGGCCGGATGAACTGCGAGATCTGACCGAGCGTATTCCATCGTTGCCGAATTTGACCGTCCAGCAGTTGACCATCTCGTCGGCTGGCCCTGGAACCGCCGTCGCGACATTTCGCGGCGTAGGTGCGTCTCCGGAGATTATCGCTCAGATGGAGAATAATCTTCGCGACAAGTATCACGATATTCGCGTTCCTGGAGTACGAGAACAGCAGGAAGGAAACAAGGTCGTCTCGACGTTTCAGGCGACTCTGACGATCCGAAAACG
Source organism: Planctomycetaceae bacterium (assembly GCA_044378235.1). Lineage (GTDB taxonomy): Bacteria > Planctomycetota > Planctomycetia > Planctomycetales > Planctomycetaceae > SXXK01. The sequence goes on from JBILXT010000082.1 coordinate 3,372, forward strand.
AACACTCGCGCAGTACGCCCCCCCGACTCAGTCTGCTGATGCGAAGGGGAAGAAGTAATGAAACCTAACCGTCAGCAGGTGCTGCTTGCCTTGCTCGCAGTCATTGCCGTCATTCAGGTGGGCGACTGGGTTCTGAACACCATGATTCAGGGACCGTTGCAACTTCGCCGAGCCAGAACGGAACAGTTACAGGCCGACATTAAGAAGCGCGAGGCATCTCTGGCAGAGACACGCAATGCGGCCAAACAGATTGATGGCTGGATGAAGCAATCGCTGCCTTCGGATCCGGAAGTCACTCGTTCTGTTTATCGCAGTTGGTTGCTGAGTCTTATCCGCACAACAAAACTTCGAAATGCGACTGTCGACTCCGGCTCACCTTCCGCACGCAAAGCGAAGGACAACAAAGTGTTGTTTCGCAGCATGCCATTCAGTGTTCGTTGCCGAGGATCACTGACGGAGTTCAATGCGTTTCTGTTTCAGTTCTCTAATGCCGGGCATCTGCATCAGATTTCCAGTATGACGCTCAACCCTATTGGAGCGACTGGCCTGTTCGATATTTCGCTGGGGATAGAAACACTTCTGCTGGCCGGACGCAAGGGCGACACTCTGAATACGGCTCCCTCGGAATTTCTGGCTTCGAAGGACTTCACTCATTACCAGTCGATCGTCAAAGACAACATCTTTGGTATCGGTATCGATAACACCGATCCGATGCAGCACACGATCATCAGCGCGATCACGTTCAGCAACGGCGCGCCGCTGGTGTGGATCACCGAGCAGTTATCCAGTCGGACGATTCAGGTGGGAGTGGGAATCGACTTCGATACTGTCGCCCTGAGCGGCCGCGTGATTGAAGTCCATGATCAGGAAGTGGTCATCGAATCGTCCGGAGAACGCAAAACGTTTCCCATCGGAAAGCCTTTCTCGCAGGCAGTTCCTTACGTCAGCAAACTTTGACACGCAGCGTCGAAGGAACATTGCTCTCGGATGGCGCCGAATGCCATCTGATTCACGCACTTCCAATCATGTGCTACGATTCCGCAAACGCATAGAGTTTCCGCGCTCAGTTCATCACTCGGGACGTTCATCATGAAACAGACTGTGATCCTTGTGACTCTCGCAATGATCTGCGGATGTCGCTCGGACATTGCTCAGCAGGATGCCATGGAGCTCGCGCGATCAAAAGGCGCTGACATTCGTATCAGTATCAAAGGTGATGCTCATCGAGTCGACCTGCGGCGATGCGCTCTGGATGGAGATGTCAAATCAGCGATTCGGAATATGCCAGCGATCGACACTCTGCTCGTTGGCAAGGCGTTTACCGATGCAGATGCAGAGCTTGTGGAAGGACTTGTTTCGCTCAAAAATCTGGACCTTTCGAGAGCCTCTGTGACAGCCGCCACATTCGAACGACTGACTGGCCTGCGGCAGCTGGAGTTTCTGGCCCTTAACGGCCTTACTCTGTCTGACAACGACATGGAGGCTCTGTCAAAACTGCGGCAAGTCAAAGCGATCAGCCTCGTTGACGCGAAATGTTCTGAAGAAGCTCTCAAGCGATTTGCGGAGCAAAACCCGGATTGCACCATCGCTCGTTGATCCTGCTGATTTTGTGAACAAACACGGCTCACTGGGACTTACGGCACGCACGTTTTCCGTCTCTGGCGATATGATGCACATCTGTTCGCGGCTGTCGTCGCCACATGAATTCTCAATGAGTAACGGTGTGCCATGGCTCACAAAGTAATTACCCCGCAATTCCTCACTCTGCTGACAGCGGTTCTGCTGTTCGCGAACCAATGCGCTGCAGATGATCTGTTCAGCAAAAAGATTGCGCCGCTGCTCGAACGCAAGTGCCTCACTTGTCATAACACTCAGGAGAAGAAAGGCGAGTTCTCGCTGCAAACGCGAGACGAGATCTTCTCTTCTGGATTTGTTGTTGCTGGCAAACCGGATGAAAGCCATTTACTCAGTTTGCTGGTTCCGGAATCGCCCGATAAGAAACCATCAATGCCTCGCGACGGCGCGCCTTTGAAGCCGGAGGAAGTTGCACTTCTGCGAGATTGGATCGCTGCAGGTGCTGAATGGCCAGAGGCGGTTACGCTTCAGGAATCCTTAGTCGACGATTTCAACTGGTGGTCTCTTTTGCCCCTGCAGAAACATCAGGTGCCGCAATTCTCGGATGATCAGGCAAAAGCATGGGTCAGAACACCCGTCGATGCTTTTGTCCTAGCCAAGTTGCGCGAGAAGAACTTAGTACCGTCAAAAGAAGCTGATCGCAGGACTTTGATTCGTCGAGTCACTTTTGATCTGATCGGTCTGCCACCGACTCCGGAAGAGATCGAAGCCTTCGTCAACGATTCTTCAGCAGATGCATGGGAAAAGGTCGTCGAAAGATTGCTGGCGTCTCCTCACTATGGCGAACGCTGGGCTCGGCACTGGCTTGATGTCGTGCGCTATGCAGACACCTGCGGTTACGACAAAGATAAACTGCGACCCAATGCATGGCCGTATCGAGATTACGTGATTCGCTCATTCAACGAGGATAAACCGTACTCGCGATTTGTACAGGAACAACTGGCGGGCGATGTTCTGTTCCCGGATACGCCAGATGGTATTCTGGGACTGGGTTTCATCGCGGCAGGTCCCTGGGATTTCATCGGCCACGTGGAAGTTCCTGAAACCAAAATCGATGGCAAGGTCGCTCGCAATCTTGATCGAGATGACATGGTCACCGGAACCCTGAACACCTTTTGCAGCGTCACGATTCAATGTGCACGTTGTCATAATCACAAGTTCGATCCATTCACGCAGCAGCATTACTACAGCCTGCAAAGCATCTTTGCTGCCGTTGACCGCGCTGAGCGTCCGTACGACACAGATTCGAAAGTTGAAAAGCGTCGAGCCGAACTGGTGGCACTTCGGGAGTCTTCTCGATCTGAACTCAACAAGCTTGAAACGGAAATTCGCACAGAGGCCGGGGAACCCCTGGCAACTCTGGAGAAACAGATCGCCGACCTGAAACCCAAAGCCGAACTCGCGCCAAAACGTCCGGAGTATGGCTATCACAGTGCGATAATGCCTCAGGCCGAGGCTGAAAAATGGGTGGAGGTTGATCTGGGTGAAGATACTCCGATCGAACAAATCATTCTGCATGCCTGTCACGATGAATTCGGAGGCATCGGGTCCGGATTTGGCTTCCCGGCTCGATTTCGCGTCGAGGTGGCAACGACAGCGGATCGCTCAACAGCCGACGTTTCGCAACATAAAGCAATGATCGTCCGCGATGAGACAGCAGCTGATTTTTCAAACCCTGGCCTGACGCCGGTTGAAATCAAAAAATCTCTGATGGCCAGATATATCCGAGTCACCGCGACGAAACTGGCGCTGCGGCAGAACGATTTTATTCTGGCATTGTCGGAACTGCAGATTCTTAATGCACAGGGCGTCAACATCGCAAAGGGCAGGGCAGTGTCTGCTCTGGATTCCATCGAAGCACCGGATCGATGGCGAAAGACAAATCTCGTTGACGGGATCTGGCCCACCGCGGCCGATCCTGTTGCCGCCGCGCAGTTGGCTGAGGTGACTCGCCAACGAGACGATCTGCTGAAAACGCTGAACACGCCTGAACGGTTGGCTCGCCGAGCCATGCTCAGCAAGCAACAGACGGACGCTGAGCAGGAACTTGCGGGGCTCCCGGCCGGACGAATGATCTACGCCGCCGCCACAAATTTCGCGGCTCAGGGAAACTTCAGACCAACCAACGGCACGCCTCGACCAGTAAGACTTCTGCATCGCGGCAACGAAACGCAGCCGGGAGAACCTGTTGAGCCCGGAACTATTCCTCTTGCTTCAGCTGATCACTGGCAATTCGAACTGGCCGCAGGACACACGGAAGCTGACCGACGTGCGGCGCTTGCGAAGTGGATTACTCGCGTAGAGCATCCACTGACGTGGCGATCGATCGTCAATCGCATCTGGCAATATCATTTCGGTCGTGCGATTGTCGATTCACCGAACGACTTTGGTCGCATGGGTCAACAGCCAAGTCATCCCGAATTGCTGGACTGGCTTTCAGTGGATTTTCTTAGGAATGGTCAGTCGATCAAATCGCTGCATCGTTTGATTGTGACCAGTTCTGTTTATCGTCAGTCGTCAGACAGCGATGCCGCATCAGAAGCAATTGACGGCGAGAATCAGTATCTCTGGCGTATGAATCGACGAAGACTGGAGGCGGAAGAAATCCGCGACTCAATTCTGGCCGTCAGTGGCCGATTGAATCCCGATATGGGAGGCCCGGGGTTTTATCTGTTCGAACTGGAGAAGCCCGAACATTCTCCTCACTACGAATACAACAAGTTCGATCCGGAAGATGTTCGCTCACATCGTCGCAGTGTTTATCGATTCATCGTACGCAGCCAGCCTGATCCCTTCATGACCACACTGGACTGCGCGGACTCATCACAAAGCACTCCCCGACGACATGAAACGTTAACAGCTCTGCAGGCATTGTCGCTCCTGAACAATCGTTTCAACGTGACCATGGCGCGACATTTTGCGACGCGACTGAGCCAGGAGACGACGGCATCAGAAGAACAAATTCATCGAGCTTTTCTGCTGGTCACAGGCCGTGCCCCCAACGAAGAAGAGATCGCTCGTATGAAGGCATTTGCCGCAGAACACGGTATGCCGGCACTGTGCCGATTGCTCTTCAACCTCAGTGAATTTGTCTTTGTTGATTGATCGCCCATGAGTCGCTCTGCGCCAGCACATTTTGATCTTGATCGACTGATCGCAGAAACGAGCGTTCAGCATGTGGAGTATCATCCAACGCTGCCATCCACGAGCACCACAGCGCTGGAACTTTTGCAGCCACTACTGGATGTATCACCAGCTTTGGTTCTCACCAGCGAACAAACAGCCGGGCGAGGTCGCAAGGGGAATGTCTGGTGGTCGTCCGGAGGCGCTTTGACGTTTACTCTTGTCGTCGATGCGGGTGAGTTGCCGATGGCACCGGAACGTCGTCCGATGGTGTCGCTGGCTGCAGGGCTCGCCGTGCGTGACGCTTTGAAGACACATGCACCGGAGCAGGAATTTGCTCTGAAATGGCCCAACGATGTCCTGTCGGGTGAACAAAAAATCTGTGGAATTCTGGTTGAGCAACACAGCCATGGAAATCGACAGGGTGTTCTGGTTGGCATCGGCGTCAACGTGAACAATTCACTCAGCGGGGCACCGGCTCAAGTCGCACAGCGAGCCACGTCCTTGTTTGATCTTGAGGGCAAGTCTTTCGATCTGACTGCCATCCTCATTGAGATCCTGCAGCGTCTCGATTTTCGAATCAGTCAGCTGACAACCCATCCCAGACTGGCACTCTCGGAAGCCAATCGTCACAACATGCTGACGGGACGAACGGTCACTCTTCAACTGGCCGATCAGACCGTCACCGGTGTCTGCATTGGTATCGATGATGAAGGTCAACTGGTTTTGCAGACGGAAGAGAAACTGCATCGCTGCTCCAGTGGAATTGTGTTGCAGTGGTAGCTCGACAGAGATAGCGCAGAGAGATCGCTCAGAAGGAGAATTTGGGACATGCGTCTGGGGACTGTTTTAACACCAATCTCTGATGAGAATTTACAACTGGCGGCACAATGTGGAGTCACAGATGTTGTACATCGCTATCCGGGTTCCGATGCTGCGGTGCTGAAGAAAGCCCAGGAAAGAATTGCCTCGTTCGGGCTGCAACTGTCTGTTGTCGAAGGCTATTTGCCGATTGAGAACATCAAACTGGGCGTCGACGATGGCACTGAAATCTCCGCGATGAAGACGTTGATTCGCCAGATGGCGGATCTGGATATTCGGTTGCTGTGCTACAACTTTATGGCGGGGACCGACTGGTGTCGTACTCGACTTGATGCCCCGGAACGCGGCGGCGCGAAGGTGACGGCGTTTCACCTTGCTGATGTCGAACAGGCCGTGCTGCTGGGCTACAAGGCTCCCAACGCTCACTTCGATGAGCTGGCCAAACGACTCACGCCGGAAAAGTTGTGGGAGCAACTGGAGCGATTGCTCAATGAACTGCTTCCCGTGGCAGAACAGTGCGGCGTGACTCTGGCGATGCATCCGGACGATCCGCCTTTGCCACAACTGCTGGGGAAGCCTCGCATCATGCATAATGTCGCGGGCTTTGAACGACTGATGCAACTGGCCCCAAGCGATTCGAACGCCATCTGTTTTTGTCAGGGTTCCTTTGCCACGATGAATGTGGATATTCCTAATACGATCCGCCATCTGGGAAAACATATTCGTTACGTGCATTTTCGAGATGTGGTGGGTAGTCCTGAATCCTTTGCAGAGACCTTTCACGACAATGGCCCAACCGATATGGCAGCCGCTATGCGAGCGTATCGTGAGATCGGCTTCAGCGGGCCAATGCGACCTGACCACGTACCACAGATGGTAGGAGAAGACGACGGCGAGCCGGGCTATACGATGCTTGGCAGGCTCTTTGCTTACGGCTACATGCGAGGACTCATGCACGCCTCGGAATGCTGAGTTCCAACAGCCGGAGAATACTACGGTCAAGTTCAAACTTTACAACCAAAGGCGAACCGATGCTGACACCAGAGCTGCGAGCCAAAGATTTCCCAACACTGACCGGTATCACTTATCTGAATTCTGCAGCCGAAGGCATTCCGCCGCTCTCCGTGGGAGCCGCTCTGCAGCAGTACTTTGCTGATAAGCAAAAAGGCATGGAGGGTCGAATCCCCCACGCGGCTCAGTGGGAGGCGGCTCGCCAGCGAACGGCTGAGTTGTATGGACTCATGGCGTCGGAGATTGCGATCTGCTCCTGCTCGTCAGAAGCCTACAATCTCGCAGCCATGGCCCTACGACTCAAAGAGGGCGACGAGATCGTCATCAATGATCTGGATTTCCCGGCCGGAGCGACGCCATGGCTGCAGAAGGAAAGTCGAGCCACCGTTAAAATCTGGCGTGCGCGAGACTGGGCTTTGCGAATTGAAGATCTGATTCCTTTGCTGAGTTCACGCACGCGGCTGGTCAATACTTCGCTGGTGAGCTTCTTTAACGGACATCGGATTTCGTTACCGGAGGTCGCCGCTGCGGTTCGGGCCAACTCAGATTCACTGCTGTCTGTTGATGTAACTCAAGCCCTGGGAAGAATTCCGCTGGATCTTCAGGAGGCTGATCTGATTGTCAGCAGTACTCACAAATGGATTCTGGCCTCTCATGGTGGCGGACTCGTTGGCGTGCCAGCTCGACGCGCGCAGGAATGGACGGTACCGGCGGGTGGATGGTTCAACCTTAATGATGCCTTCGGGGCGGCTCGATTTGAACATGCGGTCAGCAAACCCGGGGCCGCGAGCTTTGCTGTCGGGATGCCCAACTACCCAGCCATTTACGCCATCCGCGCTGGACTGGATTACATCTGTGGGGCAGGAGTCGACAAGATTGCTGCGGCTGCAGATCCGCTGGTCAGCATGTGCCTCGAAGGTCTTTCGAAACTGCCGGTGGATTTGATTACTCCGAACCTGCCAGGACATCTAGCCGGGATTATGGCGTTTCGTCATCCGGACGCCGCTCGCATTCACCAGCATTTGCTGGCGAAGAACATCCATGTGATGCATCAGGCCGGGCGAATTCGAATTGCTATTCATGGCTACAACACAATGGCCGATATTGAACGCCTGCTGGCAGAATTGACGGCCGTGGTTTCGTGAGCAGTTCCAAGTTGGTATCGTTCTGGGGTCTTTAGAACACTGGTACTCAACAAGACCTCAACAGGAATTGATCCATGAACTGGACTGATCTGACGTGGCCCGAGATCAAGGCCCTGGCTCCGCATACTCCACTGGTCATTCCGGTGGCTGCAATCGAACAACATGGTCACCATCTTCCGGTCGCCACCGACAGTATGTTGCTCGGCGAAGTCATTCGTCGTGTGTCTGAAAAGCTGAACGACAAAGTGCTGTTTGCTCCACTGCAATGGCTGGGGAACTCCGACCACCATATGGACTTCAGCGGAACGCTTTCGGCTCGTCCGCGAACGTATCTCGACCTGCTGGGCGAGTCCATGGAGAACGGGATCATTCACGGGTTCCGCAGGATCGTGTTTGTGAATGGCCATGGTGGAAACATCATTCCCGGCAAACAGGCTGTCTTTGAAGCCCGCCAGCGTTACCGTGATCGCAACGATCTGCTGTTGCTGTTTTCAACGTACTGGGATTTTGCAAAACCCTGGGAAACTCGCAGCGATCTCGTACAACGCTCGATGGGCCATGCCTGCGAATTCGAAACGTCAATGATCCAGAGGATTGCTCCTCATCTCGTCAAGAAGGACGTGAAGACCCTGGAAACAGTCAGCGTTGATTTCGGATTTGAGCCTGCCTATCGCGGCTGGACCACGAAGGATCGAACAGTGCCTGGTCACATGGGATCGCCGCAATTCGCTACTCCGGAGAAAGGCGAACACCTGTTCGCGGAGTTTTCAAAAGGACTGGTGGAGTTCCTTGGGCAGGTTATCAACTGGGACGGCCGCGGCTGGGTGACTGGCGAATCGCGTTCTTAGGACTCAATCCGGCACGCACACTTTCATCAATCCTACGGTGTGACAAGCCAGGAGCGGGCACACCATTTTCTTTCACACGATTAAGGATCAGGTGCAGATATGATCAGACGAAGTTTGGCAGCATTCCTTCTTTGCGGCAGCGTCTCGCTTGGTGCAGACGTCATTCCGGGTGTCGGACCGACTGGTGAAATCAAACAGGTACAAACAGGTTTCGAATTCACAGAAGGGCCGGCCGCAGACAGCCAGGGAAATCTGTATTTCACAGACATCCCGAAGAACCGAATTCACAAACTGGACAGTGCCGGAACGCTGTCGGTATTCGTTGAACCCTCCGGACACTGTAACGGTCTGATGATTGTTGGTGATCGCCTTCTGGCCTGTGAGATGGATGGACGTCTGAAAGAGTTCAGCCTGAAGGACGCGAAGGAAACTGTCCTGTCTGACAAACATGGCGACAAGCGATTCAATGCTCCGAACGATCTTGTCATTGATCAGGCTGGCGGAGTTTACTTTACCGATCCACGATTCCGTGCTCCGGATCCGTGGCCTCAGGGAAAAGAAGCGGTGTACTATCGTGCGGCGGATGGCAAGGTGACGCGATTGATCGAAGACCGCAAAGCCCCCAACGGAGTGATTCTTTCAATCGATGAGAAGACTCTGTACGTCATACCAAGCATGGAGAAAGAGATGTGGGCTTATCCTGTCGAAGCCCCGGGAAAACTTGGTGCGCCGAAGTTGCTCTGTGAACTCAAGCAGGCACCCGGAGCAACAAATGGTGGTGGAGATGGACTGACGATTGATACCGCTGGTAATCTCTACATCACCTCTGCGCTGGGCATTCAGGTGGTCAGTCCAGATGGAAAGATTCTGGGAGTAATTTCGTTCCCGGAACAACCCGCGAACGTGACGTTCGGTGGAGCAGACCGAAAGACATTGTACGTGACCGCGAGGAAGTCACTTTATGCGGTGAGCATGGAAGCCACGGGACATGCTTTCCCGGGACCAAAAGCGGCTGAATAATTCCGCCCGCGAAACGATCGCCAAATGGAAACGCCCCGAGTATTACTCGGGGCGTTTCTGTTTTTTCATGTGTCGTTCGCCTGGCTTCTCGTTCAGAAAAGCCTGCGGATCAGCCGCCACTGGACCAGCCATAGCCATTCAGTGACAACACCAGGAAGACGATCCCGACGATTACTGCCCCCAGGGAGACAAACATCAGGCCGTCATAGATCGTTGGATCAGAGTTTTGTTGTGACATTGTCGCCTCGTTCAATAGTACCGTTACGTGTTTCTTCAATCACCCGGCCGACGGCAACGTCCGGATAAACCTCGGTCACTTCGATTTCACAGATAAACTTAGCGCCACGATAGATGATCAACCTCATCGACTTGGAGATCCCATCATCGCTGCCAACAGAAATCTCAACCAGTTCAGCCGAACGAGATTCGTTCTTCCGAGCTGCCCTCACGACGCCATTGACTTTTTCAGAGACTGGAAGAACCGGCCCCTTCATGGCTTCTTCCCAATCAATATTGTTCTTGCTGAGCACACCACGCAGGCGTTCGAGCTTTTCGATGTTCGCCTGCTCGCGACGAACTGCTTCGTTAATCTGTCCCTGTAGTTCCAGAACCTGATCTTCCAGCGTACGACGAACAGAAATCCCGTCGACAACTCGATCGTTCAGTCGCAGATTCTCGCTGCGAGCATCAGTCGTTTCAGAAATTCTCGCCTGAGCTTCCTGCTGAGCAATCGCCAAATCCGCCAGGTGCTTGTCTCGCTGTTGCTCTGCATTGGCAAGGTTTCCCAGAGACTGAGCGAGGCTCGTCTCAAGCCCGGTCACTTTGGCTTCTGCCATGACAGCTCGTTCGCTCTGTGTTTTCACATCAGCCGTCAGCTTTTCTTCCAGCTGCTGTCGAGCCGTTTGAGCTTCTGTGAGCTGCAAATTGGTGTTCTTCAGCTTGTCTTCCGCAGTGGTTGCGCGGTTCTTCCAGCCTTCATGAAAGGTGTAGGCGGCACCAGCAAAGCACATGAAGCACAGGCTGAAGACCAACTGCAACACTATCAGGATCTTGCCGACGACATTGTTCATCGAGCTGCTCCGCACAAACCTGCACCAGGTTCAAAAACGATCACGAAAATTTCGAAATTAATCACCTGAGGCAACACAACAAAATGTCGCCCAGGCACCGAGTAACTGACGACACCTGCCATCCGCAGGTCCGAAGTTCATTACGCGGCTCTGAATCAACTATTGGTCCAAATCAGCAGCAGCCGCGACCGGATTTCCTCCGAGTTGAGCGTGCCGATCCTTCATTCCCTGATTCTCTATCTCAATACGCACGAGTCGGTCCATCAAATCACGTCGAATCGCTGTTAGCCGAAACAAGTCTGTCCGAGCTTCCTCAAGTTCATGTCGCAGGCGGAGAACATCGGTTCTGCGTGCTGCGGTCTCTTCACGCGTTTCACGAGACTTCACTGACAACGCCTGCAATTCCTCAGAACGTGTTTGCAGGGAGGCTGCAAGCTGATCAGCCGCAACCTTCAACTGGGCAGCTCGCTCTTTCATCGCTAATACATCCTGCGCCTGACTGGCTTCAAAATCAGTTGCCTCTTTATCCGCTGTCGCCTTCTGAGTAGACATTGCAGTTGACTGCCCGGAAAGGTAATTCTTCAGGTCGCCATGAGCCTTGATCAATGCTTCGTAAGGAGAATTGAAAGTTCCGACGCTGCCACGTTCGGCCGGATCAGCAGGGTTGGTGCTGAAGCGACGGGTCACGGTCCACTTGGGAACCTCTCCCGGAACCTCTTCGAATGAGTAATTCATCATCGCGGGCGTATTCATTTCGGACCGGGCATCCGGATGAACAAAGAACGTCGCCAATGCAGCACCCATCATGGACACAGCCACGACGGTGATGAAGACCGCAAAAACTTTGAAGATTGCTTGCTTCATAGGGAACTCAAACCCCTCTCGGGACGACTCAAACGACGGCGAGAAAATTCAGCCAGACTAGCCAATTTGCCCAAACAGGATATAAGAAGCTCTGGAAAAAACAGAGTCAAACAGAAATCCCTTCAGGCGGAGCAATTCGCCAAAGACACTTGTCGGCGCGCGAACAATCGGTCCTCGCGCAGAGCTTTCTGGACTGTGATATCGGTCCAAACCTGGTGCCATCCTGTCCATGGTCTGGGATTCCGGACCTCAATAGGTGACGCTGAATCCCTATGGATCTGCATATTCGCTACATTCCGAACAGGCAAAGTGGCGAGAAAAGCAAATAAGTGATCATAAGAACACACCCAATCCAGGTGAGTGTGGCGAAAATGGTCGACGACGGAGTTCGATGAGGACTTCTTGACAGATTGCGACAGCGATATGGAACCACGAGTCTGGCCGGGTAAGCCGAATCCTCTGGGCGCGACATGGGACGGCGGCGGCGTGAATTTCGCCCTGTTCTCGGAGCATGCGTCAAAAGTTGAGCTTTGTCTCTTCTCATCCGTCACCGATCGGACGGAAACATATACCGTCAATTTAAAAGAGCAGACTGATCGAGTCTGGCATGGTTATCTTCCGGATGTTCGTCCGGGGCAGCTCTACGGCTATCGAGTGCACGGACCGTATGACCCGGCCGCTGGTCACCGCTTCAATCCGCACAAAGTGTTGCTCGATCCCTACGCACGAGCAATTGGGCGAGGTATCGGTTGGTCTGACGCGATGTTTGGGTTTCGGATCGGAGACTCGGCAGAAGATCTGAGCTTCGACGACAGAGACAATGCATGGTGTGCTCCTCTGGCGGTTGTCGTTGATCCTCAGTTTCGCTGGGGGAATGATCGACCTCTGCGGACTCCGTGGCACCAAACAATCATCTACGAAACACACGTTAAAGGTCAGACAAAGCGACATCCGGGCGTTCCGCCGCAGTTGCAGGGAACCTATTCCGGTCTGGCCTCAAAAGCATCGATCGATCACCTGAAGAAGCTGGGAATCACTGCGATCGAACTGCTGCCGATCCATTATCACGTGGACGACAGGCATCTGGTCTCACACGGGCTTTGCAACTACTGGGGCTACAACACTCTCTCTTTCTTTGCCCCGGACACTCGATATTCGTCAGCCAGCCGACCTGATGAAGTGATCCATGAATTCAAGAGCATGGTCAAGCGGCTGCACGAGGAAGGTATCGAGGTGATTCTCGATGTGGTCTACAACCATACGGGCGAAGGCAATGAGAAAGGCCCTACGCTGTCTATGCGAGGTATCGATAATGCTTCGTATTATCGCCTCATGCCCAACAACCGTCGCTACTATCAGGACTTCACAGGCTGCGGTAATACTCTGAATATGCAGACGCCTCGTGTCCTGCAGCTGATCATGGACAGCCTCCGCTATTGGGTGCTGGAAATGCACGTCGACGGGTTCCGTTTCGATCTGGCCAGCGCATTGGCCAGAGAGCTGCACGATGTGGACAAGCTGAGTGCTTTCTTTGACATCATTCTGCAGGACCCGATTCTTTCGCAAGTTAAGCTGATCGCAGAGCCGTGGGATCTGGGAAATGGCGGTTACCAGGTCGGAAACTTTCCCCATTTATGGTCCGAATGGAACGGCCGATATCGCGACACGATTCGGCGATTCTGGGCAGGAGATGGCGGCCTCATCTCTGAAGTCGCGACGCGTCTGACGGGAAGCAGCGATCTCTATCAGCATAATGGCCGCAAGCCTTATGCGAGTATCAACTTTATTACTTCTCATGATGGGTTCACGCTCAGGGATCTGGTGACCTACCAGGAAAAACGCAATCACGCCAACCTTGAGGACAATCGAGATGGCGATAGTCACAACAACAACTGGAACTGCGGTGTCGAGGGCGAAACGACAGATCCCAACATCAGAACTCTGCGACTCCGCCAGCGCAGAAACCTGATGGCGACGTTGCTGCTGTCGCAGGGCGTGCCCATGATTCGTGGTGGAGACGAACTTGGTCAGACTCAGTCGGGAAACAACAACCCGTATTGTCAGGACAATGAACTGAGCTGGTTGAACTGGGATCTGGATCCTGAGCAAACCGAGTTCCTGCGGTTCTGCGAGAGAATGACGGAGCTCTGCCGAACGCAGCCGGTTCTAAGTCGCCGCAATTTCTTTCTCGGCCGACGAATTCGCGGCGCCGGAGTGAAGGATATTTCATGGCTGACACAGGACGGCAACGAGATCGCGGATTCTGCGTGGCAGTCCGGCCTCAGAGCGCTCGGGATGCGGCTGAACGGCGAATCAATCGATGAAGTGAACGAGCGGGGAGAACCCATCGTCGGGGACACTCTGCTGGCGTTGTTCAATTCTCAACAGGAACCGGTTCAGTTCCAGTTGCCTCGACATAAACCTTCAGAGCGCTGGGTGATCTGGACCGATACCAGTCTTTCCATGGCGGAAACACCGGCCTACTCACACGATGATCAATACCTGCTCAACGGTCGCAGTGTCGTCGTCTTCGTACTGAGGACCGGTTGGCCATCAGTGAAAACCACAGTTCATTCATCTCATCCACTTCCAGGACCTGAACTACATCTGCCCGGAAATCTATTCAATCAATAGCCGGAGCAACAGGTCTACGCTGTGAGACAGCCGATTCACGCAAGGTCCACAAAACGCCGGACGTCTTGTCGCGGCGGGTTTCAAGTGACGTCTTCCACGTCACGAAAGACAGACTCGCGTTGAAGAGTAGCCCATAAGTCTTCGGTGCTTGTGTTCGGCACGCAACATGTCTTTTACAAGCTCAAGAGAGACGGTTCTCAGGTCAACATTGGCCTGAATGAGAGCGTCGTAGACGGCTTGTCCGGCATCGGATTCCAGCAGCTGGCGTTCGAGCTGAAGATTGCTGATCGACATGATCAAGTCCTTTCGTGGCAGTTCAGCAGGGAGGAAACATAGAAGGGATCGAGGTTCGGTTGTTTCTCAGAAACAACGCAGAAAAACGATTGTTCTCAAACAGCATTCAGGGGGGGCCTCCTCCAGGAAGCAGAGTTCCAGGAGGATCATGAATTAAGCCTTGTGTCGCTGGATTACTGTCAGAACAACTTTACATCTTTCCCTTCTGGCATCCTCTGTGCCGAATCATCGACAATCTCTGCCGAAATCTTCGGTATCGTCGTAAGTCCTTGCCGGACTTGATTTCCGTGCACAGCATGCATCGGCATTACCAGCCGCACATTCACTGCCGCAGATCAATCTGCGCCCGCGTTGTGATACCTGGTGCCATCAGGATGATGACGCTCTCAAAAATTTCTGCACGGCTTGCCGATTAAGGCCAACCACAACTCTATTGATCGAGTCTCCACTGTTTGAAGAATGTGCAATCTCACTCAATTAACCAGCATTGCCCATCCTCAACTGTGCCCGTTCAGAACTCGCTAACAACTTCGCCACCCTGAATCGTTGCGAGAGACTGGTACACGCCGTGGTCGATGTTTTCAGAGATAAATCGTACGGAGCCATCGGCCAGACAGAACTGTGCACCACCCGTATGATTGCTGCTGAAATCATCAAAATGATGATGAGGATCATTAGGAACGTGGTCGGCAGAGCCGCAAATTCGCTGAAACGCCTCTTCCCCTTCGGCGACCATTCCGGGCCACGACGTATACCAATCCATATCAACCCTGGTCCGGCGTTCTCCGACCATAAACGTGCCAGACGTGCCGTCGATGATCGACGCCATTTTGACACTGCTGTTGTGGTGGAACATGCCGCTGCCTTTACAGGTCCCATCGGGCAGAACAGGAGCATTGCCGGCAGGGAGTTCACAGTCATCCAGACTCTCCGGACCAAACACTGCGATGTAGTTCGCGATTGGCAGGCGAGCCAATACGGAGCCACCACCTTCCTCATGCAGATCGAATTGCAGAGGCTGCGGGTCCGACGGACACTTGTAAGCATTAACCTGCGACTGCAGAAATGCGGCATTCGCCGGATCTGTCAGCGGCAGACTCGGATTGAACAGGCGATAGATCGCGTCCTGTTCAATATAAGGCAGAATCGCGGTTCCCCAGCCAACACCACTGGTTCCTTCATGAGCACTGGGCATACGAAATTCATCAACCGCAATCCACCCCGGCGGAAACACACGATGGCTGTCGTGGTAATTGTGCAGGGCCAGTCCGATCTGCTTCATGTTGTTCTTACACTGAGTTCGTCGGGCAGCTTCCCGAGCCTGCTGCACCGCAGGAAGCAACAGTGCAATGAGGACAGCAATAATTGCGATAACGACCAACAGCTCAATTAAAGTGAATCCGCGAACGCGAGAAGGGCTTGGCTTTGAGACACGCATGATTGAAAACTCCAGTAATCCGCAGTCTGCAGATGAGTTCGTTCTGTGGAGCAACAGACCCGGCGCACGGCTTTGTGCGGCACATTAGAGGTCTGAGCAGGGACGTCCAGTTGCGACCGATGCCTGAAATGCATCATCGCGGCGTCATAGGGCGACTTCGAAACCAGCCAAAACCGCAGTCATACAATAGTGGCTCAGAGCGCGGGCAAATTCAGCTGCCCCGCGGGTTATCGAAGATGAAGGTCAGCCCAAACAGGGCGGCCCGCGCGCGTCAGCAGCGTGTAAGGCAGACGCAGCAGCACTCTCGCTGAGAATGGAATGCCGACCAACACAGGCCTCCAGCCTCAAGCAGGCGGATGTGCAGTCTGGAGTCGTTGCAGAGACGCAAAGCGCCTGGCAGACAGAACAATCATGAGAATCATGAGAGTGCCCCCGATGATCACTCTCCGGTTCATGCCCAGGAGATCCTTCTCGATGGGAATGTGAGCCACGCTGGTCAACGCTCACAATGCGGGAATGTGATCCGCCACGACAATTGTGACGACCCACGGGCGTTTTCGAGCCGACGCAGGTGGCGTCCGACGACGAATGCGCCGACGTCTCGCCAGCTGGTAATGATTCCGCATGATGCTGCAGCTCATGCAAAGGCCGACCCAGCAACGAACAGACAAGAAACGCCGCAACAGCGGCGATCCTGACTGTGTTACCCTGGATCATGATCTTGCTGAACACTTAACGGCACCTGTGCAGAATTGTGCTTCGGAGACTCACTCGCTCAAAAGTATGGCCGCAGTCTATCCCTATCTCAAGTTCCTTAAACGGCTACGCCAGAAAATTCGGAATCACCAGTAGACTTGCGGACAAAATGCGTTTTCGGGCGGAACTCCCCAACTGAAGAAGTCAGGCAAACGAAACGACCGTCAAAATCGCGATCCGTACAAAAGTTACAGTCCGCATACGCTGTTCCAATTCCTTTATTTGCTGTTCACGCTGAATTGACTTCGGTGAAACTGCCGGAACTGAACGATTTTCGGGCTAGTTTCTGAAATGAAACATGTTGTTCAAATGCGTCAACGAGAACTCCGGGCGACGCGAATTGCCGCACCGATGCAAAGTGAGACGGTCGTATCATGCAGATTCTGGTCATCACCGACAAAGCGGACTTCTTTCAAAACGTTCACACGCTCTGTCGTCAGGTGGTTGGTCGGGCAGGTATTACCCACCTCAGCAGGGATGGCTGGAACCAGTCACCAGGCGCGGGCCTCGGCAAAAATGACATCTGTATTGCTCATCCTGAAACACTCAGGATCCTCGAAGTCGAACAAAATTCGCAAAATGCGTTTGCAGTGATCGGCCGAGTTTGTCAAAACAATGCTCAGCCGGAATCCTGGCTTCCTGTCTCGCGCAATGATTTGATCCTCCGTCTGAGGGAACTCCCAGTCATGACAACTGAAGCGACCATTGTCGAGGAGGTTGTTGTCCAGTCGCCGCACGTCCGGCTTACTCAGTTCAGGGTTCCCACTTGCTGCCGCCTGATCCCAAAACTCCGTGATCGACTGATGCGGGGCATTCAGGATTACCATGTCGTCGAAGGCACGAAAGAGAATCATTTCTGCATGGCGCTGGAAGAGGCTCTGAATAACGCCTTCTATCATGGAAATCTGGAAATCAGCTCCGAACTGAAGGAAGATGGTTCCTCTCGCTTCGTTGACCTCGCCGCAGAACGCGAATTGCTTTCACCATGGTGTCAGCGCAACGTCTATGTCACAGAACTCGTAAGCCCGTTCGGTCTCTGGATCACGATTCGAGATGAAGGCAACGGCTTCAATGTCCAGGCGGCTCTGGATCGCTGCAACGACCCCGAAGCCCTCCTGGCGAGCGGCCGTGGCCTGCTACTGATGCGAGGCTTCTCGGATGAACTCTTCTTTAACCCAGCCGGGAATGAAGTCACACTGGTGCTGTATAGCGAAAGTCAGGACCGCGAACTTCCGCTGGGAACCAAGAGCTCCATCGGCACAGAACGTCGATTGGTCGTCGCCTGAGACCTCGGCTAGTGGAGCGTCAAGCTCTGAAAGTGGGGTTGGTTGCATTCGAAGATCATGGGAGACTGCTGGCCACAAGGAGGTGTGCCATGGAGAAGAAGTACATTGTCCGATTGTCCGAAACGGAACGTGAACAGCTTAATGAGATTGTCAGGAAGTTTAGCGGTTCCAGTCAGAAGGTGCGGCGCGCACAGATTCTGCTGAAGGCTGACGCCGAAGGGCCGGCGTGGACGGATGCCCGCATTG
>JBILXT010000421.1:0-6034 GCA_044378235.1 Planctomycetaceae bacterium
TGGAACAAGCAACGACCGGACTGTGAGCGGCACGGCGCTGGCCGCCGGTGTGGACGGCTCACGCACAATCACAAACCCGCAGTCTAGCGCCATGCGGCTCACAAGTGCCCCGCGTCCCCGTGGCCGAACCACGCTCACACCGATCGAACAAATCCAGGTGGGTGACCGAGTTCTCGCCGAATCACCGACCGGTGAAGAAGATACCGCGTTTGGCTCAGAGATCATCCCGTCCGATTGGCGAACGCTGACGCTGCGGACTCCGAAGCGAGACGGGACAGTGGCGGAGGTTGTGCTGCTGAGGCCGCTCGCGTGGCTGAATGAGCAACATGGCGAAGTCGGCGGCACGGTGTTCATCTCCGTGCCCGAATGCGGCATCGACGGCAACGCAGAGGTTCTGGCAATTGATTCGTGTCCGGAGATTCCCTCAGGCGCAGGTCGTGTCGTCACGGGCACATTCCTGCACCAGGCTCGCAGCACGATCACTCTGACGATCGCCGGTCAAAGCGAATCGATTGAATGCACCGGCAACCATCCGTTCTGGAGCGAAGACCGTCAGACCTTCGTCCGAGCCGACTCGCTGCAACGGAATGAAACCCTCCGCACCGCCACCGGCCTGACCACCGTTGAATCCTGGACTCCCGTCCTCAACCCAACACCCGTCTACAACATCGAAGTCCACGGCGCGCACGTTTACCACGTTGGGATCAGTGGTGTGGTCGTGCATAATGGCACGGGATTATCGATCGCCAATCCTTGCCTGTTCCCTGAAATACCGGAATTAGGGTTAGGGTTCACAGCCAATCTGGATCGATTCAAGAAGCAGTTTCCCGGAATTCTCGACTACGATGACTTAGGGCTGAATCCTTATTCAAAGTCTTTCCCAAAGCAGCTTGAATCGTTGATGAATGGAGCTGGTGTCATCCGATTCGACGTCTCCGGCATGAGAGGACTAACTGGGGCTGATGGAGTACTCACTGGACCAGCCTTCCTTAATTCACTCGGATCCACGAATTGGGAACTACGCACGATATTTGATAACCCCGCACTGCGGGCGAAGACACGTATTTACAACAACGGCGTGCTTAGTTCATTTGAAGAATTGCTGAGGATGCGATGAACAAAACCGAGGCGATGATCTGGAGCGTACTACAGCGTCCGATGATGTATACCGTTAATGGAGCCTATGGCGAAGTCGTCGCGTTTCTAACAGGTTATTATAGTGGCGCTGCGCTTGGACATCCCCACGAGCCATCGGTGCGGATCTGGGGGGATTTTTCGCTGTTCGTGCGTAATTCGCTTCAAATTTCCGGCAGCAATGTTTTTGGAACATTTCAGGACATTCATGGCGTCGTTTCACTGGAAGCCCTCAAGGCAAAGTACGAAGAATTTGCCAAAGCAAGAGAATTGGGTCACCTTATCGATTAGCTATGGACGAGGAAACACAGGTGCCATGCGCGAGACCAATTTGCGCGAGCTTCAACGAACGCTAAACAACGAGGGATGGTTGGAGCTTCGCGCAGGTAATTATGCAGAGGGAGCTGAACTCCTTTCAAAGTGCATCGCGGTGCGACCTGAAATTGGCGACCAAACCGCGCCCTACTACCGAAATCTTGTGATTTCCCAACTGTGCTTGGGAGAATACTTAAGAGCCGAAGAGATTGAACGCAAGCTAATTGCGTCCCTCACGACCAGCCATTCCAGGGAGTTTGAAGTCTACGGATGCACCCTGTGGGTTCGCGGACACCATGACGACGCGCTCGCGAAGTGGAAGGAAGGACTCAATTGCGACTATGCCGATTCTGCAAACGTCCAGATTCCACTACTTCTATGGTTTGGTCATTCATGGCTCAAACGCGATCAATGTGAGATTCTCCAAGTACTGCGAAGTCGCGTGGGGGATCGAAAAACTGGTATCGGCTGGCCGCTACCAATCGCTCAATACCTCCTTGGTAGGAAGTCACTTGAGCAACTTAGGACAGAAGCAGAAATGAGTTCTCACGCCCGCATTCAAGTTCGTCAGAGGCGGCAAGCTGAGTTCTACGTCGCCGTTCAGAAGTACCTGCATGGCGAAACGGAGCCGTTCGCGGCAACGATGACCGAGATTGCAGGGACGAAAGACTTGCTGTCCGAATGCGAACGATATCTTGCACAGAGTCTTGTGGGGGACACTCCGACAGGGACCACCGCGTGAGTGAACTCAATTCAATGCGTTTTCAGCGAATGCGCAGAAGATCTTGCAGCATCGGAGATGGCTTTTTTTGAAAAACACTGTCTGTGAGCCGTTCCGTATGCCACGCTGGGTGGCACAGCCTGAATAGGCTGTGTTGCGATGCAACAAGAAGCACAGGCTTGCAAGTTGAATTTTCATGACATGCTGTCTTCCGGATGAGAATCCTCACTGCAGCTTCTCGCGCCTGCGGCACACTCTCAATGCGCGGAAGTGCCACCCAGCGGGAATTCGTGCCAGTCGAACCGCAGTCGGACAAGAATGTCCAACCTACGTTTCAGGATTTGACAACGCAACTCCCTCCGGTGAAACCGACCGACGCGTCGAAGGGCCTGGCGTTAACTGTCTCTGGGCACATTGACCGAAGTGTCGAGGTGGAGGGATTTACTTCTCTTTGCGCTCAAAAGTGGCGAGATTAAGGGTGACTCTGGCTGTATTTTCCTTTGCCGTATGTCTCGACGTCTGAAGCCTTTGTTGTTTCGTCGCTGTCACTGATCTCACTGCTCCAACTGGCTGCGACCTGGCCCGATCAGGCTGGTCGACCGTCTGTTGAAACTCGAGTACCGATGCGTTCTCCGGCGATCACTCGGGCAATGTTGCCGATCTTCTTGTAGTTGAAGACGACGATGTCAATGTTGTGTTCCATGCAGTGGTGCATCGCTTGTGCATCCATGACCTGCAGGTTCTGGGCAAGGACATCTCGGAAAGAAATATCGGTGTATCGAATCGCGTGAGGATTCTTCATTGGGTCTTCGGAGTAAACTCCGTCAACCTTGGTGCCCTTCAGTACAACATCAGCATCCAGTTCACGGGCTCGCAATGCCGCAGCAGTGTCTGTGGTGACGAATGGGCTGCCAGTTCCTGCGGCGAGAATCACGACGCGGCCTTTCTCAAGGTGCCGCAGTGCTCGACGACGAATAAATGGCTCAGCCACACCTTCCATACGAATCGCACTTTGCAGGCGAGTCGGGACTCCGGCGCTTTCGAGAGCGTCCTGAAGTGCAAGGCCATTAATCACAGTGGCCAGCATGCCCATGTAATGAGCTGTCGACGGAACGATCTGCTGGCTGATATCGGCAAACTGTTTTCCTCGGAGGATATTTCCTCCGCCGCAGACGATGGCCAGCTGAACGCCGCCTTTTACGACGTCACGAATCTGCTCGGCGACTGAAGCCAGTTCAGCCATCGCAATCCCGGACTCACCTTCGCGGCAAAAACTCTCGCCACTGATTTTCAAAAGCACGCGTTTGTAAGGCAGGCGAAGGCTGGCGGTGGACATTGATAAATTCCTGAACGAAAGTGATAAGAGTTGGTGAAGTCAGAGAAGCCCGGCTTCACTGTGGAAAACCGGGCTTCTGTGTCAACTTCTGTTTGAGTTCGAACTCATCAGCAGGCATGAAAAAGCAAACCACGCTGATGATCGGTCTTCTGTGTCAGTCAGGCTTACGCGCCAACCTTCCAGCGATGGAACGTTACGGCTTCAAGTCCCGCTTCAGCCAGCGCCTGACTAACAGTTTTGCTGTCGTCTTTGGCGAAAGGCTGCATGGTCAGGACGCCCTGCTCTGCATAGAAAACTTTCATACGGCCATCGACCATCTTCTCGATGATGTTCTCGGGCTTCTTGGAAGCACGAGCTTCTGCAACCAGACGATCACGTTCAGCCTGAACAATTTCCGGAGCTAACTGTGCTGGCTGAGTCACGGTTGGGTTCAATGCAGCGATATGCATTGCAACGTCTTTCATGACGTCAGCATTCTTCGCAGTGCCTGAGGCGATGAACAGTACGCCTGTCTTGTAGTCGTGATGAACATAGCCCGCAACCGGTCCTGCAACTCGTGCGATTCGATTGACAACAATCTTTTCACGGATCTTGTTGACGATCTCTTCGTACTGTTCCTGGAACGTGTGAGCTGCCCCGGCTGCTTTCTGGCTCATCAGAGCTGCAGCATCAGCCGCGCCTGGGCCAGCCAGCAAAGTGTCGACCATCGCCTGACCGAACTGTTGCATTACTTCGCCTGTGGCGACTGGTGCTGATTCACACTGGATCTCAACCATTGCGGCTTCTGAACCGTCTGGCTTAACGGCCAGGAAGACACGGCCTTCCGCGGTGACGTTGTCAGCTCGCTTGTCCTGAACCTTCTTGAACATTTCTTTCAGGATCTGAATCGCCTTAGCTTCATCCCCGCCAGCTTCGGTTAGTGCCTTCTTGCACTCCATCATTGGAAGGTCGGTCTTCTTTCGCAGAGCGTTAACGGCTGCGGCTGTAATTTCTGCCATGAGAAACTCCTTGGGACGACCCTTGAATTATGAGTTCGCTATGTCGGCGAACTGCCGGATCGTCTGAAAATCAGGGAATAGAAAACGTCGCGTCAGGGATCACGAAAAGGCAAAGGACACGCCCGTTGCCTGAATGGTTCAATACACTGACGCGGCGGAGTTAAGAACGAAAGAAGACGACGGTCCCAAAGAAACCGTCGTCTAAGAGTTGCATCTCGCTGCTGGATGTTCCCCGTGCCGATTTAAAGCATCGGGAACGAAACTCAGCGAATTGACGGAACGGCTTTTGGCTCGTTCGGATCAATGTCTTCCTTCTTCTTGTGATCATCAGGACGCAAGCTGCGACCCTGCTTGATCGCATCTGACAGATGCTGGATCACAAGGCGAATCGATCGCAGACTGTCATCGTTGCCTGGAATTGGCAGGTCGACCATGTCAGGATCTGAGTCGGTGTCGATAAGAGCAACAACTTTGATACCGAGTGAACGGGCTTCCAGAACCGCATTCTTTTCCTTGGTCGGGTCAACAATGACCAGACATTCAGGAAGGCGATTCATTTCACGCATCCCGTTCAGGTTGCGATAGATCTTGTTGTACTCGCGAGTCAGCGTTGACTGCATCTTCTTCGAGTAGTTTCGGATCTCACCAGTCTCGCGAAGAGTTTCGAGTTCTTCGAGACGCTTCAGGCGAGTACGAATGGTTCGGAAGTTTGTCAACGTACCACCCAGCCATCGCTCGGTACAGTACGGCATCTTGCATTCCTGAGCCAACTCTTCGATGGACGCTGAAGCCTGACGCTTCGTACCAACGAACAGCACAAGACCGCCCTGAGCAGCCACTTTCAGCAGATACTTTTTCGCTCGAATCAAGCCCCGGATGGTTTCCTTGATGTCGATGATATGGATCTGGTTACGACGACCGTAGATATACGGTCGCATCTTGGGGTTCCAACGACTGGATCGGTGTCCGTAATGAACACCTGCATCCAGAATGTCTTTCACCACAATCTCAGCCATTGCCGATCTCCTGTGATCTGCGGCGGCAAGCCGCAGCGAGCAACCATAATTGGGGCTCGCACAGAACAATTGTGTGAATGCCGAAAAACGATGAATCGAAATCCGACACGCAGCACGTCACCTAAACAATCCGAGGGTGACCACAACTCGGCGGGATCCACAAAGATCCCGGTAAATTCGAAGCGGGGCAGGATATCGATGTGCACCGTGGGCGTCAAACGGCGTTTGACGACGGTGACCTCGATTTGCCCAGCTATTTCGCGTTCAGTCTTCTCTTCGGGCGGCCAAGAAAGTTTCGTTTGTCGTCGCGAAAATTCCGCTGTGACGAGGAAAAGTCTGCGTTTTTCTGCCCGAAATGGAGTCTGACGGCCCTCAGATTCTCACTGGAAAGGCCGGCGATTTGACCCCGTGTTATCGGAATCCTCGGCTCCATTCCTGAATCGAAGAGCGGAGATTTGAACGGGTATCGGCAGAAGCCCCATATTGCCACCGAGGAGAAAAGCGTTGACTATCG
>JBILXT010000423.1:0-6017 GCA_044378235.1 Planctomycetaceae bacterium
AAAGCGGAACCAGAAAAGGTTCCGCCATCGAAGAAAACCACCTGCTGTGCATGCCGCGTTGGGAGTGAAACAGAAGCTCTTTGGAGGATGGCTTCCTTTGGGCGACCTTTCGCTCGAGTCAACGAGTCCCGTGGCTCGAGCCCAGCGACCACATGCAACTGACAGATTATGGTGCGGTGTGTTCCTGTTGAAAACCGGTCCCCCACTAGCTCGCTGGCGAAAATCGAAAAGTTTTCACCCGTTGCAGCCGTTCAGCTGCAGAATTACTCTGAAATATCACTTTGAGGATGCTTCAGGGACAAGCCTGTTTCCGACTGATCGATCAGAAGGGCGGCTCTGGCCATAAATCATCGCGGTCGGCGGAGCGATCTGTCTACGGTGCTGCCGACGCTCCTTCAACTGGAGCTGCCTCCTCCGGAGCTGCCTCCACGGGCGGCGTCGGTTCTTCTGTCGGCAGCGGCCAGGGTTTCAGCGCCGGGTCGATGATGGAGTTGAGTTTCCAGAGGCCGTCGATTTTTGCGAAGTGAGTTTGAATCGGCTTCAGACCCTCGGGTTTGTTCCACGTCCAGGTCGCTGATTCTGAAGACTTCTCCGCCGGGAGAAAAATTCGGGCGTCTTCGATGTGTTCTTTTTTGAGATCGATCTTTCCCTCCAGGTGGAGTGAATCAGGTCGCAGGCGTTGACGAGTTTCCATCAGCTTGACAAACAATTGGTCTCGATGCTCCAGTTTCTTTGCCAGCTGAAGACAAGTCGTGCGACGGTTCTCAGCACTCGCCGAGCCGTCGCCCAGAACACTCAACAGTGAGGGATCTTCAAGGATACTCGGAAGTGTTTGATTCAGATCGGGTTGATGATCGAGAATGGTCCTGATCAGCTCGGTCGCCAGCGGATCGACTTCGTCAGTCTGAGAATCAGCCCATCGACCCACAAGCGGACCTCCTGTGCGTTGGCGTGCCGAAGCGGCGATCAGAATTTCAGCAATCCATTCATCGCGAGCATCATCCGTCAATAAGTATTGCGACTCCGAGAAATGTCCGGATGCAATCGAAGATTTGAAGGCATCAAGAACATGGTGGGCAGATCGTCCGGAAAGTTTTTGCCATGCCAGACGCATTTCTTTTTGGAGTTCAGTTGTGGTGCCAATACTGTCAATCTTCCATCCGCCATCATCGATAAACGTGATGGGAATCTTCGCATCGACACCTGATTGCGAAAGGAACCCAGTCGCAGTTTTCGGATCTGTCAGAGTGACGTCAGTCAAAGAAGATCTCAGCGGCTCAATTACGGACGGATTTGTGATCGAGCTAAAGATGTACGGAGGCAGGAACAAGAGTTGACTATACTCCAGCGGGACCAATGTGACGAATTTGTCAAAGGCCGCTGCAGCCTCAGCCTCGGATCCCGACCTCATTTCCCAGAGGAGTTGTTCGAATTGCTCGGCAGCGAGTTGTTGACTCATCTGGGCTTCATCGCGTTTTAAGAGATCCTCAGATTCCTCGAAGATCTTCTCCAGAGTGCTCATTTCTGCCTGCACCTGGGCGACAAGTTCCGGGGCGAGCGTTTCAGATGAAGAATTTTCGGCTGCGTCAATCCAGTGTTGAGTTCGCAAATGCCATTGCACCCGACTTCGATGTGAAAATGCCTCGGCAACCTTCCGCCAATCTTTTGAGACGGTCGCTGTCTTCAGATTCGTGATCGCCATCCATGGGC
Source organism: Planctomycetaceae bacterium (assembly GCA_044378235.1). Classification (GTDB taxonomy): domain Bacteria; phylum Planctomycetota; class Planctomycetia; order Planctomycetales; family Planctomycetaceae; genus SXXK01. Next base: position 1,711 of record JBILXT010000423.1, read on the forward strand.
CTGGTTCGCGGTAGAAACGTTGGAGGGCGGTTGGCAGTGCGGGAGCTTTGCCCTGCTCAAGTTCGTTGACAGAACTAAAACCGGGATTACTTTTCTCTGAAACGACGGACCAGTCGAACCAACGGCCGCTGCGGGAGACTTTTAGCTTGAGTGGGTAGTGCTCTGCTTCCCAGCCAAGAAGGCCGGGCTCGGTTGCGGGGCTTCCTCCCATCATTCCACTGGACATTTCGCTCATTGCACTGCCCATGCCGGGAGCCATTCCCATTCCGGGACCGCCGCCATAGCCGCTCATTCCCATCGAGTCGGAGTCATCACTTGGCCCATCGGTGGTATAGAGGTTCAACTCGCTACGGAATTTTTTCTGCGTCTCCACCGGAACGGCGTCATCCAGCTTCGTCCACATCTCGTTCTCAATCGCTCGTAGTTGTTCCGGAAATCCACTGAGTGTTGCGGCAGCTACGCGAAGAATACGACTCGACCGGGCGAAGTGAGCTCTTCGAGAACCTCGCGGGGCAACTCTCCGGCACAACGGCGGATGGCGTGCTGACTGATCTTGCAACGCGACTGGAGATGAGTCCGGAGTCCGTTCGAGTCGCTCTGCATCGGCTTCGCAAAAGGTATCGCCTCCTCCTGCGGAATGAGATCAGTCATACGACGAACTCCCCTGAGGAAATCGATGACGAGATTCGCCAACTGTTCGAAGTTCTCGCTGGTCGTTGACGTATGTGAAGGACTCAATCGAGCCCGTACTTCAATCTCCGGAAAAGCTCGACCTGGCTGGGAAGCCTACCGAAGAGGCTCCGGGTGAAACCATGAGGCTTCCTCATCGTACAGAGGACGCCAGTTTAGTGTTGCATTCAGTCGTGGAATTAATGTGTCCCGGAATTCGCTGGAATCCCTCTTCTCAACACGACCAACTTCGAGATTTGAGTGCCTTGCGTGGAGCGTTCATTCAGCTCTTTTCGACCGGGACCGATGGCAGCATTCTTCGAAGATCTTCAAAAATGGATCGAGCAGGATTCCCGAAATTGTAAGTCAATGTCACCGAGTCGCCATCCTGGGTGTGTAGTGAAAAACGAGGTCCCCCTTCCGTTTGGTCCGCCTCCGCCAACTTTACGATCTCGACGAACGGGACATCAAAAGACCGAGCCAGGGACTCATCCGGCGACTGACAAACCAATCGCTCATTTGTCAGGAGACATACAAAGTCGCGATTCTGTCGCGCGACGGTCCACGTGTTCCATCCGAATAATCCCATGTTCGATGCAAACAAGATGACAGCCACCCACATTGATGGGCCCTGAAACTGCCCCAGAAATGCGATTCCATAGGCAAACGGTCCCATCACAATCATGGACAACACATTTGCAATCAGGATTTTTTTTCGGGATCGGTGATGGACACGAATAACGTTCATCGCTGACGACATCTGAATGGACAAACGAATTGCGATCGCTGCGTCAGTCGATTAGCCGACATATAGATCGCAGGTTGAAATTCTCCGCGTTGCGAATTGGAGCCACGAGGCTGACTCAGCCCGTTGCAGAATCAATCTCGAGCACTCAGCGGTCGCACAAAGTCTACCCGCATTCGCGGATGTTGTCACCCGGAATCTGGTCCCAGGCAATGGTTCGATGGGTTCCGTTCGGGTTCCGTTCGGGGCCATCCAAATCCATAACGCCATCCTCCGCTCCACCCCAATCCGCCAAACCACGCCTTCACTCCGAACGTCGCGAAGTCAAAGCCTTAGTGGTTAGCCGTAAATTCGCTGCTGAAGATCGGCCACGGATTCGTGCCAAGCCTCATTAAAACCACCGTCATCCCAGAGGTCAGCCAACTCGGAATCCGGTCCAAGAATCTTGTCGATTGCAGAGTCGGCTGACCTTTTCAGCGCATCGGGAACAACGATTGGATTTGCTTCAATCCATGAGTCCAGCGCCTCGGAATACGGATTCTTCAACCCCCATTGGCCCTGAAGGCGAGCAATGACCTCGCAGGCGGCCAAACAATTGCAAGCATCATCGCTCGAGATACGGCCACGAGCACTTAACACGGCCGATATCGGCTTGCCTATGGTTCTAATACCCGGGTCGCGAAGAAATAGCCCGATCCATTCACCGGCAGTATCGTTCCCAAATGCGATGATGAATCGCATAGCAGCCGAACCGATGACTTTTCTTATAACCCTTCGGAAGAACTTGAAGGCGTCATGCGATTCAGGTCCGGAGGATCAACACATCAATCCCAAACAAATCGTGGATCGAATTCCACTTCGTGTTTCTTCAGAAGGTGCAAGTCCTTGTCCGTAATCCATCGATCAACCAACGTTGACGATCCTTAGTGCTGAAGACGATGTGATACAGGAGCTGTGCTCCGCCAAGACAAAGAACGGGCGTGGACGTAGTGGATCTTGCTAAAGATCCGAACACTGGAGGTCCTTCAGCAAGGTCCACTTCCTTAGAATTAAAGTGCGGCAGATCGCTGGTGCGCCTCGGCGTGAGTCTGGATATGGCGATCAAACACGCGATCAGTCGCAAGAGCTATTGGCGTTTGTCACGGACACGCGCCATGCGCTGCGCGATGCTCAACAAGTGGCTGGTGCAACTGGGGCTACTTTCGCTCAAACAACTCTGGTGTGACCTTGCGATCCAATAGTGGCGAAAACTGGAGGAACCGCCTGATTTGGACCCGCATGTCAGGTGGTGTGGGGAGGGCCGTCAGCAATGGTGGCCCTTACCCGATTGAGGCGTTCTCAGTATAGCTTGGCCCAGATGTCCCATCGCCCACAAGCACTGCCCCGGTGACCGCGAGTACAGCAAAACCGAGCGGACCGTACCAGGGCGAATCGAACGGAAACATCCGATAGGCGTTGTTCCCTTCGGACACCCCCACCAAAACAGCGACCGTGAAACGCGACCACTTTTCCCCGCGGCGAATTGGGCCATTCGTTAGCACCAGCGTGGTCGCCCCAATGGCTAACAGGCATCCGCCGATGGAACGAAGCATGGCCAGGTCCAGTTCCGCAAGCCGCTGGCCAAGTTGTTCATCGGTCGCGTCAAGGTAAGCCAGATGATTCAGTGGTACTGAGGGCACAAGTAAGTCGTACAGCCCACCGACGATGACCAGTATTCCGGCGATGTTCAGGAGGGTTAATCCAAAAGTACGACGGCTCATACTCGGGCATCCTCTTAGGCCTGCAGTCACCCGGTTGGCGCGAGTGACGTGGTACAGTTAATTTGGCACCGCCAACTTATGGTGCATTGCATTGGTACGCCTGTCATGGCGTATGGCTCATGGGGTGCAAGTCCCCTGTACGAGAACGAAGATCTTAAGGGAGGGAGCGTACCAACTGTAACTCCGATCGAACAAGGATCGTTCAGGGCCATCCAATTTTATAACGCCGAAAACGGAACACCGAAAACCTCAGACCGCCCCGACGTGGCGAAGAGCTTTTCCCAGCAGAGAACTCGGCCTCCTGCACCCGCCGGGCTTCTTGAACAAAGGTTTTTCGAAAGGCTTCGGCTCCACTGGCTCGCTCAACGAAGAGCTCTCTCCGCTCCACCTCAATCCGCCAAACCACGCTCTCACTCCGAACGTCGCGAAGTCAAAGCCTTATTGGTTATGCCTTATCTACTCGTTGTTGCCGTCGACGGCACGGGAACTCCAGGCAGTAAGAGTTTAGTGTAATAGCCCGGATCCAGCATCTCATTCCAGGGACGAAGTCCCTGGTAAGCAGACAAGAATGAGCGGATGATTCCTGAACCGATCACTTTCGCCCCGATCCATCGGTTCTTCTCGGTGTCACGATACGGCAATCGGTCCCCCGAGATGTCAACCGGGACCCGGGCTATTTGTCGCCAGACGCCGTTGGAAAACAAGTCTCGTGTTACGAATTGGCAGGAGATTATCTTTTCATTCTCCAGCGACACCAGTTTCGGCAGTGAGTTCAAATCCACAATCTGGCGGTCGAAAACCGCAATGGTGATCGAGTTCAATACTTGCGGAACAATTTCGACAATTTGCGCAAGCATCGCGGTGCCGTCGTCCAACGGGATCAAAAAGACGCTACCGGTTTTGGCGATTTGTCTTGGCATTCGTCTGAGGCATAACGAATTGCGATCTATGCGTCAGGCGATTAGCCGACGTAGAGATCGTGCGTTGAACTTTTCCGCTTTGTGGATTGGGGCACGAGGTTGAAACAGCCCCATGCGGAATCAATCACGAGCACTCAGCGGCTGCCGTGAGTCTACCCGTGGCACCGGAGGTTGTCACCCGCAATTCGGGAGCTGGCGGTGATTCAATCGTGA
>JBILXT010000422.1:0-6017 GCA_044378235.1 Planctomycetaceae bacterium
ATCCCAGCCGAGTTACGTGTTTTGGTCAGAAGAATTTCTTCGATGACGATCAACAGTTTCCGGACACGCAGTATGCGGTTTGCGAATATCCGGTCGATGGTTCACCTGCGGGGCGTTGCAAGCAGTTGATTTTTGAGCAGCGAATCTGGAGTCCGTACGTTCAGGAAGGCTATGAAAACGGAGCCGCCTTTTATGGCAAAGAAGGCGTGTTGATCATGGGCCACAGCATTGGCTGGAAGTTGTATGGGCCTCGCGGGAAGTTGCTGGCGGAACGAACCGGCGGCGGCGATTTGCCGGCTCATCATCAGAACTTCTTCGATGCGATTCGCGATCCTGCAAAATCCGTGAACGCCTCCGTCGATGCCGGGCGGCTGTCCGCCACGATTGTGCATCTGGCCAACATCGCTGCTCGTACCGGTCAGGTTCTGCACTTTGATCCTGACAAGGAAGTCATCACCAACGGTGAGGCCGCGAATGCGTTGGTTCGTCGACAATATCGGGATGGTCATTGGGCCGTGCCGAAGGGCGTATGAGCTGTGGAAGCGTCGTCCGTGAAGCGACTGGCCTACCTACAAGCACTTGTTGATTTCGTATCCTGCGGGCTTCCGTTTACCGCCCAGCCGAAGGCGCCGGCCAGCGCAAAGGCCGGCGCCTTCGGCTGGGCGGTAAACGAGTTATGCAACAGACCGTCGCTCCGCGGAGCAGTGATTGCTTCTTGAACACCGTCCCACCTCCAGTAATATCGGAATAAGTCATGGCCAAGTACAAAGTGGCGATCATCGGCAGCACGGGGCGAGGCGACTACGGTCACGGGCTGGATGCAGTCTGGCAGTCCATTGAACACTGCGAAGTTGTGGCTGTCGCTGATCAGGATGAAGCAGGCCGCAACAAGGCTGTTCCTCGAACGGGGGCGCCGCGAAGCTATGCCGACTACCGTGAAATGCTGGAGAAAGAAAAGCCGAACATCGTGGCGGTTTGTCCTCGCTGGATTGATCAGCATCGCGACATGGTACTGGCCTGCACGGAACATGGCTGTCACATGTATATGGAGAAGCCGTTTTGCCGAACATTGAGCGAAGCCGACGAGATGATTCAGGCGTGTGAAATGCGACACCTGAAACTCGCCGTGGCTCACATCAGTCGATACTCGCCGCAACTGGATGTAATCCGCAAGCTCATTCAGGCCGGTGAAATCGGCGATGTACTGGAGATCCGCGCGCGAGGTAAAGAAGACGCACGTGGCGGTGCGGAAGATCTCTGGGTTCTGGGCACGCATGTTCTGGATCTGATGCGAGCTTTTGCGGGCGAACCGGAATCGTGTTATGCGTCGCTGTATCAGGATGGAAAACGAGTTACGCGTGAACACATCAAGCCGGGCAATGAAGGCGTCGGTCCGCTGGCTGGAAACCGAGTTGACGCAATGTGGCGATTTAAGAGCGGAGTGACGGGATATTTCTCGTCGAAAAAGGGCGCGGGTGGCAGTCCGAATCGTTTTGGACTCCGCATCATGGGCAGTAAGGGTGTGATCGATCATACGTCGGGCTATGCGAACCCTGCGTTCCTGTTGAACGATGCGACCTGGGGATCATCCGCAGCGGGGAAAATCTGGAGAACGATTTCGTCGAATGGAATCGATCAACCCGAAACGATCACTGCGACCGGATACGAAGGTGGGAATCCGGCTGCTGCGAGGGATCTGATCGCTGCCATTGAGGAGGATCGTCAGCCAAAATGCTCGATGTATGAAGCCCGGGGAACAATCGAAATGGTTCTCTCGGTCTTCGAATCTCATCGAGCCGGCGGACCGATCAGCATGCCTCTGCAATGCAAAGCGAATCCGCTGGGTGAACTGACGGAATAATCGCGAATGAGTATGTCTCCTGATGACGCCGACGAACGTCTGGCCATCGCCTTTGACGAGCTGATCCAGGATTCCCGCAGCGGGTCTTCTCAACAGCGACTGGAAGAAGCGATTCGCAAGAATCCGGATCTGGAAAAGGACCTTCGTGAGCTGTTTGCGACGGCTCAGTTCGCTGACGACGTCGCCATGCTTCAATCGTCGGACCTGAACCATCTCACGGGAGGTTCGACGCTTTTAGTGCCTGGCCAGAACATGCGTGGCTCCGGCTCGGCAATTGGCTCCGTGATTGGTGATTACGAGTTGCAGGAGGAGATCGGACGCGGCGGCATGGGCGTCGTCTATCGTGCGCTGCAAACCAGTCTGCAGCGCACCGTTGCGCTGAAGATGATTCCGAACGCAGCGTTTGCCTCAACTCAGGATTTTGCGCGACTGCGAGCTGAAGCGTTGGCTGCCGCGCGGTTGAGTCATCCGAATATTGTTCCGGTTTATGAAGTCGGCGAGCATCACGGGCAACCGTGGTTCAGCATGAAGTTTATCGAAGGCAGCACGCTTTCAAAGCGGTTGATGGATGGGCCGATGGCTCCTCGCGAAGCCGTGGCCATGTTACTGCCCATCGTGGAAGCGATTGGGGCTGCTCATCGAGCAGGCGTGCTGCATCGCGATGTGAAACCCAGTAACATTATGATTGCTTCTGATGGTACTCCGTTTATCACCGACTTCGGACTGGCCAAACGCGTCAGTGTTGCGGATCAGTCTTATTCGGCGACAGGTCAGCCGTCCGAGCTGGCGGGATTGACTCAGAGTGGAGCGATTTTGGGAACGCCTGCGTGGATGTCTCCGGAACAGGCTGCAGGCCAGACAGATTCAGTTGATGTCGCGACCGATGTTTATAGTCTCGGAGCAGTGTTGTTTGCGATGCTGACGGGGCGGCCTCCTTTTCAGTCGGCATCGCCTCTCGATACGGTGTTGATGGTTCTCGAACAGGATCCGCCCAATATCCGGATGCTGAATCGTGGCGTCGATTCTGATCTGGAAATGGTCGTCATGAAGTGTCTGCAGAAGCCGCCCGATCTGAGGTATGCGTCGACGGTTGAACTGGCCGACGATCTTCGGGCGTGGCTGAGCGGTGAACCCGTCAGTGCGCGTTCATCGACGTTTGCTCAGATCATGATGCGATTGTTTCGTGAGTCACATCATGCGGCGATTCTGCAGAACTGGGGATTGCTGTGGATGTGGCACAGCCTCGTGGTTTTGTGCTTGTGCCTGATTACAAATTATATGCAGTATCGAGGCGTTGCTGATCGCTGGCCGTATGTCGGTCTGTGGGTGGTCGGATTGGGCCTTTGGGCCAGCATCTTCTGGAATCTGAGACATCGTGCTGGCCCCATTACGGCTGTTGAGCGTCAGATTGCCCACGTGTGGGGCGGCAGTATGATCGCGTCGTCCATGTTGTTCTGGGTTGAGATGATCATGGAGCGGCCTGTGCTGGAGTTTTCGCCGGTGCTGGGAGCCATCGCAGGCATGGTGTTTCTGGTGAAGGCCGGAATGCTGTCGGGAAGTTTTTATATTCAGTCGGCCATGATGTTTGCCACATCGTTAATTATGGCGGCTGTTGAGCACAGTGATCTGCCAGACTTCAGCATTTCGTTGTTCGGTGTTGTCTCGGCGTTGACGTTCTTTACGCCGGGCTTGAAGTATTATCGCCAACAGAAAAGATCTCGCCGGTAATGCGTGAAGTGTCCCGTCGGCGGAGCGACGGGTGTACAGTAGGCCCGTCGCTCCGTCGACGGGATTCTTTTCTCCCGCAAGTCGCAAGCTATGACTAACGAATCTCCTGAGACGTTTCTCCGCCGTGCCTCGAGTCCTGTTCAGGAGCATGCGTTTCGACGCGGGCCGCGTATCGTGGCCCTGGAAACAGCGATACCTCATGACGTGATGCCCGGACTGTTGGCCTTGCGAGTTCATACGGATGCCGGAACCGTAAATGGCGTCCCGGTGATTGGTCATGGGGAAACGTATTACATCCCGACATCGGCCGCGGCCGTGATTCATGACTTTATGTCGCCACGGCTTCTGGGGTCCGATGCGTGTGCCATCGAAAGCCATTGGCGATTTCTGTATGAGCGAATCACGGCCTTCGGAGGAACCGGCACCGAATTGCGAGCTCTGTCTGCGGTTGACCTGGCTTTATGGGACATCGCCGGACAACTTTCGCAACAGCCGGTGTGGCGACTTTTGGGCGGTCCGGTGCGAGATGCAGTGCCGGTGTATAACAGTTGTGGTGGGCCGTTTTATGGTCGCTCCAATCGCCGCACGCCGTCGGCATCAGGTTGGCCGGGGCATGGTGATCCGGGGCAGCCGGGGCCGTTGGAAGACAACTGGTCCAGCATGAATTCACCGGCCGAGTTAGCCGAAGAACTGGTGTCTCTTGGTTACAAGGGGATGAAGTTATGGTCGTTCGACATGGTTTATCGGCGTCAGGGCGGACAGTATTTGTCGTGGGACGATATTCGCGAAGGGATTGCTCCGTTCGAAAAGATTCGTGAGCGAGTTGGCGACAAGATCGAAGTCATGCTGGATGGACACGGCTTCTTTTCTCTGGCGGCAGCGCGTCGCATTGCGGAAGGCATGAAGCCGATCCGACCGCTGTGGATGGAAGATGTGCTGCGGCCGGATTCGATTCACGCGATGGCGGCGTTTCGGGCGGAGATCAGTGTGCCGATTGCCGTCAGCGAGATGCTGGTCATGTCGGACCATTATCGACAGGTTCTGGAAGCTCGTGCGGCCGATTATGTGATGATCGATCCGACCTGGGTGGGAGGCATTTCGCAAACTCGTCGCATTGCCGAGCTGGCTCAGATGTACAATGTGCCGACTCTGATGCACGATTGTACCGGGCCCTTTACGTTGCTGTCCGGCGTGAACGTGGCGGCGGCCAATTCCGGAGTGGCTTTCCAGGAAACCGTGCGTGCCCATATTGCGACTTTGTATCCGTCGTTAATTGATGAGACGATTACAGTCAGCAATGGACATCTGCCGCTGCCGCAGCGTCCCGGAATTGGTGCTCGATGGCTGAATGAGATTTTCGATCCAGCGCATCCGGGGTATCGTCGTTCTTCAATGAGTTAACCAGCGTGTGATTCGCTTTCGGGTCAATTAGCCGGAACGCGTTAGCGTCCGGTTTGTGCAAAGAATTTGAGTTCCTTCACCGGACAGCTTGCGCTGTTCCGCTAAAAAGAGTGCCATTGGGCCAATGCCCGGCGACCGATAGTTAGACCACCAGGAAGACTTACGTTTAATGTCGTCATCAGAATTTCAATCGGTCTCTGTGGAGACGCTTCGAGCCTGGGACAATGAGCATGTCTGGCATCCGTTCACGCCGATGTCGGCGTATGTTCAGGAACAATCGCCGATCATTGTGAGGGGAGAAGGATTTGACCTGATCGATGTTGAAGGCCATCGATATCTCGACGGGATTTCTTCGCTGTGGTGCAACGTCCATGGGCACGCCGTGCCTGAGATCGATGCGGCTGTTCGAGAGCAACTCGGCAACGTTGCACACAGCACGTTGTTGGGATTATCGAGCGAACCGTCGATCCGACTGGCTCGCGGACTTGTTCAGCGAGCTCCGAGCGGACTCAGCAAAGTCTTCTATTCTGACAGCGGCGCGACGACCGTCGAAGTCGCGCTGAAGATGGCGTATCAGTATCATCGCCAGAAGCCTGAAGGGTCGGAGGATCGAGATACGTTTCTCTGTGTGGGCAATGCGTATCACGGAGATACTCTTGGAACAGTCAGCGTCGGCGGCATTGAGCTGTTTCATCGAAGTTACAAGCATCTGCTGTTTCCGACGATTGTCTGCCCTTCGCCTGTGGCAACTCGAGTTCCTCAGGGGCAAACTCGGGAAACATGGCTGCAGTTCTGCTTTGATGAAGTGGCTCGACTGATGAAGGAGAATCATCAGCGACTGGCCGGATTTGTCATGGAGCCGATTGTTCAGGGAGCGGCCGGAATTCTGGTTCATCCGCACGGCTTCCTGCGTCACGTTCGCGCGTTGTGTACTCAGTATGACGTGCCGCTAATTGCTGATGAGGTGGCTGTGGGATTTGGCAGAACAGGGACGATGTTTGCGTGCGAACAGGAATCCGTCAGCCCG
>JBILXT010000424.1:0-6016 GCA_044378235.1 Planctomycetaceae bacterium
CTTCGATGGTCCTGAGTTTCACTTCTGCAGGCTTATCTGGAAGAAGTGCGGGGCTTTCGCCGGAGCTTGAGCCGCTGGATTCTTGTTTCACCGTCGCGTCTGCCGGAGCGGCATCTGATTTTTCCGTCGTCTGAGTTGTCTGCTCAGGGGCCGATCCTGAATTCTGTCGTTTCTTCTGCGAGTTGGTTGGAATCACAAGATACAACACGACAACCAGAACACCGATGACGACCGCATTCGAAGTACTCAGTTTTCCCTTCTGAATCTTCATTGCAGGTCTCCTTTTTCGGTTTGAGCCATCATCTTTGGAAACGCCGAGAAGATTCTCAGGGTCAGATTCAGATGCAGCTGCTCATTGCCAACCTCCGGGACAGAGATTCGCACTTCATCCACACTGCATAGTCGTTATAGTCGTTTCGTGTTTTTTACCTGGTAGAGAAACTGGCATAGCTGCGACCAGTTGCAGACGGCTGAAATTCGGACAGGGACTTTTTCGAACTGCTGATCAGATTCAGCTCGGCTGGGCTGAAACTCCAGAATCTCCAGGCCGGCCTCATCCGCCAGATTCGCCAGACTTTCGAGGAACGCGTGATCGTCCGCTTTGTAGGGAATCTTCTCACGTAACGACTGAAGATCCTCTCTGAGGCGGCTCTCTTCTGACTGCAGGGATTCCAGTCGCTGCATCAAAGCTTCAGACTGACCGACCAGCGATTGCCGATGATTCAATGCGGAATTCAGCTCCGCTCGAACAGCAGCGGTTCTTGCCATTGAGGCGAAGTATTGGATTCCGCCAAACAGCAGACACACAAAAGCGGCAACAACATGACAGCGGAATCGATAGCGCGCGAAACTCAGGCTGCTGTGATTCATCATCGCTGCTCCTCGCGAGTACATTCGACGACAAACTCACGCTGCAGAAGTGCATTGACGGTCGATGGTTGAGACGACTTCAGGCTGACATGATGAAATGCTCCGCTGGAACGCAGCGAGTTCATAAAGCGTGCAACTGAGATGTCTGAGACCGCCAGGCCATTCACGTGCATAACCGTCTTATGGCGTTTCGAATTCCGCTTGTCAGCAGCATTCGTCGCCGAGGTCGGGACAGCGACATCAGTGGGTTCAGCATTCTCCTCCAGGCTGAAAACGTCGAGCCGCGAAACCGTCAATTGGTCACCGATATCGGTTGCGGATCGGCTGACGATATTGAACAGTTTCAAAGGATCATCAGCGCACTTCAGTTCATTCATTTCAGCAATCTCTGCTTTCAGCGCCAGAGTTCGCTTCTCGGACTCAGCCACTGACAACATTGACTGTTCGGCGATTTGAACTCCGGGTTCCAGCTGATCTGCCGCGACTCGAACGACTCCGCACTGTATCCATTCGTAGTGTGTCAATCCGGCGATTCCCGCCGCGACCGTGAGCAGGACCGGCGTCCATGAACGAATGACTCGAATACGAATTGAACGTCGTCGCAGATCATCCGGGAGCAGGTTGATCGAAACACTCATCCGTCGATCTCCCAGGCAGATAAAGCCGCGGCAATAGCGTACTCGGGGCCTGAGGCCGATCCAGCGATCGAGGGGAGATTCCAAAGCCGAACGTCGCTGTGCAGCTCGTGACTCAGGGATTCCTGCAACTCAGGGATCACGGCCCCCGAGCCCATAATCACGAAAGAAGACGGCGCCATTCTCAGACCGGGCCGACGCGCAAAAGAAAGACTTCGTGAGATTTCTTCACACATGGGCAGGCACCAGTCCAGAACCGCGTCCTCGATTCTTGTGCGGACAGATCGAGATATCTGAACGGGAAGTCCCTGATGCAGACCACGAATCAGCCGCATTGTCTCGACTGGTTGCAGCTGCAAAGTATTCGACAGTGTTGACAGGAATTCACACAGTCCGCCAATCCGTGGAACTCGGGCCAGCACCGGCACACCATTCTGAACGAGGATCAACAGGCACGTCTTCCAGCCGATATGAATGCACATCTGCTGAGAAGAGTTCAGGGACGATTCAGTGACGCCATCGGAAGCCACCATCATCGCCACCGCACGTGCGCAGGCGGTGGGAAGTCCATCAAGCCCCTCGACGACAAATCCGGCTTTCTGTAGCCGTGAAACGGTACCGCTGACGACGTCACGGTCTGTGCATAGTGAGCAGACTCCGGTCATATTTTCACGCTGGGACACTCCTGAAGGCAATGTCCAGAAATCAAAAACGGCGTTGTGAGCCATCAGGCCTTCAACTTCATTCCGAACCATCAGTTCCAGTTCTGAAGGACTGGCGGTGGGGAACTCCAGCACACGCAGATCACAGACTTCCATCGGCAGGACACTGGCGAGCGATGCACCGCGAAAACCGGCCGCAGCCAGCAGAAGATCAGTGCTCTGGAACGGTGCGAACTCTGAGTTCCCAGGCGAGGCAGTAAGTGATCCGACAGTCGCCGCACAGAAACCCGTTTGTATCAACTTCCAGCCTCGCTCCGCCCTTGTTACCTGCGCGCAGAACAGTCCGCTGGTATCGAACTCCAGTCCGATCCGTCCGAGACTCCTGCGAGTACGTGACTTTGAGGGTGAGGCTGTGAGCATGGCTCGAGTAGTTTCCGATTTCGCCCTGAACTATTTTTTGCGAGCTGGCTTCTCGGTCGGGATTTCTGCCGTTTTCTGAAGGTGATCCTCGATGTTGCTGATTCGGGTATCGATTTGTCGAAGAGTCGTCAGGATTTCTACCAGCACTTTTTCTGAGCGTGCGCCACCGCTCAGGAATGCTTCTGGTGATTTCTTGTCTTCCGACTGCATCAGGGTGGTGGAATACGCAGGGGAATGAGCCGTCAGAAGTCCCATCACAAAAATGACGGCTGTCAGGCTTAACTGGCGAAAAGCGCGGACCATCTCTCTACTCCCATGCATGAACTGGCACACAAAACGACTCGGCGCTAAGTCAAATCTAGCTCAGCAATTTCAACTCACCCGGATAGCAGGCTCGGATTGCTTCGAGATGTTGCAAAAACACATCGCCGGCATTCAGGGACGAACGGTTGTGTCGTCAGTCCGGTGTTCAGCCTGCATTGAGCAAAGGGTTCGACAAAACGGGACTGGCTTGTCGGCCTCTCTGGCCTGTCGAACTTAAGATGTCGCAGGATCCGACGTGCCTGTCCCGTTTTATCACGTACGCACATCGCAAATGGGACAGGCACCGATCCTGCCTGCTGTAAGTCATTTTTAAAATTGCACTTCGATCGGAGCCAGTCCCATTTGCTCCGGTCGTCGCGCTCTCTGCGGGTTAGCCTGAGACAGAAATGAAAAAAGCCTCGTCAGATTCATTGAATCTGACGAGGCTCTTGATTTCTAAGGACCGTTAGTCCGCGAGCTGCTTACTTGCCTGGCTCTGGGGTCGGCTCTGGAGCTGGTTCCGTTGCTGGAGCTGGCTCAGTTCCTGCTTCTGGTGGCTTCTCGCCGCCAGCGTTTGGATCTTCACCTTCTTTAGCTGGCTCGCCTTCAACAGCGGCCTTCTTGGATTCAGCAGCTTCCTGCTTCATCTTTTCCATTTCGGCCTGAGCTGCCTTCAGGGCTTCTTCCGCTGCATTCTTGGCTGCAGTCAGATCAGTGACCTGCTTTTCAAGATCCGCCTTGGCTGTCTTCAGAGCATCTCGCTCTTCAGTTGTTGTCTTCAGTTCGCCCTTGGTTGAGGCCAGAGCTTCGTCCTGCTTCTTGCCAGCTTCACGCAGCTGAGCAACTTCTTCGATGCACATCTTGTGAGCGGCTTCGGCTTTCTCTGCTCGAGCCTTCTCAGCGGCAACAGTCTTCTTCTCGCCTTCCAGCTGCTTGTTGAGCTCAGCAACCTGAGCTTCCATGTCTGCCTTAACCTTGGCGGCTTCGGCTTTAACGGCTTCAATTTCTGCCTTGGCCGCTTCAATGGCAGCGTTAGCAGCAACCAGATCAGCCTGCGCCTGCTTCAGGACAGGCTCCATGTCGTCGGCATCTTCTGCACGTGACAGAGCGTCCTTGTACGGCATCATCTCACGATATGTGCCGTCTTTCGCCTTGTACCAGCGAGTTGTCTTGCACGGAGCACAGTTATTCTGTTCCGGCTTCAAACAGGATTTCAGCCCGGCTTCGGAAACGCTTCCGAACGCCAGTACTACGGCTAATGAAGTCAGCAGGGTTTTCATTTCAGTCACTCAAAGGGGTTGGGGCGGGATCCGTGCGGCTCGGTCAACAATGGATCCGAGGTTGAGTTAAAGTTTGCTCAAATGTCGCGTTTCGACAACTTGATTCCGGTCGCGCGGATCAAAGATGGAGGGAATTCTGACGGATAAGGGGATTTTGCGCAGTCTGCGGGGGTTTTTCCAAGGAGAAACAGCATTTTGTTGATATCGATTACAGTGACTGCCTTCTCCAGGAACACAGAACATCACTAGCAATCCTGATTTTGTTGGCATGCGACACCCCAAACTGCCGCGCAGCACCAGGGGATCCCACGGATTGTCGCTAAAGTTGGACCATTCCTGACCACAATTCAGACAAAGGTTCCTACACTGTCGGCGGATGTGTCATGCTTAACTGCTTAAGCGGGCCTGATGCGTCTTATGCGGACTCTGGACCGCCATGTAACATGCCTGTTATTGCAATGGGTTTTGGCCGATTGCGGGCGGTCTGTCGAGAACTGGCTGGTTGTTAAGTGTTTCTGGCATACTGATCGGATGTCCTGATCTTTGACGACGCGATCAAACATACGAATAAAGACTTCGCCTGACTCCCAGGTTCTGGGACTGCAACAGGTGTATGGAAGTCTGCTGCAACGACCGGCGATCAACTGGCCTTCTGAACGTTCGTTCATTAAACGTTTGGGAGTTGGTGGTCAGGGAAGCGTGATGTTAGCCGAACGCCGCGGTGCTGCTTCGTTCAGCATTCCGGTCGCGCTGAAGTTTTTCTCTCCGGCCGCCTTCAGCTCGTTGTTGCGATATGAAGAAGAGATGCATCGTCTCGCCGAAGTCTCCGCGATCGTGGCTCGAATTCAGGTCGACCACCTCGTTTCGGTCCATACCTTTCAGCGCGACTGTGGTATCTATGTGCTGGAGATGGAATGGATCGATGGCTTTGACCTGCTGCATATTCTTCGACGCGATACTCTGGCTTTCGTCCAGGATGCAGTCACGGAAACTCGCTGGGCCAATATCACAGAGCGAGTCATCACGACCGGAGAAGTCGACTGTCGCCTGAAACCCGGTATGGCGGTGGCGATCATTCGAGAGTGTCTCGAAGGAATCGCCGCGCTGCATCGTGGCGGTATTGTGCACTGCGATCTGAAACCATCGAACGTGATGGTGAAGCGCACGGGACAGGTCAAGATTATCGACATCGGTTCGGCTTATTGGCTCGGGCGACCTCCCCACGCACAGCCCTGTACTCTGGAGTATGCGGCTCCGGAGATTCTGGCCGGCCATCGCGCGACAGCGCAGTCCGATCTGGCAAGTCTTGGTTATATGCTGATTGAAATGCTGTCCGGGTCGAGACCATTTTCCGGGATGAACTTTGAACAGTTGATTCAGGCGAAGCAGACCATTCTCGAACGTCTGCCAAGCTTGCTGCCGATGGAAGAATTCCAATTCAGCGAACCTTTGATTCGTCTGCTAAGAGGGCTTGTCCATCCGGATCCGCAGCAACGCTTCAGTACCGCCGAAGAAGCTGAGTTGTCTGAATATGGTGCCGCCGGTTTTCTGCGTGAGCTGATCAAGAGCGATCTTGCCGAAGAATACGGGATGGAACTGCGACGTTGGATTGCGGAGCTGGAGACGAACTCCGGAAGCCGCCGGGAAGACATCAGCGAAATTGTTCCGGACGGGACCACGAAGATCGTCATCCCGGATTCAAATTCCCTGAATCATGGCCAGCAGACCTGAAGCACGCAGCCTGACTGAGTCGCAATGTACAGTCGATCGCCTAATGGTCCTGTGCAAATATGTTGCGGCGGATCCTGGGAGATATCCACGGCCCACTGAATTTCGCCGTCAAAAT
>JBILXT010000425.1:0-6013 GCA_044378235.1 Planctomycetaceae bacterium
TTTGCGCCAGCCACGAGTGAACTCATTGTCTTCAATGGCGTTCATCGGACTGCCATGCCCGATAAAGAACGCCGGCATCATCGTATCCTGCTCGGGTAACTCTTCCGACATCGCCTGCAGAGAACTCGTGAGCGAAACGGCGCCTGCTGATGTAACCATAGTTGCCAGAAACTTCCTGCGTTGCATTTTTCAGGATTCCTTCCGAGGCGATCTTTGACAGATGTTATCTATTCCGCATCAATCCCGGCAAAGGGATCTTCGGAGTCTTCGCCGGTGATCTTAGATGG
The DNA here is from genome assembly GCA_044378235.1 of Planctomycetaceae bacterium. GTDB lineage: Bacteria > Planctomycetota > Planctomycetia > Planctomycetales > Planctomycetaceae > SXXK01. Next base: position 288 of record JBILXT010000425.1, read on the forward strand.
TGGACTGGGGCTGTTTGGCAGGCTTAAGGTGTTCACCGAATCTGTCGAGGAAGTCGTCAACGATCCGTGGTCGTTCAATTCCGCTGCTGATGTTTCGCTCAGCGATCCGTATCCTGCCTTCAGGTTTGCTGAAGTTTCTCTTTCATCCGTCATCCGAATGATGGTCATCGTGACTGCCGCCAGCAAAACACAAGTCGCACCGACTCGAATGAGAGCGGTCAGGCGAGGTGCGGCGATTCGATCGCCAGCCAGAACTCCAATCCACGCCAACAACATCAGCCCTGCGATGGTGATCGGAAGTTCCGCGAACGATGTGGATAATCCAACAAGACTGATGAATGGGACAGCCGCAAGATTGGAAGTTTTAGACGCGGACAACAAAACAACGAGCATCGCCAGTCCGCAGATTCCCGCCGCGGCACCGTAAGTCAAACTTCCGGAGCACGCGATCAGGATTGCTGTGGAAGCCGTCGCGAGAATCCAAACGACCGTCTTCCAGCTCTTTATTGCAGAGAGTTTTGTGTCTGGCAGGACCAGAGGAACCGCCAGGCCCATCGACCAGATTGCCAGGCTCATCAGAATTCGAACCTCAAATTCGCCAGGCTGCAGATAAACACTTCCCCATAGGTATCTGACAGGAATCAGCAGGGCGAGCATTATCCCCAGCGTGACGCGAACCTTGTCTGACGGAATGGTGATGACTCCCGCAGCGAGAAGGCACACCAGCGGTAGCCAGTCCAATGCAACCTTTGGCTGAATGAATCTCAGGGCATCATTCAGCGAAGATGACTGAAGAAGGATCAAACCCACAGCGATTGAGATTGCAGCGGCCACCGTGTGACCTGCGCGGAATCCGCGCAGGCTTCGTCCGAACAGCAAGCCGCTGAACAATGCCGCCGCGAATCCGGCGGCGATCGAAACAGTTGTCACTGCTTGATTCCTTCCATGCTGATCAGAACATTCACGTCGTCACCGATCTGTGGAACCATGGTCGTCATGCCAAACTCCGAACGCTTCACGACGATGCGGCCCGAGAATCCAATACGCTCGTCGCCGTAAGGGCCTTTGCCTTCCCCGGTCTTTGTCAGCGTCATGACGACTTCTTTAGTTTCACCGTGCAGAGTCAGGTCGCCGGTGACTCGCAGGGACTTCTCATCTTTCCCCCGGGCGACTGACGTACTCTTGAACACAATCTTTGGAAATTGCTTCACATCGAAGAAGTCCGGGCCTCGCAAATGTTCGTCTCGCTTCTCTGATTTTGTGTCGAGACTGGCGGCGTCAATCACCACTTGAAACTCAGCGGCTTCGGGATTCTCCATGTCGACCACGAACTTGCCGGCATACTTGCCGAACATGCCGTAGGTATTGCTAAGTCCAAAATGATTGGTTGCGAAAACGATCGATGTATGCTGATCGTCCAGCACAAAGTCGTCGGCCGAGACAGTCGACAGTGAAAATGCGCTCACTGAAATCAGAGACGCCAGGGTCAATCGCATCAGGTTCATAACATTCCTTTCAAGGGGACTGGAAGCCAATGTCTGTTTCAACAGATATTAGGCAAAAAAAGAGATCAGGACTTCCGAGGGTGGCGAGCCTGGTATAGCAAATTGCTGAGCATTCTGAGGGATTCCTCACTCATATGCCCCAGTTGCGACTGATGCAGATCAGTGAGTGGTTGGTCCAGTTTCTTCAGCAACGCCTTGCCCTCTTTGGTCAAATTTACCCAAACGACGCGACGGTCGTTTTCGCAGCGAGTCTTCGTGACAAGTTCAGCGGCTTCAAGGCGATCAACCAGGCGAGGCATATCCGGACTGGGAGTGACCATCTCCGATGCGATCTGATATACAGAGACAGGCGTCCCATGACCTCGCAGGATTCGCAGCACATTGTACTGCGGCCCACTGATCCCATGTTCCTTAAATAGCTTTTCGCCGCTGGAAGACAGCACGGAATATGTTCTGACAATGTTCAGGAATGCCTCTTCCTCGGCCAGACGAAACGGCCGCTGCATACCGATTTCGGCAGCAAGGCCGTGTGGTGGAGTTGTCTTTTCGTCCGGCATGCCAAAAGAATATGTTGCAACAGGTAATTCGGCAAGCCGAGTTTTCCATTTTTTTCCTCCTCAGAGATTCGGGTTCTGCGTGATCTGCATCGCCTCAGCCAGGATAAAATGAGAACAGCCCGCAGAGATCCGGTTGAACCGCGGATTAACGCTGATGAACACTGAACAAGGCCATTGATCCGAGAAACAAGGCCGTCATCTCTGGTGAATTCGCATGGCATCGCGATTCGAAGATCCACATTGACTGACGACAAATGACTTGGCGCGTCGAGTCGTGAGCGAAAGAATTCTGGTATGCTGCTCATGATATTGCTACGGATGATTTTCGCATAAAACACAGAGAAGCACCGGCGGCTAGCGCTGTACCGCTCATAGAAGAAACCTGCAGTCCGCGCCATTGGGAATGATGCCTCTGGCACTTAACGCTGACGTCTGTGACATTTTCGACCTTGTAAAACTGCAATCGCAATGCTGGCCAATATTGAAACGTTTCTGCTCGGCTTTGCCTCGGTGATTGATACCGTGCTGCTGCTGGTTTTGCTGGAACGTGGCAATCGGCCGGAAGTGCCTGTCTGGCTGACATGGTCTTTTGTGGGCCTGTGGCTGCTGCACGTTGGTGATTTTCTGCACAGCCTGCTGGCTGATTCCACGGGGCTGACGGCGCAAAGACTGGATGTTTGCTGCATGATCATGATGGCGGCGGGGCTGATGTTGCTGCCGACGGCGATTCTGCATGGTGGACTCCGAGTGTTACATACCGGCGATCAACCGCGGCCCAAAGTCGACTTTCGTTACGTGCTGGTTTATCTCCCGATTCTGCTTGTTCCTTTCGTGGCTGTTCACCTGTTTTCCAGCCCCGGACGAGATTTCCGCGTCAGCGTCCATAGCTACACATGGCCATTTATGATTTGGCTGGTGATCGCCAACTGCGGAGCTGCGTTCTGCTTTTACAGAGCATGTCAGCGTTTGCAGCGTCCTCAATTGATGCCATTTATTCGCCGTTTCAGCATGATGCTGCTGGCCATGAGTATCATGGTTGTCGCTTATTTGTTTGTGCCGACAACTTCGCCGGGTGAGCCGACGCTGCGGATGATGATTGCTCTGTCGCCGATTGTGCCGGCTCTGATGTTTGCATGGTACGTCTTTCGACATCGTCTGATGCCGATCGTGTTTGAACGGACTCTCGTCTACGGAGGAAGCCTGATTGCCGTAGTCTGGCTGCATCACATCACAATCGCTCCACTGACAGAACTTCTTGAGCAGCGGTCACGATTTGATTTTGTTGTGCTGGAGATCGTGCTGTTTGTGGCTCTCGTGATGGCATGGCGGCCACTGCGAGAACGAGTCAGTGAGTCTCTGAAGTATCTTCTCAGCAGTTCCGTGACTCGTGTTCGAGACGCCACGAGGGAATTGTCCGTGCAGCTTTCGCAGCGATCTTCTGAAACGCCGGAAGCGTTGACTCGCTGGCTTTGCGATGCCTCACGGAATTCTCTGCAGGTTTCATCCGTGCGAGTTATCGTACGAGCTGGTGCGAATCTGGATATCTGCTCTCCGATGTCCGCTTCGATGGAGATTCCGGTGGAAGCAGACCTGTGGCAGTTATTGCAGACCAGGCACCAGATTACATCGGAGCAATTGACTGGCGAGCAGGAGTCTCTGCGACAATGGATGCAGTCGGCGCTGGTGGGCAGCGTTTTTCGCTGCAGTTACCGTGATGTGGAGGGCATGGTACTGGTCGGCTTGCGAGAACGCTCAGATCGGCTGACGTCGGAGCAACGAAATACCTTAGGACTGCTGTTCGATCAGTTCGCGGCGGTTTTGTTCAATCAGCAGCGGGAAGAGATTCGCAGAGTTTCTGAGCGACAGGCGATGCAGAAGGAGAAGCTGTCGGTGCTGGGTCTGCTGGCGGGCTCAATGGCTCACGAGATTCGGAATCCTTTGTCTTCGATGAAGACGATCGCCACATTGCTGGCGGAAGATCTGGCCGGGCGCGATGAGCATCACCAGAAAGACGTGCAGATGATTCTTTCGGAGATTGACCGTCTTACGGCGACGACTCAGCGACTGCTCGAGTCTGCTCGTCCGGCCGACGACAGCCGCCAGCTTGCGGAGCCGGATCGAGTCATCCAGAAGCTGCTGGGGATTCTGGGGCACCTTGCCCGGCAATATGGCGTCGAGATTCAATCAGATCTGAATGCTTCCGAGGCCGTTGTTGCGTCGACCGAAGCTACCCTCAGTGAGATCTTTTTTAACCTCATCAAGAATGCGATCGAAGCGTGCCAGAATTCCTCCACGCCGCGAGTCATCATCAGGACACGAATCGTAAGCGGCTTTCTGGACGCGGATGTGATTGATAACGGGGCCGGAATCAGCCCTGAACTACAGAACTCACTGTTTCAGCCGTTTGTCACGGGGAAACCCCAGGGGACTGGACTGGGTCTCTATATTGTTTCTGAACGAGTTCGTGAATTGCGAGGCAGTATCAGCTGCCGGACAGAAACGGGAAACGGCACAACATTTGAGCTGCGGTTGCCGCTGAAGAATGATTAATCGTTCTTGAAGTCGGAGTGGCAGTTACTGCAGGTTGTGGAGACCCGTGTTAAAGCGGACTCATAACCTGCAAAGTCGCCCGATTCGGCGGCGGTCTTAGCATCCTGAGAAGCCTTGAGAACTTCTTTCGCGTAGCCGGTGAACTTGGCATCGTCACCATAACCGTAGCCGGGCATCGCCACGATCTTTGCCATGACGGCCAGCATTGAAGCTTCGTGAGCCACCATGGCCTTCTTTTCGTTCATCGTGCTTTCGTTTCCAGCTTCGGTTTTGAGTCGTTTTTCGGCCTCTTCCATACGCATCATCAACAGTCGCATTTCAGCAACTTCAGCGAACGAATCTGATTCGGGCGGTTCTTCGAGCCCGGATGGTTTAGATCGGCTGAGCGTGGCATCGACGGCGTCATACAGTTCTTCGATACGCTTCTGATCTTTCGCCCCGCGCTGCAGAGCAGACGAGTTCATCTTCTTGGCAAGATCACGAACATATTTCGCGTCGTCTTTCCACGGCACGGATTCCGGATGCTCCATCACGATCCCGGCCACAGCTCCAAGAGCAGCGGCCTTGGGAGGGATCATCAGCATGGACGAGTTAAAGGTACCGACGGAGTGCACATTCTCGTTCAGGAAGTTGCGGATCGATTTGACTTCTTCGTCGATCGTCGCGACGGTAATCAGAGCAGCCCAGGAATCTTCTCCGGCAGCGGCTGGTGCAGAGGCCGTTTCTGTTGGCGGCTTGGGCGAATCTGTCGAAGGAGTTGCGGATGTCTCGCCTGCCTCGGCGGCATCAGGAGTCATCGCGGGTTCATTCGCCCCCCCCGCATCAGCCACGGCGACGGCAGCGCCACCGACGGGATCCTGGTTGCTGGCGACTTCATAAGCATTGTCAAAGAAGGCGTCCATTGGCACGTTGCCAAACCACTTCTGGCCATTTTCGTCGACCCAAACCTCGTCGCGTTTGTGGCGAGTCTTCCCGGAGGATGCTGTGGCAGCAGCCTTTTCTTCCGTGCCGGTGCTGGAACTGGCCACAGCCGGTGCAGCAGCCTGAGTCTCTGTTGAAGCTTCCGGGGCCGGCGAGTTCCCGCCGCATCCGATCAGGGTCAGACAGCTGACAC
>JBILXT010000083.1:0-21477 GCA_044378235.1 Planctomycetaceae bacterium
CGGCTGGAAGACGTCGTTCGCGACTCCGACGATTCCGATTTCCTGCCGCACTTCGAACGATTCTGCGGGGCCATACACAGCAGCCTTGATCCACGACATGTTGCTGTTACAGCGGTCAATGATATCGCGTCGCTGCTTAAGTGCGATCGAGTAACGCTGCTACTCAACTCCAGGGGGCATTGGCCTGTTCTGGCCATCAACGGCAGCGGCGAAGTCAACTCTCGGTCCAGTCAACTTCAGATGCTGCAGCGACTGGTTCGTGAGACCGCAGTGACGCGTCAGCCCCTTTGGTACACGGGCAAGGCCGATGCGATTCCCGCTCAGATTGCCGAACCACTTGCCGCCTATGTCGCGGACAGTGGTTGTCGAATGATCCTGTTGCGTCCACTGTTTCGCAAAACATTTCTGGCTGCGAAAGAATCAGAGGATCAGAGAAAGCAGGAGCCGAAGTCTGAATTGACAGGAATGCTGGTCTACGAACAATTCGTGGCCAGTACTCCCGGTATAAAGCTCAAACGGCACGAACAAATACTTTCGGAACAGGTTAGTTCTTCTCTCTCGAATGCTCTGGCCTATCATCGGATTCCGTTGCTGCCGATGCTGGATTTTGCGGGCCGACAGCTGGAGAAACTTCGCGGGTATTCGCTGACTAAGCTGGGGGTCGTTTTTACACTCTGCGTCGCTGTCATTGCGGTTCTCGTATTTGTTCCCACCGAGTATCACGTCACCGCCAGCGGACGGCTTATGCCTGCCGTGCAGCGACGAGTCTTCGCGGAGTTTGATGGCGAGGTTGCTCGATTACTTGTCCGCCCGGGCGACACGGTGTCACCCGGGACGCCGCTTCTGGAAATGACGAATGAAGCGATGTCTGATGAGCTTCTGCAACTCCGCAGTCAGAGAGATGAACGGCGGAAATCTCTGCTGAGTCTCAGCTCACAGATCCACAGCGCATCGCGAAGCAGCGATCGTGAGCACCTGCTTCACTTGCAGGCAGAGCAGGAACAATGTCGAATCGAAATCAGCAGCCTGGACAGTGAGATCAATCTGGCCGAGTCGCAGATTGACCGCATGACCCTGCGAGCTCCGATCGACGGAACAGTCGTCACGTTTGTTGATGCCCAGCAGCTGATCGGAAAGCCTGTGCGTCGAGGTGAAACGCTGCTGGAGATTATGGACGAGACGGGTCCCTGGCGACTGGAACTGGAAGTCCCCGAACATCGCCTGCATCATCTTCAGCACGGCTTGCAAAGTTACTCAGAATCGGTGCCGGCAAAATTCAAGCTGACCGCGGATCCAAAACTTGAGTTCTCGGGTACACTCAGTTACCTGGCGGAACGTGCAACCCTGAACGCAGAAAAAGGTGCGGTGATCAAGGTTCATGTCAGTCCAAAGGACTCGACGAACTTGCCCTGCCGCATTGGAGCTGATGTTCGTTCGAAACTGGAATGCGGTCGGTACAGCCTCATGTATGTCTGGTTTGGCGATGTCCTCGAATACGCCCAGCGTGAATTCTGGTTCTGAGGTTTTCAGAAGAACTACGCATCATCCTGGTTCATGCTGAATGATTCGAGCCACGGATCCAGTCCCAGCTCTTCACAGTTCTTTCGGTCCGTCTTCTCTTTCGCCAGCATCTGACGTCTTTGGTATTCATGATGCCGCTCAATGCCGTGCTGAACATCAGTAAAGAACGAGATATTGTTTGCCGCAACTTCACCAACTGAGTTACTCGGCAATCGTCGCAGATATCGATGCCGTTCCGCCAGCGAAACGGAACTCAACAGTTCATCTTCGAATGATACGAAGACCTGAAAGCTTCCCGGATCTCCGCGACGTGCCGTGCGTCCCACAAGCTGACGATCGATTCGTGCCGACCCATGCATCTCTGTAACAATCACGTGCAGCCCGCCGCGCCGTCGAACTTCCTCAGAAATCTTAATATCGGTGCCTCGGCCAGCCATGTTGGTCGCCACAATCACACTTCCCGCCTGACCTGCACGAGCAACAATCAAGGCTTCATGCTGGTCCTGTTTGGCATGCAGCAACTCATGAGGCACGTTCTGTGCCTGCAGGCGTGCCGACAGCATTTCGGAAGCACGCACAGTCGGCGTTCCCGCCAGAACTGCCCGCCCCTGCTGTTGAAGCTTTACAATCTCCTGAACAATGGCATTCAGTTTGGCGTCCAGGGTCAGAAACACTCGTGGAGGATGAGCCTGCCTTTTGCAAGGTTGATGAACGGGCACCCTGGCCACACAAACCCCGTAGACTTTTCGCAGTTCATTTCGGACCTGCACTGCAGTTCCCGTCATACCTGCCAAATGCGTGTATTGACGCAGGAAACTCTGGATCGAGATACGAGCTGTCTCCCGTGTGACCTGACTCACGGTCAGCTTCTCGCGAACTTCAATTGCCTGATGCAGTCGATTCTGCCATTTCCGACCATCCAGAATTCGACCGGTCGACTCATCAACAATCTGGATTCTGCCGTCGATCACAACATAGTCACGTTCAGGAGCAAAGCCGTGGTGGGCGGTCAGGGATTTCTCGACCTGACGACACAGAGACTCCGGGTCAAAGGAAGACATCAGCCGGGGCCGCGATTCAAGGATAACCCGCTGAACTCCTTTCTGCGTCAGCAATACAGAACGTGACTCGCGACGGTACTGAAAGTCGACATCTGCGCGCAATTGTGTCGAAAGTCGGTCACACCAATGCAACAACGACACGATCTCGGCGGGGCAGTCCTGATTCTCAGCAATCAACAACGGCGTTCGCGCCTGATCAATCATGATACTGTCGGCTTCATCGATCAGAGCAAAGTAGTGTCCACGCTGTACGCCCGTTGGTACTGTGGGACCAGCCGAAGCCCCTGACGATCGCTGCTGCAGGCGATCTCGAAGGAAATCGAACCCCATCTCCTTTTCAGTGCCGTAGGTAATGTCGCAGGCATAAGCCAAACGACGTTCGTCGGCAGACAGGGTGTTGCTGATGCACCCAACCGTCAATCCCAGATAACGAAAAACAGCGGCGGCAAATTCAGAGTCTCTTACCGCCAGATAGTCGTTGGTCGTCAGGACATGGCAGCCTTTTCCATACATCGCACGCAGGCCGATGGCCGGCAGCGCGCTGAGAGTCTTGCCTTCGCCGGTTTCCATCTCCGCGATACCACCGTGGGACATGACAAGCCCGGCATAAAGTTGTACCGGAAAATGCTGGATTCCATGAGCCCGGCGCGAAGCTTCTCGAATCAGCGCGAAAACCTGCGGAATCAACGAAACCTGCGATTCATTGGCCCGTAGCTTCCAGCAGACCCCTTGGCTGGCCCGAAGAAGTTCGCAATCCGACCAGTTTGACATCGCATTCGACAGGTGCACGATGTCGGTCGTCATCGACATCCAACGCCGACTGCGAGAGCCCGGGAGTCTTTCCTTCCAGTTCTGGAGTCCCAAAAGAATCGACATGAAAGCTTTCCCGGAGCATCTGAAGAAGAAACAGGACTAGTACTCCATCAAGATAAGGAATTCGGGTTAGACGTAGTGGATCTTGCTAAAGATCCCTTGGCTGCAGGACCTTTGGCAAGGTCCACTACCCGAAACTTAAATCTTGACAATGCACTAGCTCACGGCCATCACTGAACGGTGTGGTATTTTCGAGAACAGAACCGCGTCCGCACCGTCGTCTTTCGGGGCGATCAATATGGAACGTCCAAAGTTCGTCGGACGTAATCACTGACCCAACTGAACGCCGAAGGACGACTGATCTCAAATCTTCCTGTTCCTCTCATCCCTGCCAGCAATTGTTGGTTCTCTGAATCGATCTGGATTGAGGCTCTGTACAGCGCTCCGGACAATTTTTCATGACCTGTTGCAGGGTCTGTCACGGAAGCCATTGGACCACCGAACTTTGTGGACAGTACTGCCGGAACTTCGTTTTCTTCACGAGGAGCCACTTCAAGAACATGGCCGGGTAAACTCGTTCCCGGCCGATCAGAAAGTCGGACAGTTACAGTGTCGCCTTCTTTTATTTTCTGATGTCCGGAGTGGTCAACAAAAAGTGTCGCGCGCCATCCGCCATTGCTGGGAGCAATGCTGCCGACCTGCGTACCGGCCGCAATCCAGGCTCCCTGGTTTTTCATTTCCAGAACTGTTCCTGACTCGCTCACTGCAGATTCTGCAGCGCCAGCCGTACCGAGCAGTCGACCATCGCAGGACGCCACAACGGTCAGCCTGGCTTGTTTCTGGAGTAGTAGCGCAAGCTCTTCTTCTGCGGTCCTGACGGCCGCTTCAGCCAGTTCCAGACGATTCGAATCTTTGAGAGCCCGCGCCAGAATGCTGTCAATCTGCCTCTTACGGAGCGTCGATTGAACCGTCGACAGCTGCTTCTGAAGTTCGTCATTTCTTAGTACGAAAAGGACCTGTCCGGCAACCACATCGTCACCTGGCTGAGCCAGTATCTCACCCACAAAGCCATCCATCTGTGAGTAAACATGTCTGAGCCCATCCGGTTCGACAACGACCGGTGCGTAACCATTCACAGGAATCGGAACAACAAAGAATGTCAGTCCCAGGCCCAGCATGGCAAGAACAGTTACCGCAACTCTTGCTGGTTTCATAGGGTTGTGTCCTGAGTAAGAGAGTGATTCACGAAGTTTCCTGATGAACCGCCGGAGACCAAAGGCAAGGGAAAAGGAAAGACACAACAACGGGAGAAAGCTCAAACCAAACGGCCGAAGTACGTGAAACATCGCCGCCGCAAAAACCAGAAGCATCAGCCATCGATTGAGGAATGCTGCAACGGCATAGGTGAGAAAGAAGGTGCGGCGACCAGCAGTCATTGCGGTAACATCCGGCGCCGAGATTCCCACCAGAGACCATGCCAGAAACCGCTGAACCTCACGATCTGCTTTCGACCGCAGGTTCGGAATCTCCAGCCAGTCGGCGAGCATATAGTAGCCGTCATAGCGAAGCAGCGGATTCGCGTTGTAAACCACAGTGGTTGCCGATGTCACCAGAAAGATGTTCATCAGCAGAGCGTTGAGGAGACCAGGCTGAGTCATCGACCAGGCCATCAGCGAAAGAGCCGATATCAAAACTTCGATATAAATCCCCGCCGCCGCAACAAGGATTCGTTGCTTCTTTTTGGGGAGCATCCATGAATCGGAAACATCGCAATACAGCGAGGGACTGAATACCATCAGGCACACACCGATTTCATGGCACTCTCCGCCAAAGTGATGACAGGTCAGCCCATGGGCCAGCTCGTGCACGATCTTTGCTGCCCCCAGCGTCAACCAGAGCAAAAGGACATTGGGCCAGCTGACAAGCCCTGCCAGTGTTGGAATCTGACTCTGAATAGCCTCAAACCGAACGGCGACCTGAATCCAGGAGGCGCAGATAAACGCAAGGCTGAAACAAACGACCGGCAGGCAAAACATCCAGCGAATCAGCGGATAGATTCGTTTAAGGATCGGTTGAGGATCGTACCCTGGAAGCTTGATGAAAAAGGGGTTGAGCAACATCGAGAATAATCTCTGAGACCGTTGTTTGGCGGTCTCGGAGAGAATCAACTCGGTTCGCCCGGAGCGAATACCTGTAATCAGACCTTTTCGACGCAGATCCAGCAGTAAGGCCTGAACGCCGGTGCTGGAAATCAATAGTGCGGGAAACTCACGTCGCAACTCGGCCAGAATCTGTTCAAAGCTGCGCGTCCCATCCAACAGTTCCAGGGTTCTCAATTCATCCGGTCGCAATTGAAAATAGCGAAGAGCAATCGGGTCCTTGACGACGTGCCATGCCCCACCCTGAACCTCCGATTGCTGAATCCTGAGATCTCTTCGAGCGCGCAGGGGCAGAATGTCGTTCCCTGAAAGCGTTGTCTGAGTTTTCGCGGATTGGATCATGAGACTAAGATCGTGAGAAACAGGAAATGCCCGGAAGGATTAATCAGCGAGTCATTCAATCTTTGGTAACAACTTCGCTGTGATTACTTTTCGGCGGTCGTGCTCGTCCCTTTGAAACAAGCTCTGTGGTCTGCGTTTTGATGCTTTGATCGGTTGACTTCGCCTCGGGATGAATTGGTGGCGAAATAACAGATCCGGCAATCCCCTGGTGATCCGCGGCCGGGTCCACATTCTCCATCGTCAATTGTCCGGTCACATAATGCCACCGATGAATACTCAGGTTGTACTGCACCAATGCCGAGTGCTGGTCGCGAAGTGCAAGAATGTAGGCTTCCTGGGATGGCATGAGCCGATCAATATTAAGCTGCCCCGTCTCATACATTCGACGGTGTGTATCAAATCGCGACTCAGCCGCATCAAGCCGCGCGTTCTGCCTCTGCAGTACTTCGAACGCGGACTGCAGCATTTGATAACTGTCGCGGACTTCATACTGAATGGCATCGATCTGAGCAGACTCAGCTCGCCTTGCCCGAGTGTGCACCAGCTCTGATTGTCGCAAACGGCCTTTCGCATCTCGTTGGCCAAGCGTCTGCTGAAATGTCACTCCGACACTCCAGTTTCCGAAACCTGCTGACGAAAGATCGCCCATTGACCCACCGAAATTTTGATCCAGACCGGTCAATCCGTATCCCGCAAGCAAATTCAGATCTGGCAGTAGTCCATCTCTTTTTCGTTCTACGTCCAAAGCCGTCATGGACACTTGATTCTTCTGGGCTTTGACTTCAGGACGGATTGCCACGGCCTGCTGTATCCCTGACTCAAGATCTGGAGCAAACGCCTCTCGGTAAGGTGCAGCACTAATCTTCAGTTTCGATGTATCCGCAGGGTTGATGCCGAGCCTCTGGCGTAACTGCTGATGGGCAGAAGACTGGTCTCTTTCGGCCGCGGCCAGCTGAGCTCGTGTCGCTTCCAGGTTCTCCCTTGCCTGAGATTCGTCAGCAACCGAGCTGATCCCCAGCTCTTGCTGCTGCCGTTCATGCTGCCACGTCTGTTCAGCAAATGCCACCATTCGCTGCAGACTCTCGACGTTGAGTTCACTGAGATGAGCTTTCCAGTAGGCGACTTCCACCTCATGAAGAATTCGATTGACCTCGGCTCGAAACTCCTGACTGGACTGATCAAACCGAAGCCTGGCAATTCGAATTCCGGACTGATTGATGCGAGTCCTTGCCCCCTGCATGAGTGGTTGTTCCAGTGACAGTCGAAGACCAGACCTCCACGCAGGATTGACAATCAGGAATTGCCCGGCCGGATTGTTGTAGTTGTAGTTCGAATTATACCCGAGCCGCGCCACAGTGCCGCTTTGCCACTGTTTCGCAATCTGAAGCTGGTCAGCATTGTTGCCAGCGGCCCCGAACGTCGTTGTATCCACTGAACTCAGATTGGTCCCAAGCGCCTGAACCGTCGAAGCGGCCTGCTGATTGCTCTGACCAAACTGGGCATTACTGGAAACGGTCGGATCGAATTGAGAAAGCTCGATACTGATGTCCGACTGCACCTCCTGCGGAACGGTGCTGATAACCTGAATATCCTTGCTGCTCTGAAGTGCCAGCTGCATCGCAGATTCAAGTGTAACAATCAGTTCACCATGTTCTTCAGAAAACGACGTCGGTGTTATTCCCGAGTCATTCTTTGCTGGCTTTTCGTGCTGGACTGAAGCTGTTTTAGCGGGCTCAGCGGGTTCAGCAGATGCGTTTCGGGCCTGCCGAGGTTTCTCCGAATGAGAACTTCGCTTTTGAGACCACGCAGGCATCTCTGATAAATGGCATCCCGCGATACTCACGAAAACCAGAATACAAACGGCCGCACGCGCGACATGAACAGATCGCCACGTGGGCGAACTGCGTGCGCGAATTGTATGAGTGCTGCCGTGATTCATAACTCGCTGAGACTATCCAGGCGGAGTCTGTCTGATAGGACCGAACTGGTGAGTCTCCCCTGGGATTAAGATGCACGCAATACGACGTCGTCATGCATCGTGCGTTCCTGCGGAATACTTCGGTCGTTCAGAGTTGAATTCCGCAGAATCTGCTGGAGCTCAGTCTCTGGCTTACGGCAGGTCTGTATTCCCGAACAAACTTATGCGCAATCAATCTTCCGAGAAGCCTCCCCCATACTTAGTGTTCGCAACCGGATGTCCCATTCCGAGCGTGACTGGTTGAATTGCGCCCCGAGACCATGACAACAGAGAAAAGAACCCTCAAACCTGAGCGTTGCAGAATGCTCTACTGCAGTCTGGAAAAGACCGTGGGTAGATGGCACGCTGCAATCGCCATCGGGGAACTCGGTTTTCAATGGTTGAGAGACGTTCGCCTGTTGATAAGTTGCGTTGTCGCTCTCGTGATTCTCTGTACGCCTCCATCATCAATCCTGAATGCTCAGGAAATCGACACGTTTGACTCATTGTTCGATCCCCCTCCCAAGAAGAGCGTTGGGAAGAAAAAGGAGTCCGCTTCGACCAAACGAAAGCCCTCAAAGCGAGTGCAGGTTTCTCGCGCTGCATGGGATTCCGAAACACGCAGCCAGACTGCCGAAGCTCCCGCGTCTGAGACGGTGACTCAGCAGCAGATTGATCAGATGAATGAGCTGGCCGAACACGGCGAAACGGCCCTCGAACGGGAATCTGCTCGCCTGCAGCTCATTGAGTGGGAGTATCGAAGCCAGACAAAGACACCGACGTTCGAGGTTCCACGTTCGCGCATCAGCTCAATCTCCTACGAAGAGCTTGAGGAGCTGGAAGATTCGTCGGAGGCGAATTCCAATAATCCGGACGAAGCGCCTAAAAGCTTTGACAGCCTTTTCGAGCCGCCCGCCTCGGAGGGCATCAGTTTTCCTGACGAATCGAGGTTTCCTGCCGTTCAGTTCGACGAAACCAATCTCTTTGATCAAGACCCGCCCACAGAACAACCAGAAGTGCTGAGGCCTCCGGTCCCGCGTGAAACAGGGCCTGACGAATTCGATCCTCGATATTCGGAAGCTCCACCCAAAGTGGCTCCGGAGTTCGACCCGCCATTAGGTTTTACGGGCCCGTCCAGCGTTCTACCAAGTGAGACACAGCAGAGCGAGCATTTCGTTCCGCTTGAAGATCGGTGGCGAACAGGCTTCCCGGAATGGGATCGTTATGGCAAAGGCAATCCTCGAATGGATGATCAGCCTTACGAGAAAGGTCATTGGTGGGATCCGTACAACCAGAATGTCCTGAAAGGCGATTATCCGATCATCGGCCAGCATACGTTCTTCAACATCACGGCGACGGAGAATATGCTGAATGAGTATCGTCAGGTACCAACGGGAACAACGCCTTTCGAGAGCACAGTGAATCCTGGACAGAATGAGTTTTTTGGCAAACCGGACCAGTACTTCTTCCAGAACAATCTCAAGCTGCAGATGAGCCTGTCTCATGGAGACACGGCTTTTAAACCGTTCGACTGGCAGGTTCGCGTCACGCCTGTTTTCAACATGAATTATCTGTCAGTCAAAGAACTGGGCGTGGTGAATCCGGATGTGCGAGCAGGCAAGACTCGCTTTCGTACAGACGTCGCTCTGGAAGAGTGGTTTGTTGAAGCCAAGCTGGCAGATCTGAGTCCTGATTATGACTTCCTGTCCGTACGGGCCGGGTCACAGCCATTTGTCAGCGACTTCCGAGGTTTCATCTTCGCCGACACCAACCGGGCCGTACGCCTGTTTGGAACTCGCCTGGCAAATCGAGATCAATTCAATTTGATCTTCGTAGATCAGACTGAGAAGGAAACAAACAGCGGATTGAATACTTTCAATGACAGAAACCAGACAACTCTGATCGCAAACTACTTTCGACAGGATTTCATTTTCCCTGGCTACACGAGTCAACTGAGCTTTCACTACAACAATGATGGGCCAAGCACGGAGTTTGACAGGAACAACTTCCTGGTACGGCCTGACCCTGCCGGCAGTTATCAGCCTCATCGAGTTGAAGCATACTACATGGGCTGGGCTGGCGACGGTCACATTGGACGCATCAATGTGTCTCACGCCTTCTATCATGTTGAGGGGCGAGACAGCTTCAATCCGATCCAGGGACAGGAGTCTCATATTCGAGCCAATATGGCGGCGGCCGAGTTGTCCTACGATCGTGACTGGGTCCGTTTTCGCACGTCGTACTTCTGGGCCTCAGGGGACGATAACCCGAACGACTGCTATGCCGAAGGCTTTGATACGATTCTGGATAACCCCAACTTCGCCGGTGGTCAGTTTAGCTATTGGCAACGTCAGTCTATTCGCCTGTTCGGCGTCAATCTGGTGCAGCGAGACAGTCTTGTACCCGACCTGCGATCCAGCAAAACACAGGGCCAAAGCAATTTCGTGAATCCAGGGCTGCACCTTGTTAATGCAGGAATGGATTTTGAAATCACACCGAAGGTGAAAGCCATTACGAACGTCAATCTGCTTTGGTTCGACACGACAGAGTCTCTTGAACGCTTCGCCTTTCAAGACAACATTCGCCGACGAATCGGAACAGATCTGAGTTTGGGACTCGAATACAGACCTCGGTTAAGTGACAACATTATTGTGGCTGGTGGTGTTTCAAGTTTGATTCCCGGGAAAGGATTTGATGACCTGTTCGGCGTGACTGATCCGATTTCGGTCAACAGCACCGGCCCCGGAAAAGCAGAGACTCTTCACGCACTGTTCCTCGATCTGGTCCTTACCTACTAGTGTGCTCGCCATATTTCGAATGATGATTGTTTAGATCGGAAAGTCTGTCCGGCACAGTGTTCAGGCATCAGGTTGGCGTTAAGTGCTGATGTATGATAGTCCATGGATGGAAATGCAAATGTCCCTGAGAATGCCCCGGAATCAGACAAAGACAGCCTTCATCACATCGTCCATCGCTGTGTGCGTGTTTTCTCTGACATTCACCGCAGCAATTGTTCATCTGAGCCCTGTGTCTTATGCGGCAGAGGAACCAGAGAACTCCAGCGTCATTCTGAACGCACTCCGCGTTGGTGATGGCACAGAATCGTCATCAGGGTCTTCCGGACAAGCGACTGAGTCATCAAATCCGTTTCCGCTTCCTCCCGAACTGCTCGGCGTCGATTTGTCTCGTCAGACAAGTACTGCGGCAGCAGCCAAGAGTACTGGTTGCATCAAGTGCCACAAAGATGCTCATGATCCGCATTACAGCTCGTCCGTCAAACTGGGATGTGTTGATTGCCACGGCGGAAATGCGTCAGCAACGGACAAGAAGCATGCTCACGTCCACCCACGATTTGCGGAAGTCTTCAGGACATCCGGAAACCCGGTTCGTTCCTATACAGCTCTGAATCATGAAAGTCCTGAGTTCATTCGATTTATGAACCCGGGAGATCTGCGTATTGCCCACATTAGTTGCGGAACAGCGGGTTGCCACAGCAAGGAAACGCTGGAAGTCAAGAAGAGCATGATGACTCACGGCTGTATGCTCTGGGGTGCCGCATTGTATAACAATGGAGCAACCCCGAATAAGTGGTCACAGTACGGCGAGAGTTACAGCATGAACGGAGTGCCCCAACGGCTTCAGACCGTTCCTGCCCCCACCCCTGAAGAGACGGCTCGAAAAGGCGTCCTTCCTTATCTCGATCCACTGCCACGCTTCGAGGTGACTCAACCAGGAAATATTCTCCGCATCTTTGAACGCGGGGGTCGATTTGTTCCTGATGCGGCCATTCCAGAGAGACTTGAGGAGCCCGGCAAACCAAGATTGCGTCTGAGTAATCGTGGACTGGGAACCGGGACCAGAACTGACCCTGTCTTTATCGGCCTGCAGAAAACAAGACTGCTGGATCCGACTCTGAACTTCATGGGCACCAACGATCATGCCGGCGATTTTCGTTCCAGTGGTTGCGCGGCCTGTCATATGGTCTATGCCAATGACCGATCGAATGTGCACTCAGGCCCATTTGCTAAATATGGAAACAAAGGACTAGCCGCTTCAGAGTGGGACGAGTTTGTCGGCAACCCGGATCCTACGATTCCCAAGGACGAACCCGGACACCCCATCGCGCATCGCTTCACGAGAGCGATCCCTACAAGTCAGTGTATTGTCTGCCATATCCACCCAGGAACGACTGTGATGAACAGTTACCTGGGTTACATGTGGTGGGATCTTGAGACGGATGGCAAGTTCATGTATCCGCCTCATGAAAAACACCCCACATCCGAACAGTTTCTTCAGTCGACAATGTCAGACCCAAACGAAGCAACGGCCCGCGGAAAATGGTCCGATCCGGAGTTCCTGTCGAAGACATCGGAACTCAATCCGCAGCTTGAGAAGACTCAGTTTGCTGATTTTCATGGGCACGGCTGGGTCTTTCAGGCGGTCTTCAAAAAGGACAGAGACGGAATTCTGCTGGATCATTTTGGCAACAGGATCCCTGATCCAACTCCTGCGCAACGACAATTGGCGGTTCGAATCCCGGAACTCGCCAAAGAGCTTCAACGAAATCGAGACTGGTCGGAGACTGATCCGGAATTACTGAAGGCTGTTGAAGCAGAAGAGCAGAAGCTATTGAGCCAACGTAAAGATGTTCCGGTCCACATGCTGGATATCCATCTCGAAAAGGGAATGCATTGCGTCGATTGCCATTTTGTTCAGGATGTTCACGGCAACACGAAACTCTATGGCGAAGTCAGAGCAGCGATAGAAATTCAGTGCATCGACTGTCATGGAACGGCAACAAAATCGGCCGCTGAATGGGTCGATGGAAGACCGCAAATGCGGACTTCAGGACCAGCCGCGGAAGAACGTGACGGAAAGACCGTTGGACGGAATCTCACAGAGATGCGTACGCCATTCGGTAAACGGCGATTTGAACAGGTCGGCAACCGAATCATTCAGAACTCGATGGTTGAAAAGGATCTCAGCTGGGAAGTCACTCAGGTCGCCGACACAATTGACCCTAAGCACCAGAAGTACAACCCAGTGGCCGCGCTGGCAAAGACCGTGAGGCTCACTGAGAACGAAGGGTTTGCCTGGGGAAATACAGACTCCGATGGTCGCCCGTGTGCTCACAATAATGACGTCATGTCATGTATCGCCTGTCACTCTTCATGGAATCCCAGCTGCTACGGATGTCATCTGCCGCAGAAAGCCAACAAGAAGGGGCCCAGCCTTCACAACGAAGGCGATATTTCCAGAAATCACGTTGCCTACAACTTCCAGACCCTGCGCGATGAAGTCTACATGCTCGCACGGGATGGAAACGTCACGGGTAATCGTATCGGTCCTTCTCGATCGTCCTGTGCGATTCATGTGGGATCATACAATGCCAATCGTGAGGCAGTCTATCTGCAGCAGCAGACGATCTCATCGGAAGGCCAGAGCGGAGTCGCGTTCAGTACGAATGTGCCTCACACCGTCCGCGGAAAAGGTGAAACCAAGTCGTGCACCGATTGCCATCTTTCGAACAAAAACGACAACAATGCTCTGCTGGCTCAATTGATGATGCAGGGAACAAATTACCTGAACTTCATCGGAAGAAACTGCTGGGTGGGAGCTGGTGATCACGGACTCTTTGCCGTGCCGGTCACTGAGAGAGACGAACCACAAACTGTCATTGGCAGTTCCATGCACCGCGTTGTTTATCCGGAACGCTTCAAGAAGCATGAAGAACATCACGGGGAACTGGAGCATGCTCACGAGCATCCAGGGAATGACATTGGTGACAACGTCTTCCAGCCTCATAAGAAGAACAATGTCCAGAGCATCCAGCTGCGTGGCGAATACTGCTATGCAGCCTGCGGAGAAGGTGGAGTTCGTATCTACGACGTTGCCTTTATCGAGCACAAAGGATTCTCTGAACGAATTGTGACTGCACCGGTTTCGCCGCTGGGACAAAAGTTCTCGGTCGAGACTCAATTTGCCACGGATATCGCGGCTCCCACAACGATTGCACCAGATCCGACCAGAACTCATAAGCCGGAGAATCATGAACAGGCTATTCACGCGATGTACGGTTACATTTATGCAACCGACTTCCACGAAGGCCTGATCCTGATTGGTGTGGCCACACTGCTGGATGGAAATCCGCTGAATAACTTCGTCAAGAAGGACGTCGTCTTTAATCCCGGCGGAATGCTGCACGGGGCAAAGTCCGTCACGATCTTTGGAACGTACGCGTACGTCTGCTGTAGTGCAGGACTGGTCGTTGTTTCACTTGAGGACCCTCAGCATCCTTACGTCACCAGCGTCATTGGTGCCGACGTGCTCAACAATCCACGAGCCGTCGAGATGCAGTTCCGATATGGATTCCTGATAGATGACGATGGTCTGAAAGTCCTGGATGTCACCGAGCCATCGGCACCAGTCCTGAAGACGACTTTGCCATTGCCGCATTCTTACAATCTTTATGTTGCACGGACCTATGCGTATATCGCAGGAGGAAAAGATGGGCTTGTCATCGTTGACGTCAAGGATCCTCTCAATCCTTTCGTTGACCAGGTCTACAATGCTCATGGCAAGATCAACGATCTGCACGACGTGAAGCTGGGGATTACGTATACGAGCGAGTTCGCCTATCTAGCCGACGGCAAGAACGGGCTTCGAGTCGTGCAACTGACATCCCCCGAAACACCGGGAAGTTCCGGCTTCAGTCCTCGCCCAACTCCGGAATTGGTCGCGACATTCAAGATCCCCAAGGAAGGCCATGCTCTGTGTATCTCCGAGGGAGTTGATCGAGATCGAGCCGTTGATGAATCGGGCAATCAGATCGCCGTCTTTGGCCGAGTCGGCGCTCGACCACTCAGCCTTGCTGACCAGAAGAAAATGTATCTTCGGCCGAACGGCAATCCATGGACGGTCTTTGACCCTGTCAGAGACTGGACCATCACCGATCCTCGCAAACGCGAAATCAGGCTGCACTACCAGGTGGATCAGTTCTATGGTGAGAGCCGGCATCCGCTGCTGACAGGAAACCGGGAATCGGATCAGGACGATGTGGACCCTACGCCGCCTCTGAGTGGTTCTCCGAGAATCATACCATCTTCGTTCAAACCACGATTGAGCGATGATTCTGGTCAGCGATGATTCTGGATACGTACCGTGCTCTCCGCCGGAACTGGCGAGCCCACGGCGTCAGCCGTGCGGGTCATTTCTCCAACGCCCCACCGCCGCATGCGATCTCGAATGCTGTCATCAGAATACACCAAGTGCCAGACAGGGGTGATACCCGCACAGCTCACGCTGTGGGCTCGCCGTTGTGTTTGTGATCGTGACGATCGAAACGGCAACAGCAACCAAGCCCCCCCAAAAAACGGCGAGCCCACGGCGTCAGCCGTGCGGGTCTTTTCGCTAACAACCCACCGCCACACGCGGTCATGAATGTTGTCATCAGAATACACCAAGTCACGGACAGGGGGTTACCCGCACAGCTCACGCTGTGGGCTCGCCGTTGTGTTTGTCATCGTGACAATCGAAACGGCAACAGCAACCAAGCCCCCCGAAACCGGCGAGCCCACGGCGTCAGCCGTGCGGGTCATTTCTCCAACGCCCCACCGCCACATGCGGTCTCGAATGTTGTCATCAAAATACACCAAGTGACGGACAGGGGTGATACCCACACAGCTCACGCTGTGGGCTCGCCGTTGTGTTTGTGATCGAGACAATCAAAACGGCAACAGCAAACCAAGCCCCACAAAACTGGCGAGCCCACGGCGTCAGCCGTGCGGGTCATTTCTCCAACGCCCCACCGCCACACGCGGTCACGAATGCTGTCATTAAAATACACCAAGTCACGGACAGGGTGTTACCCGCACAGCTCACGCTGTGGGCTCGCCGGGTGCGTTTGGCCGGTGCGTTGATCGGGCCGCCTTTCCCTAATCACATACCAAACCATTTCCAGCATATCACCTGCGAACATTTCGCAGCAGCGCCTTCAGGGTGTCTTCTTCTTCAGATCAGCAAAAACAGCCTGAAACACTGAGGGGTCATATCCGGCGATTGGAGGCAGCACTTGTGCGAGATCCACTTCCTTAACGTCCCTGGCTTCCTTCGCAGAAGGCACAGTATGTTTTGCGTCACGCCCCACGCTCTGAAAATCCAGAAGAAAGACCTGGCTCAGATCATTCAGTTCATCAGGCAGTGGGATCTTTGAATGCTGATCGTCTGATTTCTCTTTTAGCTGCGGATGAAGTTCATTTTTGATTACCGAATAGGCCCACACAAGCTGACGTGCAGACTCGTAATCGAGAACTTCTGTCGCTCCCGTTTCCACTATTCGCTTCAAAACAACGCGTCCTTCGACCTCGGTCAGTTTCGACTGATTGATAGCCAGCGCCATTTCTTCTGCCAAATCAGCGGCTTTCCTGGCTGAACTAATCAAAGTAACGGTATCACCAAACGGAGATTTGATCGCCGCAGCTTCTACTTCTGCAAGGGCCTGCTGTAGTGAAGTTGGTTCGGAACTCTGTTGCATCGCAATTTGCAGGATTGCATCGGGCCATGGCGTCAGAACAGGCCGTCCCGGGCTTCCTACATGCTGGACTTTCTGCCGCCAGCTTTCGCTCTTGAGGTCATGATGGCAGGCATAGCAATCGTACTGAGAAAACTCAGGCCATTGCGGTTTTAGAATCTGATCTGAAACGACGCCCTCAGCAAGATCTGCGGTCAGTCTCAATGATTCACTCTTGGCCACCAGCGAAGACACCAACAAGGATTTACTGCGGGACAATTCATCGCCCGGGGCCTGCTGATCAGTTTTTGTCAGAAACTCCTGTCGAACATCTTCCCCTTTCTCTGCGAGTGAACGCCAGTGTTTCGGCATCGCGGCTTCGAAGGTCTCCAGTTCGAAGGCCGGCAATGGTGGATGACCAGCGGCATACATTTCGTGTGTTACGACTCGACCTTCGGCAGCATTTCCCAAGTGGCAGGACAGACACAACTTCGTACGGGAAATTACAGACCGGACATCAGTGAAACCTTTCTCGCACTTTTGCTCGTTGCTCAGGAAACGCCAGTTGTCTTTGCTGATGTGAGCACTCAGCCATTCCCGCGCCTCACCATGGCAGCCTTCACAACTAACCCCGACCGTGATTCGCAGATCTTTTTCATACAACTCGGCTTTGATGGGCCCATGAGCTTCTCCTGTCTCTGTTTCCATGGATGCAACGGGAAACCCAGTGTGACACGCGAGACATCGTTTATCGTGGTGAGAAACCACAGCGGGCGACATCGCATTGCCAATTCGCTTACCTGTCTCACTCAGCAAAGACGTATAGGCCTGAGCATGTTTGTCATCCTTGCCCCAGATTCGTACTTCATCACCACGAATCCAGCTGTCATTGGCCATGATTCCGAACTGATTCCCGAAATCATCTTTCGGAAATCCATTTGTGTGGCAGCTATAGCAGTCTTTCAGGCCCAGAAAATCATGGGAGGCTGGCTGGCCTTCCTGAACAGACGGCGGAGAATTGTCGGCTGTTTGCCCCTGAGCCTGAACGCTCAGTGAAGTCAGCAAGACAGCAACTATACTGAAAATCAACACTTTGCCTGACATCAGGCTTCTCCCATGCATGAACACGTTGATCTCTACCGTCAATGAACTCAGGCTATGGCAGTTCTTTGTCTGCGTCACGGAGTTTCATCTCGATGTTCTTAAACCCCTGCTGAATCGCGATAACGTCCTGCTCCGAGTAGTCGGCTGGACTTTCGTTGAAGAGACTCGGGTTCTCCTTCGGGTGTCCAAACATCAGTTTTTTCCGGATCTGATCCAGCTCCTGCCGAATCGAAGCAGACCTCATTTCATCTGTTCCGACTTTGCTGCTCGCCAGAGCCAATGCCGTCGTTGCGAGATATAACTGGGCCGTCTGATCCCAACTGGCAACGGCACCGGCGGTTTCCTCTCTGCTGCGGCGACTTGCGACAATACGAAGAGAGAGCTGATCAAGTTCCTCGCTGGAATAGCCGCGGACTGATTCTTCAGCGATCAATTTGTTCAGAGAGAGTTCAAGCGTCCTGGCTCTTTCATTCGCATCCTTTGCTTCAGGAAAGGGCTTCTGCATCAGCAGCCGCAACTTTTCAAACTCCTGCAGTGCATTGTCATCCTGCAACAGTTCCGGCAAAGTGCCATAGTTCCATGTCCCCCACGCAAACTGCCCTCTGGATTTTCCCTTTGTCTGATACCAGCTCTGACTTTTCAGATCATGGTGGCAGCTAAAGCAGGAATACTCAGCCAGTTCAGGCCATGGATTCTCTGGTTTTGCGCGATGCTGCAGCAGTTGTAAAGAGCTTCGCGAAGAAACAAGCTGCCCGGTCAGCCACGCTCGGGCTTCGAAGGCGGGATCCTTTTCAACATCCGCAGGTTCAGCACCATCGACGTCGGTCACTCCCCAGTGTTTCGGCAGATTGGCATAATACGCACTGAACTCGAAATTCAGGCGAGGATGCCCAGCTGCGATAAGATCGTGATTCACATCACGCCCAGGACTTCCGATGTGGCAGTCCGCACACATTTTCACGCGTGCCGCGAGGTCTGTCGTGGTATCCAGAAAGCCGTGTTCACTTTTCTGTTCTGCGGTCAGCGCCTTCCATTCGCGAGTGCTGTGAAGTCCCAGCCATTTTTTGGCAGGACCATGACACGATTCGCAACTCACCCCATCACGGAGATGATGATCCGCAGGAGCCAGCGTGCGACCGTCATTGGTCTCTGTCGTACTATGACAGCTCAGACAGCGGACATCCTGAGTCGCATCCCCGGTTGGAGCATCCTTGCCCTTATTCAGCAATGCCATCATCTGCCGGGATTCGGCGTTACTGAGCGTCGCAAAGGCTGTCGCATGGGGATCTTTACGAGCCCAAATCTGATAGGCGGCAAAGCTCCGTCCCTCAGACAGACGACCACCGCCGTGACAACTGGCGGCCACGCATGAGTTAACTCCAAGGAGATTCTGCGAGGTATGCAAGCTGTGCGATAACTCCGCGCTGATCTGCGCGGGATCGTCGCCCGCAGAAATGGTCCGCAAGTCGCACCAGGGCAACATCACCATCATCAGCATGAATCTGGCATCACGTCGCGACAGTTGAATCAAAGCTCGAAGACACTCGCGGCGGGACGCATGATTTCGTCGAGAACTCACAACTCATTCTCCGGATTTCGGGCCAGCATCCATGCCCAGAAATTTCTTCAGGTCCATGCCTCCATGCGTCTTGAGGTCTCTCTTGTGATCCTCGAAGTCTCTCTTGTGATAGATGTGACATTCCAAACAGTCACTTCCAGCACCATTATTGTTACTACCCTCAACACCGGATTCATTGTGGCACGTCTTACAGAGTGCGACCTGAGGCATCAGGATATCGCCGGTGCTGGTGCTCTGGTAAATGTCGGGAACATTGTTCTCGCCAATCACCATATCACCGGACTTTTCTAAAGAAGAGTGACATTGGACACAGTTAAGCGCCCTGTGTGAGTCGTGATTGAACTTCGCATGCTTCATCCACTTCGTTGGAATATCCGGCTTTCGGACGGTCCAATCCTGGTCCGCCGAATTACTGCCTTCATGACAAAAGTTGCATCCCCCCGATCCCTGCAGCCAATTGAGCGATCGAAACAGGTTCGGGAGATCAGGCTGGCCGACTTTTCCGAACGACTCAGCTCGTACCAACGATTCTGCCTGATGGATCTGCTGCTCAACCGAGTCAAGTTTCTCCCGTGCAGCAGCAGGATCGGCCCCTGATGGAACAGACTTTCCGGGCAATTCACGAACAACATTGTTCGGCCGAATGTCGGCTGACGCACCCCGCGCCTCGCGAATCAGGTTCAGGGTATAAAGATCTGTCAGAAACCCTCGAACCTCCTCCGGAGACTGATGAGGAGCCACAAGCAAATCGAACGGTGAATCCTCTTTCCGGAACTCTTCGATATCGTACTGCTCTTCCGGATTCAGCACATTGCGTAGTCGCGCCCCGCCACTATCAGTGCTATCCCAGTCGATGCGAAAGAGTGTTCCATCTTTTCTGCGAACCTGGTCTGCATCGAACACCAGCGGATGACAGGAACTGCAATGCATCTCGAAGTTGATCGGTTCCATGCCAAGACGTTCGGCATCAGGGCGATGACACGCACTGCAATTGTCCCGCAGATTATGATACTCGCCTCTCGCATCCGGAAGTCCTCGCGGATCTTTTGTGTTCAGATGCTTTGAGTGATTAAACCGGATTCGAGCCTTATCCTGCCATCGTGGCTGCTGTTCACCAGTTCGCTGGAAGAATTCCACTACACTTGACGCGCCATGTAACTTGGGCAACGCGGCATCGCCAGCCGCCCCCTGAAGCGTGTGCAGTGCAAACTCGGGATGATCTGCGAAAGTGGAGATATTCTTTTTTCCACCATCCTGAAATGTCAGATTCCTGATCTTTTTTGACTCGTTCGAATACTCATGCAATTGTCCATGGCATTCGATGCAGAACGCATTGGATATACGGCTTAAATCCTGTTCACCGCCATGCTCTCGATGACACTCAGCACAGTGATGATCATGAGCCGCCAGCGTCTTCTGACTCGATGCTGAATCACCGTCTTTGGCGGATGTATCAGCTTTGTCTGCAAAGAAATGTCCCTCGCCCGCGTGGCACTCCAGACACTTCTTGTCGGGTGCGGAGGTTGGCGTTGCATCATTGCCCACGCCTTGCAGCAACAGTCGCTCCAGAGGACCACGAAAGGGAGCATGACACGCTTCACAACGATGCTCAAACATCCGATGCGGCGTTGAAAGATTGCCGGCGTGATAGATGTCCGGACTGCCGAAAACACTGTTCCACACCAGCCACAAGCAGGCAACAACACTGGCGCAAAGGGAAACGATCCACATTCGGAAGCGAAAAGGATCGCCTCGTTTGTGGAAGTTGGTTTGAACTCGTGCAGAGAAGTCTCGGCTGAGTGATGATCTTTCCATCAGAATCTATATGTCCAGAGTGGTTTCCAAAATCGAAACAACTGCGAATGAGAACTCTTGCCATCAAAACGGGATAACTCGAAGTGCCATGATCACATGGGCCACCAGAAAGACAATCAGCACCATGGAAGCCGGAACGTGCACCATCAGCCACCAGTGCATCCAGCGCAGAACTCTTCGCTGCTGTTCGATCTGCCTTCGAATCTCGCAGTATCCATTCAATTCGTTAAGCAGCGGATGAAGCCCTGAAGGCAATGATGATTCCTTTTCGTGAAACAATCTTCGTGCTGCTTCGCTCGAGGCCAATGGCGAAGAGATCACCGATCGCCGAGTACGGAACTCTGCGAGAAACGGTCGGATCGTTTCCATGTAGACCGCCCGCAGTACCTGCTTTTCTGAATCCGTTGGTGCTGTGATCGGACTAGCGACTTTCGGAACGGCTACAGTCGGATTCTGGCCCTGTTCCTTCGCGACTGCCGTTTTAGGTGAGATCGGAGGTTTTGCGGCAGGTGCCGCTGCGGGTGCATCCTTGTTCTTTTTCAACATGTCCAAAGGAGATTCTACGGCTTTAACAGGAACAGCCGGACTGATCTCCGCGGATTTCGATGTATCTCCCT
>JBILXT010000426.1:0-6000 GCA_044378235.1 Planctomycetaceae bacterium
TGTCATCGTGTGAACTTCATCTTTATGACGAATCTCAAAGCGGCCAAAGTCTGCAATCACATCGCCAAAACGCACCACATCATTGGTCGGCCGAACCGACCTGCGTTCCAGATTGCGGCGACGACGATCCAGCAGATTTCGAACTCGACTGAGCAACTCCGGCAAAGAGAACGGCTTCGTCATGTATTGATCGACGCCGCAATCAAACGCCTGAATTTTGTCTTCTGACAACGTCCGCGCGGTCAACGCCAGCACAGGAATTTCCGTATCCAGTCGCCGAAGTGTTCGGCAGATTTCGTAACCGCTCATCAAGGGCAACATCAGGTCCAGAACGACCAGATCTACGGGCGGCTGAGCCGACTCATAAAGCTCCAGAGCAGTCGGCCCATCGGGCGCCAGATCGACCTGATATCCTTCACGTTCGAAGTTGAACCGCAGGCCTCTGGCGATCGCCTCTTCATCTTCAACGACCAGAATTCTCATGGCTCAAACTCCCTTACAACAAACGGCGAATCATCGAAGCCTACCTGTGGATTGAAAACTTCCACAGGGCAAAGACTCCTCGCTATTGTGTCTTCTCTTTTCCTGACAACGCCAGCTCTGACACGCGGCTGCGAGTCTCGCGATGCTCAGACTCCGGAAGATCCAGTTGTCTCCCGGGCAGAGTCACCTCAAAGACCGATCCACCGCCGGATTCCGCATCCAGCACAACAACTCGGCCCTTCAGCAACCCGACCAGCGTTCGCACAATATAGAGTCCCAATCCGGTTCCTGTTTTCGTGCGATGCAGCTCATCATTGCCTCGAACAAACATCTGAAAGATACGCCGCCGATTCTCAGGTGCCACCCCTGCTCCGTTATCACGAACTCTCACGACGACCTGATTGCGTCCTCGAGAAAACGCGTGCACAGTGACCTTAGGAGGCTTCCCTCCATACTTCACGGCATTATCAAGTAGATTCCCGAAGATCATTTCGAGCAGCAGACGACGTGACGTTAACGCCAGCGGAGCCACTTCAAATCGAAACACATCATTGAACTCCTGCTTGTGATGCAGGCATGCCGCGTTCGCACATTGGCGAAGCAAATCTTCCAGATGAATCGTCTCTGGCTCCGTCTGATGCCCGATGGCATCAAGCCGTCCAACCTCAAGCAGCTGATTGATCAATCGATCGAGCCGTCCCAGTTCAGTATTCATCGTCTCATAAAATTCCCGCCGATCCGCCGCATCCGGCTCGCGCATCAGCAGCGTATCCAGATAAAGCCTGAGCGCGGCAATCGGAGTTTTCAGCTCATGCGTCACGCTATCCACGAAGTTGGACTGTCGTCGATTGAGCTGAATCTCTTTGATGGTCAGAAACGAATAGAACGAAATCCCGAACAAACTGATCGCCAGCGCGATCGATCCCAGCGTCAGTGCGAGCCACGAGCTTTGCCGGGCCAAAAGCACGATCAAAACGGCCATCAGGGCAATGTTGACGGTCATCAACAGAACGCTGCTCCAGATGGGCAAGCTCAGATGACGGCGTTTTCGGCGAAAGTCAGCCACTGGAAAGTCCATTACTACCAAAATCTCGGACAATTAACCGATATGGTACCCTGAAAATGAGTCAAACAACAACGGGTGAGACTTCTATGCGTGAAACGGACTCGGGCTTTCTGTAGACTCCGCGTCCGACTATCTCTGCCGGGTGTGAATTGAGGCCGCGTGTTCGCCGGATAATTCAGCGAGATAGCCTCAATCGTGGCCGCGCATGGAATATTTCTCTATCTTCAGCTCAAGTGGTTCCGGAATGTCTGTTTCTGAAGTCTCTGAATTTGTTGATTCGTCGCGATCCGAATTGTCCTGGAACGAAATGGCCGATCTGGTCCTCGCGGGCGAATCTTTGTCGCGCGCAGATGCCATGAGAATCCTGCGAGCCGACGACGACCAACTGCTGGCCATTCTGGACGCGGCTTATCGCGTTCGCCGGGAATACTTCGGGAAGACGGTCCAGCTCTATTATCTGAAAAACGCCAAGAGCGGCCTCTGCCCGGAAGACTGCAACTACTGCTCGCAGTCCAAGATCTCCGAAGCGCCGATTGAAAAGTATGCGATGCTGAATGCCGAGCGACTGCTGGACGGCGCTCGCAAAGCGGCAGAAAGCAAAGCTCGAACCTATTGCATCGTAGCCAGTGGACGCGGCCCCAGCGATCGCGAAGTCGATCACGTCGCCAACGTCGTGCGTCAGATCAAAGATCAATACGGCCTGCACATTTGCTGCTGCCTCGGACTGCTGAAGCCTGACCAGGCTCTCAAGCTGAAGGCTGCTGGTGTGGATCGAGTCAACCATAACCTGAACACCAGCGAACGCTATCACGAAGAAATCTGCACGACTCACACATTCAAAGATCGCCTCGAAACGCTCGACATCTGCCGCAGCGCCGGGCTGGAACTGTGTGCCGGAATGATCGTGGGCATGGGCGAAGTTCACGAAGACGTCGTCGATGTGGCCGTCAAACTGTCTGAGCTGAATGTTGAATCGATTCCGATCAACTTTTTGAACTCGATCGAAGGCACTCCTCTTCAGGCTGTCCGCGAACTGGATCCTCGCTTCTGCCTGAAGGTTCTGGCGATGTTCCGTCTGACAAATCCGAAAGCCGAGCTGCGAATCGCTGGCGGGCGAGAAGTCAATCTGCGATCCATGCAGACGATGGGCCTTTATCCGGCCAACTCGATGTTTGTCAGTGACTATTTGACGACGCCGGGGCAGAAGGCTGAAGAAGACTTCCGCATGATTTCCGATCTGGGCTTCCAGATTACGGCCGGAGATTATGAATCATCGAAGCTGCTGGATCTCTGGAATACGCCTCACACAAAAAGCTGTGCGGCCGAAACACAAGGTTCAGGAAGCTGCTGCGGTTGATTCCTAATCGGCTCGACTTTCTGTGGATAGCAACGGATGGCTGCTGAAAATCTGATCGTTGCTCCGGGCCCGCGCCCGGAAACGGTTCTCACAACTGATGGCCAGGTCCTGACACCGCCGCAGGACTGGTCGCTTCTGCTTCCCGGAGATCCCGGCCTGACTCGCCGCGTCAAAGCGGCCGGGCCGTCGTGGACTGTGCAGGAAAAGCGAGGTCGCAAGATCTTTTCTCAGGGCGTCTGGGCTCCCAAAGCCAACATCGCTGCGGCGATGAAGCAACTGGAAGCCGAACGTTCCACCGAAGCCTATGCGAAAAAGCAGGCCGCCGGAGCACGACGAAGAGAGAAGGTGCAGACCGAGTACGTCGTTTCGTTTCGCGACTCGGTCCTGCAATTCCTCGCCTTTGCCCCGATGTATCAAGCTCTAGCCGAACGACTTGCGGATGCCATTGCTGCTCACGCCACGCCTGTTGGCAGCGGCACAGTCGCAAGAACTCAGCGCATTCCAATCGAACAACGAGCAGAAGCCGCAGTCATTGCCTGGATGCGACATCAAACCACGCTTTACGATCAGATTAAGATTCCTCGCATCAAGGGAGAGCGCCGCGAAGTACGCCGACTGCTGGCTCAGCAATCACGTCGTTTGCTGCAGCTCTACCGCGAAGGGACTCCAGTGCCGTCGACATCATGCCTGCTGACGAAAGCCCTTGCGCAACCCTAAGCGAACACCGCCCGATGTTTGCAGCTGAGCCTGAGATGCTTGTCGATTTTTCAGACCCAACGAGACCGATTGGACATTCCTGTCGGACACCCCAGCGACGGTCATGAACGTTTGCCCTTCCTGTGCCAGAAAGGAAGGTTCACAAGAAGGCTCTGCACACTGGTCTCACAACATGATCGCTTTCCTTGATGTCCAGTGTTCCGATGAACATTCCACAGCTCGCGCCGCGATTCTGCTGGCAGACCAATGGACGGGTGGCACGGCGAGGTGGATGAATGTCGTTGACGTTGCAGACGTCGCCCCGTATCAGCCTGGTGAGTTCTTTCGCCGTGAACTGCCATGTCTTCAGAAAGCTCTCGAGTCCACCCCTGAGAAACCTTCGACGATTCTCATCGACGGTTATGTCTGGCTGGACCACGCAGGGCGGCCGGGTCTGGGCGCAAAACTATTCCAGACATTCTGCGAAACCACCCCCGTCATCGGCGTCGCCAAGACACGATTCCACGACGCACCAGGAATCGACGTCTATCGCAATGGCAGCTCCAAACCGCTAATCGTGACCGCCGCTGGCTTCAACGAACTCGATGCTGCGGAACATGTTCGTAGTATGCACGGTTCGTTCAGGATTCCGACTCTGCTGAAGTTTGTCGATCAGCTTGCTCGAGGAGGCGCTGAGATATAGACCCCCTCTCCCAGGGTGCGGCGCGGCGTTCTGAGGATCCTTGGAGTGCACAGGCTGTATGAACTCTGTTCCCACGAACGGCATTGCAACACCAGGGAGCTGGCGGATCTTTGAGAAATCACTCGATTGCCTGAGAACCAACATCCGATGTTTGGTGTCAGGTTCACGTTCCCTGAACCCTCTATCTCAGGTGTTACCATGATCCGTTTCGTCACCTTTAATCTGCAGTGTTCCTTCCGAACTTCGGAGGACCGAGCTGCATTGATGACTGCGCTGCTGCGTAGTGCGTGACATCGGGGACGTCTGACGGTTAAAAGCTCAGGCCCGGTGTGACTCACCGGGCCTTTTTTACGCCCTGAGGATTCGCATTCCAGCAGCGCCTTGCTTTGCTTGTGCGTCAGCTTCCGACCGTTGTTTTCGTGAGCGTTCTGCCGTAGCCGGATTCGTCAGAATTCGGATGCGATGTGGAGCAACGTGCGTCAGAGTTCTTACGAACTCTGCTACGAATGACGGTCGGTTGAGCTGTCGCGTTCTTTCTCGAACATCTCTTTGCCGCGATGATGCTGCGCACTGTGTGGCGCACCAGGCCTCAAACAAGCGAACTCTTGTCCGCCACCGGGTTTATCCCGGTGGTTTAACGGCTTTTGCACTACACAGGTCGCACCTGCTCTTGGAATCGGCGTAGTGCAAAAGCCTATCTCCACCGGGGTAAACCCGGTGGCGGAACTTATTTGAGGACCAGGCTGATCGCGCGGCTCATGAAGGGTTATTGATCATGAACTCCATTCATCAACTTAGAAACGTTGGTATCTCTGCTCATATTGATTCTGGCAAGACGACTCTCACCGAACGCATGTTGTTCTACTGCGGTCGCATTCATCGGATTGGTGATGTGAAAGGCAAGGGCGCGACGGCGACGATGGATTTCGATCAGATCGAAATCGATCGTGGCATCACGATCTCATCGGCCGTCACGCAGGTTCGCTGGAACGAGCATCGAATTAACATCATCGATACGCCGGGACACGTCGACTTCACGATTGAAGTTGAACGCAGTCTGCGAGTTCTCGACGGTGCGATTCTGGTTCTTTGTGCCGTCGGTGGCGTGCAGAGCCAGTCTCTGACCGTGGACCGACAGATGAAACGTTACGGCGTTCCTCGGATCGCGTTCATCAACAAGATGGACCGAGCCGGGGCGAATCCGGAACGAGTGATCGAGCAACTTCGAAGCAAGCTGCGCACAAACGCAGT
The DNA here is from genome assembly GCA_044378235.1 of Planctomycetaceae bacterium. Taxonomy (GTDB): domain Bacteria; phylum Planctomycetota; class Planctomycetia; order Planctomycetales; family Planctomycetaceae; genus SXXK01. The sequence goes on from JBILXT010000426.1 coordinate 5,557, forward strand.
CGCGCTGCAGATTCCGATTGGCAGCGAGAGCGGCTTCGCAGGCGTCGTTGACCTGATCACGATGCAAGCTGTGTACTTCCATGGAGAACAGGGCCAGCACGTCGTTCGGACAGCGATTCCGGAGAACCTTGAAGGGACCGCTCGTGAGTCGCGACTTCAGTTGCTCGACGCGTTGTCGAAGCTCGACGATCAACTGTTGGAGTGTCTTCTGAATGATGTTGAACCGTCGGAAGAAGACCTGCACCGTGTGATTCGCCGAGCCACGCTGGCGCATCAGCTGACTCCTGTGTTCCTTGGCAGCGCTTATCGCAACAAGGGCGTGCAGGAAGTGCTGACTGCGGTGACTCGGTACCTGCCGAGTCCGGCGGATCGCCAGGTGTTTGCCATCGATCTTCGCGCGTCGGCTGAGTCGAAAGGCTCTGCCAAGGCGTCCCGAGTTGAACC
>JBILXT010000084.1:0-21295 GCA_044378235.1 Planctomycetaceae bacterium
CTTCGGAAAGCGTCATGGTCGCAAAGTGGCCGGAGATGCCGCTCAATGCGATTGATGAATCGTTGGAGAAGCGTTTCGAGCGACTCCAGGAAACGATCATCGCAGTGCGCAATGTGCGATCTGTTTACGGGATCTCTCCAGGAGCCCCGCTGAAACTGTTCATGCGATGTGCGCCAGACGTGGCGGAGCAATTGAAGGCTGTGGCCGGGCAGTTCGATTTTCTCTCGAAGACGATGCTGGAAGCGGCCGGGCTGGATGTGACTGCTCCGGAAGGCTCTGTCAGTTTTTCGCTGCCTGATGCCGATGGGTATATCCCGGTTGGGGATTCGATCGATCGTGACGCTGTTCGCAAGAACAAGGAAAAGGAAGCTGAAAAGCTGCGAGGTTTTATCGCCAGTGCGGACAAGAAGCTGCAGAACGAAGGCTTTATGGCGAAAGCTCCGGCGGACGTTGTTGAAGGCATTCGAGCCACGAAGGCCGAGCAGGAAGCTCAGTTGGCCAGCATCGAACGCATCATTCGGGAATTGTCCTAGTGCTCTGTTAAGATAAAAACGAGGGGTGGAGGTAGTGGATCTTGCTAAAGATCCCAGGACAACAGGACCTTTAGCAAGTTCCACTACCCCAAAATGGAAGCGTGACAAAGCACCAGGCTCGTTGAACACGCTTAGATTCTCGCCCGGATTTCCCGTCGTGACACGAAACCGACCCTGCGATTACCATGCGTTTAATGTGCCATAGTTGGCACCATTGACCATGGTGTTTAAGGTGTCTGCAAGTTATTTAGCCCACTACCAAGTGACCCATGCAAGACCTTGTGCGACAGGAAATCTTTCAGGCCTGCAAGACTGTCATTGTCAAGATCGGCACGAACGTGCTGACGACGGAGAATGATCGGCTTGATCTGGTTCGTATTCAGTGTATCGCGGATCAGATTCATCGCATTCAGGAAACTGGCCGGCGAGTTGTGTTGGTCTCCAGCGGAGCTGTTGGTGCCGGGATCGGGATTCTGGGACTCAATCGGCGACCCGATTCATTGCCCGAGCTTCAGGCTGCGGCGGCGATCGGTCAGCCATCTTTGATGAGGACGTGGGACGATGCCATGCTGCGCAGCGGGCATCGGACAGCTCAGTTGTTGTTGACGGGTAATGATTTTCGTAATCGACAGCGATACCTGAATGTTCGCAATACGATTCGAACGTTGTTTGATTTCAATGTCATTCCGATCGTCAATGAGAACGACACCGTCAGCATCAAGGAGATTGCTGTAGGCGACAACGATCAGTTGGCATCGATGCTGGCCACATTGCTGCCGGAACCGCTATTGGTAATCTTGTCGGGCATTGCGGGGCTTTACGATGGTCCGCCATCCAATCCTTCCAGCAAAGTTGTGCCGTTGGTTGAGAAGCCTGATGAGTCATTGCTGAAGCTGGTTGCGGCCGAGCAGAGTACTCGAGGTCGCGGCGGCATGGGTTCGAAGCTGAAAGCAATTCTGGCAGCGACTGGAATGGGCGAAACCGTCATTCTTGCCAGCGGTCGCAGCGATACTGTGCTGGACGATATCCGGAATGGTGTTTCCACAGGCACGCTGTTTTTGGCCAAGGGCGAGGCTGTTCCGTCATGGAAGCGATGGATTGGATTTGGAGCACCTCCGGCTGGAGTGCTGGTGCTGGATGAAGGCGCTACAAAGGCGGTTCGAGAATCTGGACGATCATTGCTGGCTGTCGGCATTACCGATGTTCAGGGCGAGTTTGAATCCGGATCATTGGTCGGGCTGCGGACGAAAGACGGCACCGACATCGCGCGAGGGCTGGCAAATTATTCGTCAGACGAGATTCGACGTATTCAGGGCCGGCGCTCTGACCAGATTGCCGCTGCGCTGGGGCATGTTCCCTATGGAGAGGTCATTCATCGCGACAATCTGGCGCTGCTGACCTGACAGCCACACTGCGAGCGGAGCGTTCGCCAGAATAACTCATGGGACGAGGCAAAGCCCATTAGAAAAAGCAGGGCACTGATGTTCCCTGCTTCCTGAATAATCTTAATCCGAACGGCTGGTCATCAGTATTCCATGTTGTTGACTCTGATTTTGCAGTCCGGCAGTTTCTTCTTGAGAGCCAGAGCTCCGGCCTGACCACAATTGGTGTTATTGAGATCCAGCAACTGAAGCTTCTTCAGGCCTGTGAGAGAGGCGAGGCCTTGGTCCGTAATATACTTGTTGCCTCCCAGATACAATTCTTCAAGATTCTTGAGGCCCTTGAAAAAGACCTCCACGCCCGCGTCACTGACAGCATTGCCACCAGCATTGAGAACTCGGAGTTTTGGAAAGGATCGAAATACATTTGCGGCCTTGTGTTCAACGAGCCCCGTGTTGTAGATATTCAGGATCTCGAGTGAGTCCATGCCTTTGATTGCATCCAGACCTTCAAGCCCAAATGGCGTCTCAGCGACAGAAAGCTCCGTCAGATTTGCCTTAGAGGCTCCCTTCCATGCGATTCCTGGAATACCGTTATACTCTACACCCAGAACCTCCAGGGACTTCATTCGGAGCAATTCGGGAACGGCTGCTCCAGTAACCCGAGTTCTGCCCAGCCGAAGCGTTTGGAGGGGTAAGGAAGTAATCAGTCCGATGAACTGGTCGTCCGTCGCAGTGTCAACAAGTTTCAGCTCGCGCAGTTCCTGCATTTTGCTGAGACCTGCGCCTGCGGCTGCAGTGATTGGTGTTCCGCTGAGATCGAGTACTTGCAAATGTGGAATGGCAGCGAGGCTGTTGATCACGGTGTCATCAGCTTGTGTGGCCGAGAGTATAAGTTCATTCAGAGAGTGCACATTTCCGACGAGCGAGAGATCAGCGGGAGACAGTCCAGAGCTGACCAAATTGAGAGATGTCAGCGTTTTGAGGGTAGCGAGTTGAGCAAGGCCGCTGCTCGTCACGTGGCGGTTGCCGGTGAGATTAATCTGGGAGACGGTTGACTCTGTTCCTGACGTGGAAGCCAGCAGCGTCAGATCGCCATCGGTAATCTCTGAAGGTTGTAAGGCCTGAAATCGGGCAATGATCTCAGCTGGGGTAGGGCCGACAACCGGGGCTGGTGAAGGGGCTGCCGGTGACATGCTTTCTGGAACCGCATTTGTGGGAACCGCTGGCGTTGTAGATGGGGATGGAGAGCCAGAAACCTCAGATTTTGCGTCATTGACAGCCTTCTGGACCTCCTCGCAGCCTGAGAAAGCAATTGGCAAAAAAGATGTCCATGTCAGGAAAACGAACCTCAGGCAAAGGCTGCAGGGGCCTGAGTTGGGGACTTGTGTCATAATGAACTCCCGCAAGAAAGGAATGAATAAGGTCGTCGATATCTTGCGTCACGAGCAAACTCGATGCCAGTCATCGACCGTATAAACTTATCAATTGAGTTTTCGTCGATGTTTGATTTCGAGAAACAACCTGAGGGGATGAATGGAAATCTCAGAGAAAATCGACGTGATTTGGCCTGTGTTTGAGTAGAGCGTACCGATTAAGCGGGTGTTGTATGAACCCGGCGGAATTGTCAAGATCCCGGCTGGAGTTGGGGGCGTATCGGAGCGTTAACTCGGGCATGCCAGGGGTCGCCGACCGTCTTCCTGAAAACGTGAATTGTTAGTGGCAAAACTTAGGAACTTAACTCGTGAGTGAAACCTGGATTGCAGATCGGATGCATCGAATCGATGCATCGGGAATTCGAAAGGTGTTTGATCTCGCTGCAACAATGAAGCGACCTGTCAATCTCAGCATCGGGCAGCCTCATTTTGACACGCCGCAGCCGATCAAAGATGCGTTGTGTAAAGCCGTGCAGGATGGGAAGAACGCTTATAGCCAGACACAGGGTATAGCCCCTCTTTTGAACGTGCTGCAAAAGGATGTTGATGAACGTTACCATCATTCAGATCGCAGGATTTTTGTCACTTCCGGGACCAGCGGCGCGTTGATGTTGGCGTTGTGTACGCTGATAAATCCGGGTGATGAAGTGATCATTTTTGATCCGTGGTTCGTGATGTATCGGCACCTGACCACTCTGGCTGGCGGGACGGTCGTTCAGGTTTCGACATACCCTGATTTTCGAATCAGAATTGAGGATGTTCGTAAGGCAATAACACCTCGGACGAAGATTATTCTCTTTAATAGCCCTGCCAATCCGACGGGAGCCGTAGCGTCGAAGGCAGAAGTAAAGGCGCTTGCTGAGCTTGCTGCGGAAAAGAACATTGCTCTGATCAGTGACGAAATCTACCGAGTTTTCTGCTACGACGAACCTTTTCACAGTCCTGCGGAATGGAATGACCGGACGATTGTGATTGATGGATTCAGCAAATCTCACTCAATGACAGGGTTGCGGCTCGGCTACATTCATGGGCCGCAGTATTTGATCCAGCAGATGATGAAACTGCAGCAGTTTACATTTGTCTGTGCTCCTCATCCTGTTCAATGGGCGGGGGTTACCGCATGGGAACTGGACCTGCAGCACAACGTCGACGATTATCGTCGTAAGCGTGAACTGCTGGTTGGGCTTCTGAAGGAAGATTTTGACATTTTCGGCGGTCAAGGAGCATTCTATTTGTTTCTCAAAGCTCCCTGGGGGACAGGTACGGAGTTCGTGGCTGAAGCGATTCGCAACAATCTGCTGATCATTCCCGGAAACGTGTTCAGTCCGTCCGACACACATTTTCGCGTTTCCTTCGCGGCGGAGGACGATTTGATTCGGGAAGGGGCTGAGATTCTTTGCCGGCTGGCCAGAAATCCGCCGGAAGGTCTTCGTCCAGCCTGAGATTCTCAGGCTTCCCACGGCATGCGTTTTGCGGTGATTTTCTTGCACTCTGTGAGGAATCCCTCCATGATGTGTGTCGTGCCGGGAGATTTCTGAACATTTCGGTGGCCTTCGGATCTCTCACTCGTAAGCCAATCTATGTAAGATCTGGCGTTTTATTCAGACTTATTCAGTTCTGAAGGCACCGGTCAGCTAGGGAGACAATTAATCATGCGACAGCTTCGTACACGCGCCCGCGGGTTTACTCTGATCGAGTTGCTGGTGGTTATCGCCATCATCGCAATTCTGGTGGCCATTTTGCTTCCTGCCGTCCAACGTGCTCGAGAAGCAGCGAATCGTTCACGATGTTTGAACAACATCAAGCAGATGATTCTGGGAATGCACAACTATCATGATTCTCATGGTGTATTTCCGCCGGGTGTTATCTCGAATCGGTACCCGGGAAGTGTGGACCTGACTCCGAACGGCTTTCGAACAGTGGATCCTACTGAGGCGACCGATCTTAACCGAAATTTCGCTCTGCATGGGACCAGCTGGGCGTTGCATTTGTTGCCGTACATCGAGCAGGATAATCTCTATCAGATGTGGCGTCCGTACTACAACGTGATCAACAATGCGGAGCGTGGTAACAATGATGCCGCCTGGACCAGGGCCGGCTATGCACCCGCAACGTTTGATATTCCTGCGTTTTACTGTCCTTCCAGAAGAAACAGCATGAATCGCAAAACGGATTTTGGTCACAACATCTACATCGATTCTGTGTCAGCCAACAAGGTTTCAACTGGTCCGATAGGAACAGGGGGAATCGATTATGCGGGATGTGCGGGTTCAGGGATAGTCTTTGATGGCTCAGTTGGTCGTCCCGCATTTGATCTGACAGGTGATCAGGTCGCTTTTCAGAACATGCAACTGCGAACATTGGCAAACAACTTCAATCAGTTGAGTGGCAATCAGGGTATCTTTACTGTGAATAGCTCCGTTCGCATGGGAGACATCAAGGATGGGACAACTCAGACGATCATGTTTGCTGAAGCAGAACGATTCTTTCCCTGGAAGGGTGTTGCTCCGCGAGGGCCACTTCAAGTTGCGTATGACGGCTGGGCCTGGGGCGGAGCAGCAAATCTTGTTTCCACACTGGATGGACCGAACAAGATGCTGAATTTTCAGTTTGCCGGTTCGTCACATGGCGACATTTGCATGGTCGGGTTGGCTGACGGTTCGGCTCGTCCGGTCACGCAGTCGATCGGGTTAAATGTATGGCAGTCTTTGGGTAATATGTCGGGCGGAGTCACTGTACAGAGCTTCTGATCACCGCTTTTTGCCGCCAATGGATAGCTGATCCCGACGCCAGGATGATGAATTCTCGTCATCCTGGCGTTTTTTCTGCGCGGGATCTGGAACGGAAGGCCATTGATGCAGTTAATATGAGCAGATTGAGGATTCCTGTTCGATTGAGTCAGCGTTTTTGCTGGTTTTTGATATCCCGTTGACCGAGCGCCACTTCTATGACCATTCGATATACATGCACCGGTTGTGAATCGGTGTTGAAGATCAAGGATGAGAAAGCTGGCACAAAGGGCAAGTGCCCCAAATGCAAGGCAGAGTTTTTGGTCCCGCAGCCGGAAGTTGAAGAGTTTGCTGATGTTGCAGTGTCATCGGCGGATGAGCCCGTCGATGAGCCCGTCGATTCTGTTGATATGCCCATTGAGCTGACTCCGGAAGTGCCAGATTCGGACAGCTTTGATCCGTTGTCGGTACTTGGAGCATCAACAAGTTCTGCAGGATCGCGTTCATCTCGCGGCGAAACATCGGAACGTAAGCCTTCGATGGCAGAAATGATGAGGGATTTTGATGCGGCCAAGAAGGGTAAAGAGAAGAAGTCGCCCTCCGAGACCGCCCGTCCATCAGCGGTCGCAGCGTCTGCACTAGAGACCGCCGGAACAGCCGCGGACGCATTGTCTCGCGCCTACCAGCAAAAGCGTGATTCGGCATCGGCTCCGTCAAAATCAGCCAAGGACGTGAAGGCTCAGGAGGAACGAGCCCTGTTGATGGAGTTCATTACTCGTCGAGCTCTGCCAGGGTTATTGGTGGTTGGTGTGTTGCTTTACGGTTATCTGTCATGGATGAACCATGAGCCATGGAACGGTCCCGAGTTATTCGAAGTGACTGGCCAGGTTTCAACCGGAGGAACACCGGCAGTTGGGATTCGGGTATTCTTTGAGCCAATTTCAAGCGGTCCGGACGACAAACGCACTGTTTCGGAAGCCTATACGGATCCTGGTGGTAACTTTCGGCTAATGTATGATGCCTCGCACTTCGGGTGTCCAGCCGGCGATTACAACATTGGGTTTGCTGGAGTGACTGGGCAGCCATTGAATCGTGCTGAGGGAGCGTTGAAGTTAACGGTCGAAGCCGATAAACCGAATCAGTTTAAGATTTCACTGTGACTTAATTCAGTAGTTGGTGTCAGGTAGAGGTTGGTTGCGAGCACATCCCTCTGGACTGGTGCTGCCGTGTCCGTCATCGGTCTTTGGTACCGCGCGAGTGAGAGTCCACATTTTCGACAGAGCATAGTTTCAATTATGACATCGGTCACCATCATCGATTATGGAATGGGAAATCTTCGCAGCGTGCAGAAGGCCTTTGAACGGATTGGCGAGTCCGCTCATGTGACTTCAGATGTTACGGAGATCGCCGCGGCAGAAAGACTGGTGCTGCCTGGTGTCGGGGCATTTCGAGATGCTATCAGTGCAATACGCCGGAATGATCTGACAGGTGTGATTCGTGATCATATCGCTGCAGACAGACCGTTTCTTGGGATTTGTCTTGGGATGCAGCTGCTCCTGGATGTGTCTTTTGAAGATGGTGAGCATGAAGGTCTGGGAATCATCCCTGGTACTGTGCAAAAGTTTGATCTTCCGGCCGAATACAAGATTCCTCACATGGGCTGGAACCAACTGACTTTCAATGGGATGACTCAGCATGGGCTCCTCATAGAACTGGGAGCAGAGCCGTGGTTCTATTTTGTTCACAGCTATCATGTGGTTCCCGGTGATCAGTCGTGGATTGCTGCGACAACGGATTATGGTCGTCCCTTTGTCTCCGTCGTTGCGAAAAGCAACGTTATGGCGACTCAGTTCCATCCGGAGAAGAGTCAGTCCTGTGGAATGCAATTGCTGCGAAATTTTGTTTCCATAGGAAATTCGGCCGTTTGTTCCGCGCAATGATTCAAGGATCGACGATCCTCCAGCATTCAAGGCGTTGAGTGCGCATGTTTGGCTTTGGTCGAACATCGTCTGCCCCCGGGAGTTCTGCCGGGCTCACAGTTCTGTCTTTGTGTTTAGAGATTCTGATTAAGTCACAATTATGCTCCAACTGCTGCCGGCGATTGATCTGCTTGACGGGAAATGTGTCCGCCTTCGTCAGGGGAATTATGATGACAGCACAGTCTTCTCTGATGACCCTGTCGACATGGCGTTACGCTGGCGAGATGAAGGAGCAGAACGGCTGCATCTGGTTGATCTTGATGGCGCGAAAGCAGGGCGCCCTGTGAACCAGCATGTCGTGCGGCGCATTGCGGAGGCGACAGGTTTACCCTGTCAGCTTGGTGGTGGTATTCGAAACGAAGACAGTATTCGGCTGACGATCGAAGAGACGGGCGTTGATCGAGTCATTGTCGGAACCAAAGCATTGCGTGAGCCGGATTGGTTTGCACAGATGTGTTCGAAGTTCCCTCATCGCCTGGCTCTGGGTCTTGATGCTCGGGATTCGATGGTTGCAACGGATGGCTGGTTGGAGGTTTCGCAGGTGTCCGTGACACAACTTGCACAGCGATTTGTGGGAGTTCCAATTGCCGCTGTGATTTATACGAACATTGCAAACGATGGCATGATGCAGGGGATTGATCAGCAGACGCTTGATGATTTTGTGCGGCTCGCTGAGATGGGGCTTCCTGTGATTGCCTCTGGCGGCGTAACGACGATGAACGACATTGCTGCGCTGAAGAAGATCAATGCCGAGCAGCCAAATCTGATTGGTGCGATCACTGGCCGTGCCATTTATGAGGGCACGATCCGAGTGCGAGAAACCATTGAGTTCCTTCGAAGTTAGGCTGATATTCTTCGGCATCTCCGCGAGAATTAAGGCCATCGTGTTTTGGTCATGAGGTTCATCCTGCAGGAGTGGATGCGATGAAGACCGGATTCCTGACCCTGGATGCTATCGAAGCGTTTGATCGCGATGGCTTTCTTGTTGTCGACAGCCTGCTGAGTCCAGAGGAGACTGAGTTACTTGGTGCCATAGCACGGCAGGATCATGCTCTTGCCGCTGCAAAGACATCTCGCGCGGACGGAGAGGGCGGCTCAGTCGATCTGGTTGTTGAAAATGAGCTTCCAGCCGATGCGATCTACTCAGCGATCGTTCAGGCGGAGCCGTTGGTGACGGCGATGGAGGCTTTGCTCGGGGATGAGGTCTACCATTATCATCACAAGATGATCTTGAAAGAGCCGCGAGTTGGCGGCGCGTGGACGTGGCATCAGGATTATGGTTACTGGTACAACAATGGTTGCCTGTTTCCTGATATGGCCAGTTGCATGTTTGCTGTTGATAAAGCCACAAAGGAAAACGGCTGTTTGCAGGTCCTTCGTGGATCACATCGCATGGGACGCATTGATCATGTGAAGCGAGGCGATCAGACCGGGGCTGATATGGAACGCGTTGATGCCGCACTGGCTCGCATGGAGCTGGTTCATGTCGAGATGAATCCTGGCACTGCGGTTCTGTTTCATGGTAACACGCTGCATCGTTCAGACCAGAATCTCAGTGAGAATCCTCGCTGGGCCTTCATCTGCTGTTACAACACTCGCAGTAACGATCCCTACAAAGACGGACGGCACCCGCACTATTCGGCATTGCCACGAGTTGGCGCTGAAGAGATTGCTGCCGTGGGGCGTCGGCATTTGCAGCGAATTACTGATGGTGTTGGATCGATCAGGTAAGTGCACGGTGACTTGGATTTGTCGGAGACGAATCGTTTCTGGAGTCTGGCCTGTGGTCTGTGATGTGACTGGCTAAGTGCAGATGTCAACACTTTCCGAACGGCTGAAGCATCTGGGACTTGAGTGCGGTTTCGCGCAGATTGGCATAGCCCCCGCTGTGACTCCGACCGGGTTTCATCGGCTCCTGGATTGGGTGAATCGTGGCCAGAACGCGGACATGCAGTGGGTCGATCGACGTCTGAACGCCTATCGTCATCCAGATGGCGTCATGTCCGGCACACGCAGCGTGATCATGGCTGCGATGAACTACCATGACGGCAAACCGACGCCAGATGGGCCGAGAGTGGCTCGCTATGCATCAGGATCCGCCGACTATCATGATGTGTTGAAGCCACTCTTGAAGCGACTTGTTGCGTTGTTGCGAGCGGAGTTTCCTCAGTCTCGCAACCGAATTGTTATTGACACCGCTCCATTGTTGGAACGCGATTTTGGTCGCCTGGCCGGGCTTGGATGGTTTGGTAAGAACACCATGCTGATCAGTCGGTCCATTGGAAGCTGGTTCTTTTTGGGAGCGATCCTGACTGATGTTGAACTCAGCTACGACGAGCCGCTCGAGCAAACATTTTGTGGAAGTTGTACGCGATGTTTGGATGCCTGTCCGACGGATGCCTTTACTGAGCCTGGCGTACTGGATGCTCGTCGGTGTATCAGTTATCTGACGATCGAACATCGCCACGCCGGAATCCCGGAAGAGTTCAGAAACGGTCTGGGCCCGTGGTTGTTTGGCTGTGATGTGTGTCAGGATGTTTGCCCATGGAACCGCTTCGCGCCTGAAGAAACATTGCCTGAGTTTCAGCAGAAGTTGAATTTTAGTGCCGTCGAATGCAGAGCCTTACTTCGAATGACGGACGAAGAATTCCACGAGCGATTTCAAGGAACTCCGCTGTCGCGATCCGGGCGGATTGGCCTGCTTCGAAATGCCGCGATTGTGTTGGCCAACCTTCGGGATCGTGATTCAAGGCCAGAACTGGAAACTCTGCTGCAGGATGATGAAGAGATTCTCCGCGAAGCGGCAATGTGGGCTCTTCAGCAGCTTGATTCCTGACCTCAAAGCCGTATCGAGAGCGAGTTTTTCGTGACTTTGTGTCTAACGAAATCGTTTTGCGGGTGGAAAATCTGGGCAAATTTATGGGGGTATATTTGTCAGCGGGTGACTAGTGCTGTAGATTGACTACTACCCGGGTGTATTAATGGTTGCCAGGGTAATGCGTAGGAATTCATCGCCAGTCAGTTTGTCGGTGCCTCATGAGCAACCCGCCGCAGAGTCAAACTTCGGAGCAATTTGCAGCGGCCTTGAGAGTTCGAGCGGAAGAGGCCGTCGCCGCTTCTGTTCATCATGCCTCACTTTCTCAGCAGTATCTGACACTTGCCCAGAAGTTCTCTGCGTTGGCCGAGCAGGCCGTCGGAAATCCAGCTGCAGTGACTTTGTCTGTGCAGCAGCTCGAACGAGAGGCCGCGACAGGAGCTCCAGCGGGGCCGATTGGCGTGCAACAGCATTTCGTATCGACACACAACATTGGGGACAGTGCCGGAACAATGGCTGGTCCTCATTTCGCTTCGCCAGCTGCTGCAGCTTCAATGGCATCGGCGAGTCCTGTGGTCACAACGAGTGCTGCTGCTAACAGCCATTCCGGGGAGCCGAATGTAAAGCCGTTGTTTTATTCTCCGCCAGCGAGACTTGAGAATGCCGGAGCGTTGATTGAACCGCCTTCAAAGCCGGATGAAATTCCGAACGTGCCCGACGGCAGTAAAGTCGTTCCAGCTTCATTGAAGGAAAACACGGTTGACGGATCGCAACCGACAGTTGTGAAGAAGAGCGGTCCAAAGAAGCGGCGCGCTCGAATTTCGCTCAGGAAGATCATCGAGCGGGCGCGAATGGTCACACTGGAGCAGGCTGAACGGGTTCGGGTCAGGGCTCGAAAATCGGATTTGAAGCCAAAGCTGCGTACGACTACGGAGGAAGTAAAACAGGAGCTGAAACGCAGTCGTCGACCAGCGGCCATCAGTAGTGCTTTAACAGGGTTGGTACTGTTTCTGCTGACACTGGCCAGGCTTGAGATTGTGGAGGAGGTGACCTTGCCTCCATTGGTTGCAGGGTTCTCTGAGAAGATTGAGCCTGTTGAAGAGTCACTTCCGATCGAGCCGCCAGCGGAAGAAGTCGGAAAGCAACTGGAGCAACCGATCGAAGAGCCGCCGGAGGAGATGGTCGAGGAACCGGAACCTGAGCCGGAACCAGTTCCTAAACCGTCCCCGGAACCAATGCCTGCACCGGAAACGGAAATGGCAGAGGCCGAGCTTTCAGAGACGCCGGATGGTACGGTGGCGACAGGGCCAAATGTCGCTGAGGGGGCAACTTCGTCAGCCGTTGATCACCGCAGTGAGGCAGGGCGAAAGCTAATGGTGGAGAAGTTCGGCGGTTCCGCCGCGAGTGAATCTGCGGTTGGATTCGCACTGGATTGGCTCGCAGCACGACAACGGGCAAACGGGACATGGGACTTCATTGATGTCGGCCCCTGTCGAAATCCCGGAACGGTCAACAATCCGATCGGAGGGACAGCGTATGCACTATTGCCATTCCTTGCCGCCGGGCAGACTCACAAAGACGGACAGTATCGTAAATCAGTGTTAGCTGGGCTGGAGTTCTTGACTTCGATCGGCGTTACCGCCCCGGCGGGATATGACCTTAGGGGAGTTCTGAACAAATCCGACGATGACAAGGATCCCAATTACGCTTATTACGTTCACGGGGCTGCGACTCTGGCTTTGTGCGAAGCGTACGGAATGACGAAGGATCGTAAGCTGAAGCCTTACGCAGAAGGTGCGGTCAAGTTTCTGGTCAACTCGCAGGATCCTCGTGGAGGAGGCTGGCGATACAATCCTCAGCAGCCTGGATCAACGTCTGCCACCACAATTCAGGTGATGGCACTGAAAGCTGCTGAAAAGGCTGGGATCAAAGTGCCGGACGTCACATGGAAGGGTGTCACGTATTACCTCGACAGTGTGGCCGTGGATGGCGAAGGTCGATACGGATATGAGATTGAGAAAAAGTCGTACGGTATCTCTGTGACTTCCATGGCATTGTTGAGCCGGATGTATCTCGGCAAGACTCGTGAAGACAGTGACCTTCGTGCGGGAGTTGCTTTAATCGACAAGCGTGGTCCGTACGACAACCTTTATTACAACTACTTTGCCACACAGGTCATGAAGAACTGGGGTGGGGCGGAATGGGATCGCTGGAACGGTCGATTGCGAGATGACCTAATCGCCTGGCAGGGAGTTGAAGGCCATGACAAAGGCAGCTGGGCACCTCGCGATCGTGACGACTACAGCAAGGCTGGTGGCAGATTGCTGACGACATGCCTCGCGACGCTGACGCTGGAGGTCTACTACCGCTACAGGCCGTTGCTGCCTGAACAGTCAGAAGAAGGAAGTGCAGAGTCCCTCTTGAATGTAGCGCCTGTTCAAAAAGCGGATGAGCCGGGCTCTGATGGACGAGCCGCAGGCATGGATGAGACGAAGTAGCATTGCCTCGGCAGAATTCTATGATCCGCAGTTGACTGAACGATGTGACCAGAATTCTGTTCGTGCGGGTGATAAATGAGCAGCCAATCCGTTGTGGCGAGTGGCGAAGATCACAAGTCGTCTGCTGTGCGATTGCAGTCCATTGATGCGCTGCGTGGTTTCGACATGTTCTGGATTGCCGGTGGTGATGCGCTGGCCACAAGTCTCCTGAGTCGTCTGAATACCCCGGCGGCTAGTCGGCTCAAGTCGCAATTCGAACATGTGGAGTGGGAAGGATTCCGGTTTTACGATTTGATTTTCCCACTCTTCCTGTTCCTTGTGGGATGTGTGATTCCTTTTTCACTGGAGAAGTTTCGAGACGCCCCAAGGTCTGCTTATGGCCGGATCATCCGTCGGACATGTGCACTTTTTGTATTGGGATTGATCTGCAACGGTCTGTTGAAATTCGACTTTGGCAATCTTCGCTATGCTGGTGTTCTGCAGAGGATTGCTCTGTGTTATGGCATCACGGCGGTGCTGTTTCTGACATTCCAGGTTCGTGGGCTGATTGCAGTGGCTGTTGCAATTCTGCTTGGCTACTGGGGAGTGCTGTCTTTTGTTGCGGCACCCGGAGGCGTGGCCGGAGATTACTCGAAGGAAGGTAATCTCGCAGGCTATGTGGATCGCAATTGGTTGCCCGGAAAAATCATGGAGCAGTATTACGGTTACGGTGATAACGAAGGGATCCTGTCAACGATACCGGCGATCGTGACGGTGATGCTGGGAGTATTTGCCGGGATGTGGCTGAAGAGTTCTCGGTCTGATTGGGTAAAAGTCGGAGGGCTGCTCGCCGGTGGCGTTTCTTTTATTGTTCTTGGCACATTGTGGGGGCGAAGTTTTCCCGTCATCAAAAACCTGTGGACCAGTTCATTCGTGTTAGTCGCAGGAGGCTGGAGCCTGCTGTTGTTGTGTGTGTTCTACACCCTTGTTGATGTTGTTCGTTGGCAGAAATGGTCATTCGTCTGGACCGTGATCGGAATGAATGCCATCGTGATGTATGTCGCACCGCGATTCATCGACTTTGATCGGATGGCTGTGTTCTTCTTTGGTGGTGCCGCGAGGCTAAGCGGTGGTGCCGGCGATTTCCTTCTGGAAGCCGGAAGCATGGGGGCCAAGTGGCTTTTTCTGTACTACCTGTACCGCAACCGGCTATTTCTGAGGCTGTGATGTCTTTGGGTTCTCGTTCATCTGATCTTAGAAGTGTTCGTGCCGCAGCGTGTCTGTAAAGAGTCTGGCGCGAAGTTCATCGGCTGTTACTCCACGTTCTCGTATCGACCGGAGGCTCTCAGCATCGTCGCGTTTAGCCAGCCGTTTTCCAGTGTTGTCACAGATGAGTTGATGATGATGATATTCAGGAGTTGGCAGGCCCAGAAGGGCTTGCAAAACTCTTTGAATGTGAGTCGCGCTGAAAAGGTCCATTCCGCGCGTCACACGAGTGACACCCTGAAGTGCATCGTCATGCACGACTGCCAAATGGTAGCTTGAGCCGATGTCTTTGCGGACGAGGACGATGTCTCCGAAGATTTCCGGTCTGGCGGTCTGCCAGCCTTTTTCGAGATCTCGCCACTGTAGGTCAGCTCCTGTGACGTGCATTGCTCTCTGAAGATCCAGTCTGAGTGCAAATGACTGGCCCGAGGCAATGCGGTCGTCACATTCTGCGATTGAGAGTTGTCGGCATGTTCCGGGATAAACTGGACCATCTGGTCCGTGTGGCGCCCCGCCAGCGGCGTTGATCTCCTGCTGGATGTCTTTTCGTGTGCAAAAGCACGGATAGAGCAGGCCTTGCTGCTGAAGGGTTTTTGCCGCCGCTGCGAAATCTGAAAGATGATCTGACTGTCGACGAACCGGGCGTTCCCAGGTGACTCCCAGCCAGGTCAGATCCTCTTCGACAGCAGCTTCGAATTCGGGTCGACATCGAGTGAAATCGAGATCTTCAATTCTTAGTATGAATCGTCCCCCGGATCGGCGTGCAGATTCATAAGCGAACAGGGCGGAATAAGCGTGACCGGTGTGAAGCAGGCCAGTCGGGCTCGGAGCGAATCGGGTTACGGCGGGTGTGGTCATGATCTTTTAGTGGTGGCACTATTTCCTGGATGACCAGGAAGAGAGTTGTCTCGAAATTCCTGCCGCGGGAGTAGCAGAGTGCCGCGAGAGGCCGGGGATTCAGGATTCGCCCCCGGCGCTGTCTCTGGCGGAAGGATAGCCGTACTACGAAATTTGCGAAACTCCGGGTCCAGCCGGTCGACTGCTTTATGCTCCGCCGATTGCTTGGTAGATTCCTCAAACAAACGTGTTTTTCAACTGCGGTCGTTCTACGCGCGGACCCTGGGAGAATTTTGGCATGGCAAGTCGTCCGGCAAAGCTGGTACTCGCGAACGGGAAAATCTACACCGGAACCGCCTTTGGTGCAGACGGCGAAGTGCACGGGGAAGTTGTGTTCAATACGAGCATGACCGGGTATCAGGAGATTTTGACGGATCCCTCTTACAACGGTCAGATTGTCACGATGACCTATCCGCTGATTGGAAACTACGGAGTCAATCAGGAGGATGTCGAAAGCAAAGGATTGTTCCTGAAGGGCTTTATCGTCAAAGAGTTGTGCGAGATTCCCAGCAACTATCGATCGTCGGAGTCATTGGATAGCTATCTGAAGCGGAACGGTATCGTCGGTATTCAGGGAATCGATACGCGATCATTAGTTCGTCAGATTCGAACTCAAGGGGCCATGAAGGGAGTTTTGTCCACGGTTGATCTGGATGAAGCTTCTTTGCTGAAGAAAGTTCAGGAGGCTCCTGGCCTTGTGGGACGCGACCTTGTTCAGGAAGTGATGCCACAGGAATCATGTGGGTGGGATGCGCCACTCAGCGAGCTTGGCAGGCCATCGGATTATGTTTCCGGTGCTGAACGAACTGACGGTCCGCATGTTGTGGCAATCGACTACGGAATGAAGTGGAATATTGCTCGGTATCTTCGCGATGTGGGATGTCGAGTCACCGTGGTGCCCGGAACGGCAACTGCAGAGCAGATTCTGGCCCTTAATCCGGATGGAGTGTTTTTGTCGAATGGTCCGGGAGATCCGGAGCCGTTGACTTACGCGATTGAAACCATTCAGGGTCTGCTGGGTAAGAAGCCTGTATTCGGAATCTGCCTTGGGCTGCAGTTGTTGGGTTTGGCCTTTGGAGGCAAGACTTACAAGCTTCGGTTTGGGCATCGTGGAGCTAATCAGCCGGTGCTGAACCGTCGAACCGGAAAAGTAGAGATTACATCACAGAATCATGGCTTTGCGGTCGATGCAGCCAGTCTGCCGGATGATGTTGAAGTCACTCATATCAATCTCAACGACCAGACGGTTGAGGGGATTCGGCACAAAATTCATCCCGCTTTTGGTGTTCAGTATCATCCAGAGGCGGCCGCAGGGCCTCATGACAGTCATTATCTGTTCACGGAGTTTCTGGAAATGATGCAGGGCACTCCTGCCTGAAGTTTCGAAACCTGTCCAAGGATGTTGGCGGCTCAGGCTGAACATCAGTGCGGGGCAGGTTAGTTGTTAACCCACTCATTTGATCCTAAAGGTTTCTGAAATGGCACTCGAGCGAACACTGATACTTGTCAAGCCGGATGGTGTGCAGCGACGTCTGATCGGACGAATTGTCTCACGAATTGAAGACAAGGGTCTGAGCATCATTGGAATGAAGATGCTGCAGGTCACTCCGGAGCTAAGCAAGCAGCACTATGCTGAGCATGTCGCCAAGCCGTTTTACAAGGATCTGGAGGCTTTCATTACCTCGGGGCCCGTTGTTGCGATGGTTGTTGAGGGGCCGGAAGCGATTACTGTCATGAGAACTCTGATGGGCAAGACGAATGCCCGTGAGTCAGCACCGGGGACGATCCGTGGTGATCTGGGAGCTAGTCGGCAGATGAATCTGATCCACGGCAGTGATGGTCCGGAAGCCGCCGGGCGAGAGATTGCGACATACTTCCGTTCGGAAGAGATTGTGTCGGCTCCGAATGCTTTGACAGCACATTTGTGGGCGAAAGAAGAGGAATAAGTGCCATGGGCATTGCTGGCATTCGCGAGGTGCTGAAGCGATGTTGACTCGGTTCTGTTCATAGAAGTCATGATTGATGAGCCTGCCCTGATTTGGGGCAGGCTTTTTTTACGCCCGGTGGTCTGGTGTTTCAGTGGGACACGATGCGGAAAGTCGTCAAATTCCTGTGCTTCAGTCGGGAATGATGCCGTGGGGCAACGCGTCGTTGAGTTCTGAATGATCGGCATGCTGTTGATATCCGTCATGTTCGTACGGATGGAGGGATTTCTCTGATTGTTACGGCTGGAACTTGGCATGGTGTGGCAGATTTCGACCTAAAGATCACATGGTGGTTTCTGTTTTCCTGGCTCCAGTCAGAGTTTTCTCCGTGAAAAAGTTCAATCCAACTCTGCAAAGCGAGGTCTCTGGTCCACGTTGTAACGAGCGTGGTGAACGGAGGCGAAGCGGCACTGCGGTTCTCGAGATGGCGGTTTCGCTGCCATTGCTGATCACGCTCGTCTTCGGCGCGATGGAAATGGCTAACGCTGTTTTCTTGCGGCAGTCAATGAACATGGCCGCATACGAGGCCGCAAAAGTCATTACTCGTCCGGGATCCAACGAGGCGTTGGCTCGCACCCGATGTCAGGAAATCATGACCATTCGCAAGGTGACCACTTATACGCTGACGTTTTCCCCAACTGTGACGACTGCAACGCCACGAGGAACTCAGGTGACGGTGACCGTGTCGGCACCCGCGTCGAATCTGTCGTATGGTCCGATGCAGTTCATGACCGGGAAGACGCTCAATACAACTGTGGTGATGGTTCGGTTGTAGTGAAGTTTGCAATTCAGAAGTTCGCGGCGGCTGCGTGAGTCCGTCGAATGTGAGCTGTGATGAAAGGGTTTGGGTATGAAACGTTTGTTTCAATTTCAGCGTCGCACTGAAGATCAGCGACATGGAGCGGCCCATGTGTTGATTGCCGCGATGTTATTTACCTTTGTACTGGTCGCGGCTATGACCGTCGACTTTGCCTACATGCAACTCATTCGAACAGAGTTGCGTACGGCAACGGATGCTGCAGCAAAAGCTGGAGCTGAAGCGCTGGCCAGAACACAGGATGGAAACTCGGCCAAGGCTGCAGCCGTTCAGTATGCCGGGCTCAACAAAGTTGGTGGCCGCACTTATGCGATCACAACGAATGACGTGACGCTGGGCCGAGTGACCGGGCAGAGCAATGGTACGTGGACTTTCACTGCGAATGCTACGCCATTTAACTCCGTTCGAGTGAATGCGAAGATTGGTAACGGCGGAGTGACGCCAGCCATGAACATGTTCTTCGCTCCTGCATTGGGACATGCACCTTTTGCTACATCGGCTCAGGCAACTGCTGGCCAGCAGGAAGTGGAGGTTTGTTTGTGTATCGACCGCTCCGGTTCAATGATGTTTGACATGTCTGGTAACGACTGGTCGTATCCATCGCCGAATCCTTTGTTGTATTCATCGGGTTACTACCCTGATTCCATGTGGCGCAATTATTGTTCACCACCGCAGACAACAGCCAGCCGATGGGCAGTGATGCGAAGTGCAGTCAATATCTTCCTCAACGAAGCCGGTCAGTTTCAGTACCCACCCCGCACGGCATTGGTAACGTGGAGCAGTGCGATGTCATTGCCATACCATCCGTACACGAACTACACGCTGGTTGACACAGACCACAACCTTCCAGCGGCGGGTTCATTCGTCTGGTCGACAAATCGAACGGCTATCGAGAACGTTATTGCGACTCGTTCGAACCGTGCGATTGGTGGGGGCACTACTCTTTCGGCTGGCCTTGATCGAGCTGTGTCCGTGCTGACGGGTGCGAATGGTCGTGCTCTTTCCAGCAAGGTCATCATTTTGTTGACTGATGGTCAGTGGAATGCCGGGCGAGATCCAGTACTTGCGGCGCAGGATGCGGCTGCGGCCGGGATTACGGTTCACTGTGTGAGTATGCTGACATCGACTCAGTCAACGTTGACTCAGGTCGCCAACATTACGGGCGGTCAGTATTACGCGACGCAGAATGCTGCACAGCTGCAGCAAGCATTTCGTGACCTTGCTAAACAGCTTCCGATTGTGTTGACAGACTGATACCGAAGGCTTGAACAATAAAAAGACCATCACGATGAACAGAAAAAATACACAGCCATCTCCATCTGTGGCTTCAGGTCGCAGAGGAGCACTTACCGTTGAGTTTGCGATTGCAGCCCCTTTGATCTTCCTGCTGTTCCTGGGAGGATTGGAGTTGACGGCCCTGAACTTTGCTCGCCAGACAGCGGGAAATGCCTCCTATGAGGCAGCTCGAAAGCTGATCATTCCTGGTGGCACCCTTGCTCAGGCACAGGCCGAAGGGTTGAGGCAGATGAGCATCGTTGGTTTGGGGACTGGGGCAACTTGCACCGTCGTCAACGCCTCATCAACCGCGACCGCGACAGTGTCAGTTCCTGCCACCAACGTTTCCTGGGGGCTGATGCGATTCTGTGCCGGGTACAACATCACGCAGACGTGTACTCTGACCAAAGAATAGGTCCTCTTGCGAGCCTAATTTTGGGCCAGCCGAAGGTCGTCTGACAGTGGTCGGGCGGTTTTCGGCTGGCCTTTTGCGATTTTGTGGTTGGAATGGGCGGCGAGCAATCTGGTCCGCTGGCCCCTGCCGTTTTCACTTCCGATGGAAAATCGAGACAACCAACGACTGGCTGTAGTCGGGCAGGCCGACTTTCTAACGACTATCCGGGTTGCGCCGTTTGCCGGAAGTTGCCAAAGTTCAATGTTTCTCTTTGTCGAAAGAACGGCAGCGATCGTGATTTGATTGAATTGCCGGGGATTGCTATTCTTCGCCCCTTCCGAAGTGGCATTCAAGTTCGAATTCCGGAGATTATTGGCTCATGGGTACGAAGAAGACGGGCAAAGGTCGACGTAAGATTGGTCGCAAGAAGCGCCGTATGCGCGCCAGAATTCGACATCGTAAGGGTTAGTCGTTTGCGGGAGCCAATAGCTCCAGCGTTCTGCTAGTTGCCGCAATTTGATTACTCTCGCCGCGAGATGGCGAAATAGTTTGTGCGCGCCCTCAGAACGTGTGGGTCACCTGGCCAAAATTCTGAAAGCTCGATGGAGTTTTTCCGTCGGGCTTTTTTTGTGTCTGGAAACGAAAAAGACCTCGGGACGAATTGATTCGTCCCGAGGTCCATGTTTGGCATTGCTGCTGGCAAAGTGTTACTTCGCTGGTTCGCTCTTCGCGCCTTCTTTGATGGCGTAGATGCGATTGCGGTTGGCGATGAACATGGTGTCATTGGCCACGACCGGGGTCGTGTAGACAGATGAACCCATGTTGATTTCTTCGCCCAGTTTCTCCATTTCGGCCGACAGTTTGAAGATGGCGATATCACCGTCTTCGTCACCGATGTAGACGCGATCTTCAACGATCAGAGGCGAGGCCCATGAAGCGGCGAACATGTCGTAGGTCCAGTGAGGCTCCCCGGTCTTTGCATTCAGGCAGTGAAACAATCCACTGAAGTCTGCGACGAACAGCAGGTCATTCTTGATCGCCACGGTGCCGCAAGTGCGATGCATTGTGGTTTCGAACACCGAAGTGTCAGTTCCCGTGTAGTGCCAAACTGCGGCAGAGTTCGGGTTCTCACGTTCAAAGTCGCCTGACTTGTCGTCAAGGGCCTGCAATCGCTTATGGGCGATTGGAGTTTTGGGATCCTTGGAGTTAAAGACAAGTGTCGGACTGACGTCGCCACGTTTCTTCGGGTCAATGCACCACAGATGTCCCTGACCTTCACCATGTTCCGGGTCTTCGCCGACGCCGATGTAGAC
>JBILXT010000002.1:0-77742 GCA_044378235.1 Planctomycetaceae bacterium
TGCGTTGGTGATATTACTTGCTGTGCTGATGTTGAATTCCGGCTGCACGTCCAATTACCACTGGCGAAAGACAGTTGCCAACGACACCTCAGTCGTCAATTCCATCTCGCGAAAGGTCGACGAACCTGAGGTGGAAATCATGGAAGCGGCGTTATCGTCCGCTCCGATTACTGTGCGGGACCGCGATCGACTGGAGTCTCTGGCCTACCTTGATCTGACCCTTCGGCAGACTCTGGAAATCGCGATGCAGAACTCACAGGTTCTCCGCGAATTGGGTGGAGTTGCTCTCAAAAACCCTGACACCATCTCAACGAAATACAACAGCGCACTTCGTGAGACCGATCCTCGTTACGGTATGGAGGCTGCTCTGAGTGCATTCGATGCGCAGCTGGCGGCTACTGCTTATTTCAATAACAAGGATCAGACGTTCAACAACCCATTCTTCTCCGGGGGAACAAATACATTTCAGCAGGACCTGAACGACTACTCAATGGAGTTGAGTAAGCGAACAGTAACAGGTTCTCGTCTGGCCCTGCGAGGGATCAGCAGTTACGACGCTAATAACGCGCCCAGTAATACCTTTCGCAGTGCATGGGATAGTTACGTTGAAGGTGAAATTCGCCAACCGCTGCTCCAGGGGGGCGGCATGGAGTTCAATCGAATTGCTGGCCCCGGCGCGACGCCCGGTGTGTACAACGGCTTGCTGATTGCTCGCGTCAACAATGATATTTCGCAGACAGAGTTTGAAGTCGCGGTGCGTGATTATGTCAGCAACGTGGTGAACGCTTACTGGGATCTCTACTTCGCGTATCGAGATCTCGATGCCCGCACCGAGGCGATGAAGAGTTCACTGATTGCCTGGAATCAACTCAAGGCGAGAGCAGAGAATGATATCGATTCGGGGGCGAAGGTCGCTTTGGCCAGTGAACAGTACTATCGCTTCAAGGCTGAGGTAGATGATGCTCTGACAGGGCGGGTGGTTCAGGGAACTCAGAACAGAAACGGAAGTACCGGCGGAACTCTGCGGGGCTCGAGTGGTGTTCAGGTTGCCGAACGTCGATTGCGTCTTTTGATTGGCATGTCGATTAACGACGACGAATTCATTCGCCCCGTTGAAGAACCGTCCGAAGCAGAAGTGATTTTCTATTGGGATACAGTCATGCAGGAAGCTCTGATGCGGCGTCCTGAATTGCGTCGCCAGCAGCTGACGATTCATAAACGCCAGATGGAGCTTCTGGCCGCTCGAAACTTTCTGAATCCTCGTCTTGACACCGTCGGTCGTTATAGGTTTCGTGGTTTTGGAGATGATCTGCTCGCTCAGTCGGGACAGTCGTCCTCCGTGGGGAATATGGCTGACGCGAAGAATCAGGAATGGTATGTTGGGCTCGAATACACCGTTCCTCTGGGATATCGAAAGGGGCATCTGGCGGTTTCGAATGCGGAGATGTTGCTCACACGCGATCGTGCGATCCTGCAAGCACAGGAGCGTGAGGTCGTGCACGATCTCAGCAACGCCATCGCGGATGCGGCGCGAGCTTACGAAGCTGTCAGAAATGCAGACAATCGACTTGCAGCGGCGAGCAACGTTCAAATGGCCTACGATGCTTTGGGTGAAGATGTTGACATCGACCGTCAGCTGGATGCTCAGCGACGAGTCGTCGAAGCGGAGATCCGCTATTATCAGGCCAAGGCCGAATATGCGGTCGCACTGAAAAACGTGCATCTCGAAAAAGGCAGTCTCATGGGCTATACTGAGCTGCATATTCTTGACGGAGTGGTGCCTGTAATCAAAGAACAGGTGACTGTTGCGAGTTCAGAGGGAGGCAGCTCAGAGCCACCTGCCTCTGCTGCTTCCGAACCAGTATCGATGCCGTAACTGGCCATTCAACTGCGAGCGTTTTCTCTTGTCGTCTCCCCTGCGAAGCCGGGAGTGGAGACGCAAAGCCTGAAAGAGAATACATGTGAACCGGAGCTCTGGCAGACAATCGTTCCGACGAGCTACTCGTTAACGTCCCCGTTTCTGCTGGGCAGAGAATCGGTCAACATGATGTTTCGCATTGCTGCCGCGTGACCGAGAGCAAATCGAATCGATCAGGATTTGAGCCTTTAAGAAAGGTTTTGGCAGGGAAAGCTCATACTGTCCTGCGGCGTTCTATTGGAAAGACGATGGGGAGGTTGATCAACTCAGCCGGAGTGGAGGCAAGGCTCGCGGAAATCCCTGACTACCCCCCATTCCCTGTCACTGGCTGTTGTTCTGAGACTCTTCTGAGACTAGCATAATGGTCCCTCCTGCCCCAACAGCCTTCCACATCACACAGCCCGGGGATTGTTATGAAGCGTCATTACCCGTGTGGATCAATAGAGCACGGTCTTAGCCGTCGTGCGTTTCTCAACCGGACTTCGTTGGGGTCCATTGGGCTGGCTGCTGGCCTTGGGGGTGTCATTACGTCGAACACGACGATCGCAGAACAGGTTCAGTCGAAGAGTAAACGGGTTCTCAATATCTTTCTGCATGGCGGTGTGAGCCAACTGGAAACATGGGATCCCAAACCAAACACGGATACCGGCGGGCCATTTCGAGCCATTCCAACTTCGGTGCCTGGAACTCATATTTGCGAGCTGCTGCCGTACACGGCGAAGCAGATGCATCGACTGTCGATCGTGCGAAGCCTTGACACGAAGAACGGTGATCATGCACGAGGTGTTTTGGAGATGACGACCGGACGCGGACGCATGCCGGGCGCTGATTTCCCTCACATTGGTGCAGTGACAGCTCGCAGTCTGATGCCGGAAACGTTTTCACTTCCGGGCCATGTCCTGATTCGCAGTTCTCCCGGCGGAAGAAACGTTGAATCGGAATTTCATTCTGCAGCGTACCTCGGGCCGCGTTACGCCAGCATGGCTCTTTATGATGCCAATCCGCCCAAGTTTGAGGATCGCCCCGGGGAAATTTCGGACGAGGCCGACGTTCGACGAAACGCCGTTCGTGAAAGGGCCAATGAGCGGTTTTTGCGGCGACGTCGTACCGCGGAGACTGAGGCCTATAATTTTTCTTATACTCAGGCCCGCGAGTTATTGGCAAACAAACATGTGTTCGAAATCAGTCGAGAACCGGCAAGTGATCAGGAACGATACGGTACCAGCCAGTTTGGAAAGCACTGTTTGCTTGCGAGAAGACTTCTGGAAAACGGCGTTCCCTACGTTCAGGTGAACCATGCTGACTATGACACACATCATGAAAACTTCGATTTTCATATCGAGCAGCTTGGCGAATTTGATCAGCCGTTCGCGACGCTCGTCGCTGATTTGGAAGATCGAGGATTGTTAGCTGACACACTTATTTGCGTGATGAGCGAATTTGGTCGTACTCCCAAAATCAACAAGACGTACGGACGCGACCATTGGGGGACAGCTTGGAGTGTTGTGCTGGGCGGATCGTCGATTCAGCCGGGGGCCGTCATTGGCAAGACGAATGCCAACGGAACCGAAGTGACCGACCGTGTGGTTGATCATGGTCACATCTTTCATACGATCCTTCAGGCTGTCGGTGTTGACTCAATGGGTGAGTTCGAGATCGCCGGGCGAAAATTTCCGGTTGCCGATCCCTCACGTGGAGCCATTGCGGAGTTGTTGACATGACTGCGAACACGTCCGTTGATCCTCAACAGACAAAGCTGTTGCAGGAATATAAGCTCGATCGGCCCCTGATCGCCTGCCATTGGGATCCGAGGTCACGCTTCATCTTTTGCGGCGCAGAAGACAATTTGGTTCACCGTATCGATCCGGCCAGTGGCCAGATGATTTCGCTGGCCGCTCATGACAGCTGGATTCGTGCTTTCGGATCCTCAAGCGATGGGGAGACACTTTTCAGCGCGGGATACGACGGGAGGTTGATCTTCTGGCCAGCATCAGCGGAGAAGCCGGAGCCATCGAGAATCATTGAAGCACATCAGGGCTGGATTCGAGCGATTGCGGTGAGTCCAGATGGAAAGCATGTCGCAACTTGCGGCAATGATCGAATAGTCAAAGTCTGGGATGCGGTCACGGGACTACTCGTTCGTGAGTATACCGGCCATACATCTCACGTCTACAACCTGATCTACTCCCAGGATTCCAGTCAATTGTTTTCGTGCGATTTGAAGGGCTTCGTTAACGCCTGGACACTTGATGCAAACATGCCACGAACGCTCGTGACTGTCGAGCAACTACATGGCTATGACACAACATTTCGAGCGGACATCGGGGGTGCTCGCAGTATTGCACTTCGAGGCGATGACGGTCAGCTTGCTTTGGGAGGCATCACAAAAGTCTCGAATGCATTCGCAGGTGTGGGTGAAATCACTGTCGCCCTGGTAAATCCGGCTGACGGAAAGTTGAGTCTCGTTCTGCAATCCAAAGACAAAACCACAGGAACTACCTGGGGACTGGCGTGGCATCCGGACGGCTTCTGGGTTGGTCTTTCCGGAGGAGGTGGCGGTGGCTGGCTCTATTTCTGGAAAGGCGACACGGCAGAGGAGTTCTTCCGCCTTCAACTCAAGAACGACGGACGCGGAATGAGTTTGTCGCCGGATGGCAGGCAGGTTGCCGTCGCCCACTCAGACAATCACCTCAGGACTTACTCGCTGGTTTGAAGGAGACCGCCCAAGGCTGTTCGCAGTCGCCTTCGCCGATGAAAAATTCAACAACCATGAGAGGCATGATTCTGTGCCTGTCTTGTCTGTTGAAACTGTTCTAACTGATCGAGTTACGCAACGCGGCGAAGCGGAATTGTCACCGGCAAAAGAACATCGTGCAGCAGCTCGGCCGTCCTTGTTGTGGCCCCTTGTTGTTGCAGGACTGCTTTCTGAGCATTTCGACCAAGCTGAAGTCGGCGAGTAGAATCGTTTAACAGCGAATCGATTGTGCTTGTCAGCTGATCTGGTGACTGCAATTGAACACAGCCATCGGATTCGCGAAATCGTTCGACAATATCCCGGAAGTTCCAGGTATTCGGGCCAAACAACACACAGGCTCCGTACGCGGACGGCTCCATCATGTTCTGGCCTCCTCGATTGCCAAAGCTGCCGCCCACGAAGGCCACATCAGCCAGGCCCCAGCAGGCACTCAATTCACCAATCGTGTCCAGCAGGATGACAGGCTTACTGTTTGCTTCGGATTGTTGATGAGCCTGTTCCTGAATGAGTGATCGACGAAGCAACGGTATGTTGCGCGACGCAACCAGAGCTGCGACTTCTTCAAATCGCTCACGGTGGCGAGGCACCAGGATCAATCGCAGGTTGGGATGCTGATTCTTCAGCTGCATCCATGACTCCAGAGCGAGCAGTTCCTCAGGCTCCTGTGTACTGCCCGCCATGAAGACGGTTTCACCAGGCTTCAGGCCGAAAATGCGCCGCAGGTTTTCTGTCTTCAGATTTGTGCGAGACGTCTCAACGCCGTCAAATTTGATGGAGCCTGTCACAGTGGTGCGTTCTTCAGGTGCTCCGAGTGAAATGAGCCGATCGGCGTATGACTGTGATTGTGCGGCCACTAGAGCCAGTCGGCTGAACAAGGGCTTCAGCACAGAACGGATGCGGCAGTAGCCTCGGTGACTGCGTTCACTCATTCTGGCGTTGATGATGGAAACCGGCACATCAAGTCGATGACATTCCGCCAGGAAGTTGGGCCACAGCTCAAGTTCCATCAGGACAACCTGAGCTGGCTGGATTCGTTGAATGGCCTGACGGACGGCCCAGGAAAAGTCCAGCGGAAACCAGGTCATCTGGCAGTCTTCGAAACGTTTCTGTACCAGCTCCCAGCCAGTGTCGGTGGAGGTTGAAACAACAATCTGGAACTCTTCTCGCGTGCGTCGTCGGAATTCGTCAACAACCTTCTGCAGTTGAATGACTTCTCCAACGCTGACCGCATGAAACCACACGACAGGTCGTCCGTCGGGTTTAATCTCAACGCGGCCCAGCAGCTTTTCTGCCAGGCCTTGTCGGTAACGTCCGTGACGGAACATCCGCCATGCGATTACAGGCGAGATGCTGACGAGCAGCAACATATAGACGGCGTTAAGAAGCCATCGCATGGAGGAAATCCTTTTCCAGCCTCAGATGTAGGTTGGACATTCCTGTCCGACATGCCGGGAAAAGTTGTCAGGAACCGATTGCGCGGAGAGCTCTGTGAGGCCAGCGACTATTTGTTCCTGACGTGCTTTCCCGACAAAGCACTATTTACCGCAGCACTTTTTGAATTTCTTACCACTGCCACAGGGACAATCATCGTTTCGACCAACGCGAGGACCTGCGTTAATGATCGGCTTGATGGCTTTCCCTTCCTCGCCCGGTTCTGGCGTATTCGTCTGCAACTGATCGACTCGATCATCCGGCGGAGCCACATCATGTTCTGTTGCGGTAATCTTCCACAGAGACCGGACAAAGTTCGGGCTCTCATTCTCGATTCGGAACAGCGTCTGAGTGACCTGTTCTGCGATACGATCCCACATCGCCAGAAACGCTCGTCGACCTTCGCGTTTGTATTCTGTGCGAGGATCCTTCTGAGCATACCCGACAAAGCCAATCCCCTGCTTCAGGTGACCCATGAAGTAAAGGTGATCTTTCCACGCGGTGTCGAGGAATTCCAGGAGTACCGAACGTTCCGTCTGACGCATTTCCGGACGGAAGAGTTGTTCGATTCCCTGCAGCAGTTCTGTGCGAAGTTGTCCGGCCGTCATTTTCAGCAGGCGTGAAGAATCCAGTTCCAGATCGAGTTCATTTTCGATCCAGGTGACCAGGTCATTGACCTGTTTCTCGGACACTCGCATCGAAGCTTCGGCGGCAGATCCCAGAATGGCGTCGAGCCGTGCGTCAACTTTTTCTCGCTCTGGTCGACGGCCCAGGAACTGCTTGCTGGTGGTGACCAGCGAATCATAGATTTGAGCGGTCTGGAGATCCGCGAACTGTTCCGGATTGTATTCCGCTCGGAAACGAGTATTCGCCCATCGCGCCAGTTTTTCGCGATTGAAGCGTTCGTTCTGTTTGCCGTCGCCTTCAAGGAACTGGTGCATACCGACGGAGATAGGAAACGTTGTTTCCTTCTCATCGTAGCGGCTGCGAACCTTATCTTTGATCAGCGTGGCAATCTGCTTCTCTTCAAGCCCAGTCAGCTCTTCTGACTTAAGTCCCAGCAGGAAGTTGAAATTGGCCCAGCCACAGAGGGATTTCTGAACGAACTGCGGATCCAACAGATTATCCAGTTCCTTCAGATCCCAGCGAGCCATGCCTTCTTTGGCTTGAGCCAACAGGAAAATGGCCAGGCCATCTCTGTCATGTTTGCGAAGATCTTTGTCCTGAAGTGAAAGCCCGAACGTTCGGTTGGCCCATTTCGCCAAGGCAAGCCAGTTCCAGTCGAGCTTACTCTCAGCATCTTCCGGGAGATTCACATCGATCTGCTCGTAGATCTGTGACTCGCCCTGGCGTTCGCCTTCTTCGCGAAGGTGCAGTTCCAGCTCTTCGCGATTCATGTCACGAATGTCGGATGACTCAAGTTCAAGCTGCAGGTTCTGGGTAACCCAGGCCGTGATGGTTTCCCAGCGGTAGTCACGGGCCAGGAAATGCTTCGTCCAGCGATCGATTTCATCATTCATCATGGCCAGTAACAGGCTGCGACAATCCACACCGTCCAAAATCTGCTGGCGATAGGAGTATGTTCGCTTACGCTGTTCGTCCATGACTTCGTCATATTCGAGCAGGTTCTTACGCTGGTCGAAGTGCTGCTCTTCACGTTTCTTCTGAGCACCTTCAATGCGGCGAGTCACCATCGAACTGATAATCGGTTCGCCTTCTTTAAGACCCGCCCATTGCATGATTCGCTTTACGGCGTCACCGGCAAACAGACGCATCAACTTGTCATCGAGTGAGATGAAGAAGCGACTCGAACCCGGGTCACCCTGGCGTCCCGCACGACCTCGCAACTGCAGGTCAATTCGCCGTGAGTCGTGACGTTCCGTTCCGATGACGTGCAGACCGCCGAGATCCTGAACGACTTTGGACTCCACGATCATGCCTTCGCGTTCGGCGATAACACGCGTCAACGCATCCCATTCAGACTTTGGCACATCCAGACGAGAGCTGTAACGAGTCTTGAGGTCTTCCCAGGCCAGATGCTCCGGATTACCACCGAGGATAATGTCGGTACCGCGGCCCGCCATGTTGGTGGCGATTGTGACCGCACCTTTTCGGCCGGCCTGAGCCACGATCTCGGCTTCACGTTCGTGGAACTTGGCGTTCAGAACGTTGTGTCGGACGCCTTTGCGAACCAGTCGATTGCTGAGCATTTCTGACAGTTCGATGGATGTCGTTCCAACAAGGATCGGTCGCCCGGTTTCGTGGACTTCTGCGATCTCCTGAATGACCGCATCCCACTTTTCTTTTTCTGTGCCGTAGATGTTGTCCGGAAAATTAATGCGCTGCATCGGGCGGTTGGTCGGAATCGCCACAACGTCAAGGTTATAGATCTTGAGGAACTCTTCGGACTCCGTCATCGCGGTACCGGTCATCCCGGCCAGCTTCTTGTAAAGCTTGAAGTAGTTCTGAAGCGTGATCGTGGCAAACGTCTGCGACTCTTCCTTAATCTTCACGCCTTCTTTGGCTTCAACAGCCTGATGCAGGCCATCGCTCCACTGGCGGCCTTCCATTTTTCGGCCGGTGTTTTCGTCGACGATGACGACTTCGCCCTTTTCAACCACATAGCTCACGTCACGCTTGTAGAGGTGATGAGCCTTCAGAGCGTTGTCGAGCAGATGCGGCCATTCCATATTGCCGGCGGTGTAGAAGCTTTCCACGCCCGCCAGTTGCTCGGCTCGTCGCACGCCCTCTTCAGTCAGATGGCAAGTGTGTTCTTTCTCTTTGACTTCGAAGTCAACGTCCTTCCGGAGCTGCCGTGCGATGGCGTCGGCCTTGGGATACTTTTCAAGGTTATCGTGAGCCGGGCCGGAAATGATCAGCGGCGTTCTTGCCTCGTCGATCAGGATGTTGTCGATTTCATCCACGACAGCATAATCAAGCGGACCCTGAACCTGCTGGTCCTTGGTCGGCTTCATGTTATCGCGAAGATAGTCAAAGCCGAACTGATTGCTCGTTCCGTAAGTGATGTCACAGGCGTAGTGAACCTGTCGCTCGGCAGAGCTCATGTTGGACTGAATCGCACCGACGGTCAGACCGAGATTCAGATGGATCGGACCCATCCACTCCATATCGCGCTGGGCCAGATAATCATTCACGGTGACCACATGCACTTTGCCAGCCAGCGCGTTGAGAAACGCGGGCAGCGATGACACCAGAGTCTTACCTTCTCCGGTCACCATTTCTGAAATCATGCCGTTGTGCAGAATGTATCCGCCGATCATCTGCACTTCGTAATGACGCATCTTGAGGAATCGACGGCCTGATTCACGGACAGCGGCAAACGCTTCTGGAAGCAGATCGTCGAGCGTTTCGCCATTCTGCAAACGCGCGCGAAACTTCGCCGCAGTCTGCTTTAAATCTTCGTCGGTCTTCTTCTGCCACTCTGGCTCAAGAGAGTTGATACGATCAAGCAGAGATCCCGGAATGATGACCGTCTTGCCATCACGATCGCGGGAGAACCCCAGCTTGCGCATGCGGCGTTCGTTGGAAGAGCCGAAGAGGGCTGTGATTCCACGCTCAATCTTGTTGCCGGTGGCGCTGAAGAAGTCGCCGACTTTTTCGAGAAACTCCATGTCTCGTGATCGTCCTGAGAAACTAGTAGGTGGAATCTGTGGTCCGACAAACCGGCGAACGCTCTGCCACAAAGGCAGAAGATCCCCGTCGGACCCGAAAGTAGGCGGTTTTGTCGTAAGTCAAAGGCCGCCAAGTCTATTGGATCTGCCGAACAGCGGTCAATCCCGCTGATCTACGCAGAAATTGCGGGGTATTCGCGATCGAGTCGGCAGGGAACAGGCAATCTGCGAGGGAAAGGCAACTGTTGTACCGTCGGGGGCGTTTTCGATTCCTCATGTTGATTTTTTGCAACGTCTGAACCACACCGACAACGCAGAATCGAAGCCTTTCCGGCAAAAAATGCCTGACGGGAAAAACGCTGAATCAAGCATTGAACGCATTGTCAACCAGTCTGAACGATCCTTTGCGAAGCACAAAGGCCTAGTCAAAGACCGAGAGTTACCCAACTTGGCACGGTTGATGCATTTCTTGGGAAATTGCTGAGAACGTCTCGGGCTTTAGGCCGGGCCGTGGCCAAACTTGTCCCCTTCACGAGATTCCATCATGATCATCTCCACACGCTCTCCGCTTTGTCAGCGTTTCGCCACTGCCGCCTTGCTGACGCTCTGTCTTGGGCTGCTGGCAAAGTCGCGACCGCTCAATGCAGCAATGCCGGGAGTCTTCTCGGGGGCGACAATGCTGGCTGCCGACCGAGCAGACCTGGCGATTGATACCGGTCTCTGGCGTGGCGAGTTCTTGAAGACTCCGGAGGAAGAAGAATCTCCCGGCCCCGGAGCATCTGATGACGAAAATCACCAAAGCCTGCAGGCCATGCGAACCACTGATGTGCGTGACAACTCCGACCTTGTGAACCTGGAAGGAGCCGCTGAAGAGTACTTTGAAGACGGAGAAGTACTGCCCGTTCAGTCAACTAGTGACAACATCGTCGTGACGTGCGAAATATCCGAGAACTTGACGGACTGGGAACAGGCCATTTGCAATGTTTCCGATGGTAAGTCTCTGGCCGTCGGACAACAGGGCCCATCAATGATTACCGCCATCGTCGCCGTCGTTGGCGTGATCGTGGTGCTTGGTGCCTACATGAAGAAGTAGCAAGCCGGCCGGGATCCTGCGCCCTGTTGCTCGGGAGATGGTGCTTCGAGCGGAGGCAGAGTTTGTCTGCTCCCGACAGAGAACACTCTGGCGTCATGAGCCTAACAGGTAAGCTCGCAGATCTCGCATCATGACCATACAACGACCGGCAAAGGCTTCGGCTTCCGTCACTTTTCCATAAGGTACGACAAGGATTGAGACCTGATGGACAGTCTTGGGTTTTCCGTCTAACTGGCTGACTGATCGCATCGTTCCAAATGAGATACAGACGTCGATCGGCTGCTTAGCTGTGGTACTGCCCCAGCGACGTGTAAAGCCCAGCGAACCCAGACGGATCTTCATGTTGCCATGATCCATGCTGAGTACGTCGCCTTTGTATTCGCGAATAAAGGCCTGAAGTTTCATCGCTGTCAGTTCAAGCGAAGTCGACACTTCGATCTTCTCGCGGAACTCGAATGAGCCGTCTTTTTCAGCAAATTGAGGCTGCTGCTCCTGAACCGCCGCAGCTTTCAGAGCCGCTTCATCGACGACTTCTGTTTCCCAACAAGTGCGATTTCGGCCGGTTTCCTTAGCGCGATACAGACAGTTGTCTGCTCGCTCAAGAACAGTCTGAACGGTGTCGCCCAGTTTAGCCGTGGAAACGCCGAACGATGATGTCACCGTGAGAGTACTAATGCCGCCGATGGAACTTTTCTGAATGGCGTGTCGCAAACGTTCTGCGCGTCGTACCGCTGCATCAAGATCGGTGTCAGGGCACAGCACGACAAATTCTTCGCCACCGTAGCGGCCAATGATTTCGCCGGAATACGTTTCGTGCTGCAGCAACCGAGTCATATCGACAAGCACCTGGTCGCCCACCTGATGACCGTAGTTGTCGTTGATACGTTTGAATTTGTCGACGTCCAGAAAGATCGTACTGAGATGTCGAGTTCCCTCGTTGGAATGAAACTCTTCCAGCATATGACGCAGCTGAGTTTCCAGCTGACCACGATTGGCAACACCTGTCAGTGGATCTCGCGTGGCCGCCAGTTTCAGTTCAACATATTCACGGCTCTGACGTCGCACGCCGCTCTTGTTTCGCAGCAGTTGCACAGTCCCCTGAACGGTTCCATTCGATGCCAGAATCGGCATGGTGTAAACATCGACCTTCAAATGGCGAGTGTCACCGACGCGACAGAGGCGACTACCGAACTGAGCTCGGCCATTCTTCAGCATCTGGCCGACCATCGTCTCATCGCGAGATTCCGGAGACGGCTTATCATCGGTTAACGATGCCAGCTGAACGTCGACAGGCTGCCATGTTCGCCCCAGAACACTTTGCAATGGAAGCCCTGTCATGCTGGGCATTCCATCGCTCCAAATGCAGTAGTTTTCGTTGGAGTCGAGGACAAAGTAGCCGTCGTACAAGACCTGGAACTGATAGAGGACGTTAATGAACTGAGCCAGCAACACGGCTTCATTCCGCTGCTGATCGGTCAT
Source organism: Planctomycetaceae bacterium (assembly GCA_044378235.1). Taxonomy (GTDB): domain Bacteria; phylum Planctomycetota; class Planctomycetia; order Planctomycetales; family Planctomycetaceae; genus SXXK01. Next base: position 12,309 of record JBILXT010000002.1, read on the forward strand.
CTCTGGTCGTGGTTCAGTGGACTGAAACGGGTCGGCGAATCGAAAGAGTGAATCGCCTTCAGCTTCAAACCAGCGATTGAGAGTTCGAATAATATTGCCGTCGTATCGGCTGCCTGATTTTTCTTCCAGAACGCTGATGGCTTCTTTGTGAGTCATCCCGCGGCGATATGGTTTGGGTGAGCTGAGTGAATCAAAGGCATCGGCGACGGCAAGAATTCGTGGCCCGAGCGGTAGATCGGTCGAAGCTCCTGCGGTTGGCACGTTGATTCCCGCACTGTCGAAATCGTGATGCAGCATGGAGAGCATCGAAACGACAGCCGGATCCGTATGAAACGCCTGCAGCAGATTGACCGCGGCATGATGATGCAGCAGAACGAAGTCATACTCTTCGCTGCTGAGTTTTCCTGGCTTCTTCAGAATATGTTCGGGAACACCTAGTTTCCCAAGGTCGTGCAGCAACGCAGCAACTTCCAGTTGTCGTCGTTGGTCGTCGTCCCAGCCGAGAAGTTTTGCAACGCCGCTGGAGATGGCCGCAATTCGCTGGCCATGCAGCAGGCTTGTTGAATCCTGCAGTTTCATCGTTCGCAGCAGCAGAGTCATCAGGCTGCGAGGCATAATCTGCTTTTCGCCGCTCATGGCCTGTTGTCGCCGCGCATCTTCGGACAGGGCCAGCATGCGTAACAGAACACCACTGGTGTCCGTCGGCATGGCCGGCGTCAGAAACTCTGGCGAGATTCCGGTATGTCTGTTGATGGGGGACGCTGTTGACACTGGCAGCACGCTCGTACGACCTGTTGCAGATCCAAAACAGGGCTCAGGTGTTGTGCCCAATCTGGAATCTGCGGGGGATGGTCGAAAAGTGTTCGTATCAGGGGATGATGATGCTTTTAAACATCGGACCTTGGAACTCTAGGTTACGGAGCAAGTAAGTGTCGGAAGAACAACAAAAGTTGCCAAACCTTTTACTCCATGCAATCTTCCGGATTGATGAAATCGTTGTAGACGGACCAAATGATCGTAGTCCGTATCGTCGGGATAGTTGGAGTAGCGTTTATCCCGACAGTGAAATCCGCCCCCGTGGCCGCTCTTTGGCCACTTCGGAATCTACGTTTACCGCCCAGCCGCAGGCGCCGGCTTTGCCTGCACCGCCGCCTGTTTGCCATAGTGTTTTCAAAAGGAATGCAGGCCGTCCGGTGACCGGACTCAAATGCCATAAAAAAACCGGCCAGCATCCTCAGGGGTTGCTGGCCGGTTCGACGCTGTTCTTCGATGGGACTGGACCGACACACATGCCGTATCGGTCTTCCGCTTACCAAAGTCGGTTGTACCAAAGCGGGGAGAACATAAAGAATCCGGACACAGGTGTCAGGACTCGTGATGGACGAGCTGGCTGAGGAATTCGCTTCACCGGCTCTTTGTGTTCGAAGTTGTGATTGATCACTGTCTGGTGGCGAGCGTTCCCTGTCAGAATCTCCATGGTGGAGTCATGACGATAGTTCGGATTGGCTTTGTATTCGGCACGGCTGAACGGAATCGAATTGTAGATGCGACGATACTCGGCAGAGTCCGCTTTTGCAGCCGGGCTGACATACACGATTCCATTCATCGCATGGTGCTGCTGAATGGAAACGACTTCGATCGGAGCTGCGGGCTCGCGATCTTCTGCAACAACGGTGTTGCCGGGCGCAATCGAAATCGCATCCGGAACCGGAGGAACAACCTGAGGTTCGTCAGACTTTGCATCCTGAGCAAAGAACAGTGCCAGTGCAACAATCGCCATGGCAAGAGTAAAGCGGCGGGACAGTGTCATGGTCTTCTCCTTTGATCAACGAAACAGCGGATACGTTGAATGGAGAATGAATGGGCCGCGCACCCTGTGTCAACGAGTGAAAAAAAACGTCGGACAGTTTTTCAGGGCTGATTCAGAACGCAGGACTGTGCAGGGTTTTCAGGGTTTGTTGCCCAGATACACCGTCGCGATTCCGCCTGTCAGTTTGTGATAAGAAGTGTTTACAAGTCCAGCTTCTTCCATCAATCCCGTAAGCTGCGAACCGCTCGGAAATTCCGACACCGACTGAGGCAGATACTCATAAGCCGCCTGGCGATTTCTCACCAGCAACTGTCCCAGTCGTGGCAGGATATTGCGGAAATACCATTGATAAATTCGGCTTAGAAGTCGATTGTCGGGCAGCGAAAACTCAAGTACGACGACCTTGCCACCGGGCTGACACACACGTGTCATCTCCTTCAGTCCGCCAATTGTGCTGGACACATTGCGTAATCCGAACGCGACCGACACTACCTGAAACATGTCGGATCGAAACGGAAGTGACATGGTGTCGGCTTCCATAAACACGACGTCACGGTCCGAACGCTTTTGTTCGGCAAGTCGCAACATGCCGTGCGTAAAGTCGGTGCCGAAAACCGGCGCGGTGCCGTTCAGTTTTTTGCGAAACGCAAAGGCCAGATCGCCGGTCCCGGTACACACATCAAGAATCGGTGATGAGTTAAACGGCTGAGCCAGCCGAACCGTTCTCCAGCGCCAGTACACGTCGGTACCGGCGGAGAGGAAATGATTCATGAAGTCATACCGGCCCGCGATTTCTCCGAACATCTGACGAATGCGTGAACCCGACTTATCAACAGGCATGGCACTGAACTCTATTCTGGACAGTCACTATTTCGGAGGGTGTGACATGCAAAGTCAGGGCACACCGTGATGAGATGAACGCTCCGAGCCGATCCTTCAGTCCGCAAGCTGGGGCTACTTGTTAACAGGCTCAGGATTCAACAACATTGAAATCGACCGGATCCATCACGTCTTCGGCACCGTTGTAGTTGATCGTGATTTCTTCGCCCTGCTCGATGTCTCGCAGAGCCCGATATTCTTTGACCTGATTGCCCGCGTCGTCGTATCTCGCGTTTGGGCTGTAGGAGTGGTTGTAGAGCGAGCCAAAACCGAGGGCGAGGGCAACCTTACCTTTGCCATATTCGAAGACATAGGCTGGCAACACGTTGGCGTGATCGCCTTCCAGGGCTTCCTTTTCCGCCATCACCAGCAACGGCGCACGTTCAAAAACGGTGCCAGCCGGTATGAAAACTCGCGCATAAACGCCACGGCCTTTGCCCTTGGCACGCTTCACTTCAATCATCGTCGAGGGAATGAGCATTGTCGGTTGTTTTTAGGAAGGGAATTGTGGAGAAGAAAAACGACAGCCAGAAGGATAACGGGTTCTGTGTCTCTGTTTACCGCCGAGCCGAAGGCGATGGCTTTTACTTGAGCCGTCGCCTTCGGCTTGGCGGTAAACGATTAAGGGCATCGACTTTCCGTCAGGCGAGCACAGTCACTTGCAGACACCCTTCTGATAACGAATCTCACCATCAACCAAGGTCATCACAACTCGTCCCGTGAAGACATTGCCATCGAAGGGAGTGTTGCGACTGCGTGAACGAAACTCGGACGCTTTCACAGTCCATTGCTCTTCTGGATCAATAACTGTGACGTCCGCTGGTTGGCCAGTTGAAAGCGTCCCGTGCTTCAGCCCAAGCACAGCCGCCGGTCCAACGGTCAAGCGTGATATCAATTCCGACCACGTTAAATGCCCCGGCTCAATCAGAGCTTTCACGCAGACCGGTAGCAGCGTTTCAATTCCACAGATGCCGAATGGAGCGATATCCAGTTCGACCTGCTTTTTCTCAAACGCGAGCGGCTGATGATCGGCGGTGATGGCGGACAATGTGCCATCCTTCAATCCTGCGATTAGGGCCTGAACATGCTCGGCGGAACGCAGCGGAGGATTGCACTTGTACATTGTGTCAAACGAATCCATCACCTCGTCGGTCAGCAGCAGATGATGAGGAGTCACGTCGGCCGTGACCGCAATGCCTGCCGCCTGGGCTCGGCGAATTCGTTCCACTGAATCGGCAGTCGTGACACACATCAGGTGAACTCGGCCCCCTGTCAGTTCCGCCAACGCAATATCCCGCCCCGTCATAATGTCCTGAGCCGCCGCCGGGATGCCTCGCAGACCTAATCTTGTCGCCTGGTAACCTTCGTGGATCACGCCGCCTTCGGACAGTTCCGGCACCATGGCGAAGTGCAGAATCGGACGGTTGAACATCCGAGTATATTCCAACGCTCGCCGCATCACTTCGGAATTAGCAACAGGGTTCTTGGCGTCGGAAAAACCAATCGCACCGCCCTGCACCAACTGTCCGATCTCGGCCAGCTCTTCGCCTTTGCTTTCCTTGGTTACAGCCCCCAAAGGATAGACGCGGCAATTGCGAGCACGCTCGGCCTGCAAACGGATGAACTCGGCCGCCGATCGATTGTCCACAACAGGGCGGGTATCAGACTGAGCTGCTATGGTCGTGAAGCCACCTGCCAGGGCCGCCGCCGTTCCTGTGGCGGTTGATTCATCTTCTTCGTAACCAGGCTCTCGCAACGAAACATGAGTGTCGATAAATCCCGGACACACAATCATGCCCGTTGCGTTGATGATCTCCGTGTCACGCCAGTCAATGTCCGCGTCGGATTCTTCCCGCACACTGGTGACGGCATCGATACGACCATCCTGAATCCATACATCGGCGATGGCATCAATACCATTCGCCGGATCGATTACTCGTCCACCGCGAATCAGTTTTCGGCTCATGCCTCACCTCCCTGCAGGCGTCGGCGCTCCTGTGTCAGCAGTGTCAGACAAGCCATGCGCACCAGCAGTCCATTTGAGACTTGATTCAGGATCAGTGAATGCGGCCCATCGGCGACATCCGGAGTCAGCTCCACTCCTCGATTGATCGGTCCCGGAGCCAGCACCAGCAGATCGCTCTTCCCGCGACGAATTCGATCGCCATTCATTCCGAAGAGATTGGCATACTCCGGAATCGAAGGAAAGAACGCCCCTCTCTGACGTTCAAACTGAACTCGGAGCAGGTTTACGCAATCCACTTCTGGCAGAATTTCATCCAGGCTGTAAGCGACTTCGACACCCATTCGAGTGATATCGCTGGGGATCAGGGTCGAAGGGCCGCAGACGATGACTCGAGCTCCCAGCGTAACAAGTCCGTGGATATTCGAACGTGCAACTCGACTGTGCCGAATATCGCCGACCAAAGCCACCGTCAGCCCCGAAATTCGTCCTCTGGCTTTCCGGATCGTGTAGATGTCCAACAGGCCCTGAGTTGGATGTTCGTGAGTTCCGTCGCCTGCGTTCAGCACGCTGGCTTTCAGATGGCGAGCCAGCAAATGAGGAGCCCCGGGAGTTCGATGGCGACAGACCACCATGTCGACTCCCATCGCCTCGATCGTCAGCGCGGTGTCGATGAATGTCTCGCCTTTGGACAGGCTGCTGGAGCTGGCCGTAAAGTCGACCGTATCCGCGCCAAGTCGGCGAGCGGCGAGACTAAAACTGGTGCGAGTTCTGGTGGAGTTTTCGAAAAACAGATTAGCAACGACGATACCTTTCAGCACGTCCAGTCGCTGAGTTCCGCCGAGGGTGACACGATCATAGTGTTCCGCGAGATCCAGAACGGTCGTCAGCTGCTCGGCCGACAATCGCTCCAACCCCAGCAGGTGCCGCTCACCCCACGGCCCGCTTACAGGAAGATTATTGAGTACCATCAGACGCCATTTCGCTCTCGATTAACATTTTCCTGCCTCTCGGGCGAATCTATCTGCATCCGCGATCCCATTCAATTCACCGCGAACCCGTTGTGTGGATTTCCTCAACAAGGGCAGTGTTTTCGCGGCCGGGCTCATTTGACTCATCTCGGTCTGCGAGATGGATTGAGTGCCAATTCCGCTTCCGGGTCCCACGTTGCTGACAGAAAAAAGCGGGCAGTAAGAATTCTCTTTATTTCTGTCCTCTTCTTGCTGTCAGCCTTTTGGTGATTTGGCCCGTCAGCGGCGATTCAATGTGGACCTGACCTGCTGCGGTTCTGATTTAAGTTGCGAGTGAGATGCGCGGTGATCTTTCGATGTTATGCCTCTGTGCTGAATCCGCACAGCGGGATGAGGAGTAGGTTGTCGCTCAGGTACCGCGTTGCTGACAGAAAAAAGCGGGCAGTAAGAATTCTCTTTACTTCTGTCCTCTTCTTGCTGTCAGCCTTTTGGTGATTTGGCCCGTCAATGCCGATTCAATGTGGGCCTGACCTGCTGTGGTTCTGAATCAAGTTGCGATGTGAGATGCACGGTGATTTTTCGATGTTGTACTGCAGTGCTGAATCTGCACAGCGGGATGAGGAGTAGGTTTTCGCTCAGGTGTCGCGTTGCTGACAGAAAAAAGTGGGCAGTAAGAATTCTCTTTATTTCTGTCCTTTTCTTGCTGTCAGCCTTTTGGTGGTTTGGCCCGTCAACGCCGATTCAATGTGGGCCTGACCTGCTGTGTTGCGATGTGAGATGCGCGGTGATTTTTGGATGGCGAGCTGCTGCGCTGAAGAAATAATGGTACGAGGAGTACATACGTAAAGCTCCCGCTGTTGTCTCAGCCCCCGCTTAGTGCGCCCCAGATGATGAAGGGCTCTTTGCCGGCGACGATGGCTTCAGGCAGCGATGCGGCGGTATCTACAAACGACAGGTCCTGCTGGCATCCGAAGTATCGCAGGAAGGCACGTCGCTTCTTAGTGACGTGATCGCGCACGGTGCCACAGAGCATCGGATAGCGTTGCTCAAGAGCGTCGAGCACAGTGTCGATCGTGACAGGGCTCGAGACCTCCAGCATAACCTCCGGGCCGGACCTCGCAAGGTTCTGCAAGTGAAACGGGATCTCCACGCGAATCGTTGTCATAGTTAACTCAGCGTCTGAACTTCGACCGAGAGCACGGCGGGCAAATCGTGTACTATTGCACGCCAGTTGTCACCTCCGTCGGGCGAAACGTAAACCTGTCCGCCAGACGTACCGAAGTAGATGCCGCCTTCTTCCAGAGCATCCGTCGACATGGCATCACGCAGGACATTCACGTAGCAGTCTTTCTGAGGAAGCCCGTTGGTCAGTGCTTCCCATTCCGTACCTCCTGAGCGACTGCGGAAGACTCGCAGTTTTCCTTCATGCACGTAATGTTCGGAATCGCTGGTGATTGGAATCACGTAGACAGTTTCCGGTTCATGCGGATGGACTTCGATCGGGAAACCAAAGTCGGTCGGCAGGTTGCCGCTGATGTTTGTCCACAGTTCACCGGCGTTATCAGTTCGCATCACGTTCCAGTGCAACTGCATAAACACGACGTCGGGTTTTGAAGGATGCAGTGCAAGGCGATGCACGCAATAGCCGACTTCGGCATTCGGATCCGGCATATACTTTGACTTCAGCCCGCGATTGATCGGCTTCCATGTGACGCCGCCGTCGTCCGTGCGAAACGCGCCGGCTGAGGAAATCGCGACATAGATACGCTGTGGGTTTGTGGGGTCCAGAATGATTGTATGCAACCCCATGCCGCCTGCATCTGGGGCCCAGTTGGAGGCCTGTTGATCGCGAAGACCGGGCAGCTCCTGCCATGTGGTTGCGCCGTCAGTGGAGCGAAACAACGCGGCATCTTCGGCACCCGCGTAAACCGTTTCGACATCCGTCAACGATGGTTCCAGATGCCAGATGCGTTTGAATTCCCAGGGATGCGGAGTGCCGTCGTACCACATGTGTGTTCCGACGGTGCCCTCGTAGACAAACTTGTTGCTGGCTCCGGCAGGCTTGCCGGTGAAATCGATGCTGGCTTCGCCGCCCGGCTGATACCAGTTTTTGCCGCCGTCATCAGAACGCTGAATGACCTGACCGAACCAGTCGCTGCATTGCGATGCGTAGATGCGATTTGGATCGATCGGCGATCCTTTCATGTGATAAATTGACCAGCCGCCGAAGAACGGCCCTGCGACGTCCCATTTTTCACGCTTGCCGTCTGAGGTCAGAATGAACGCACCCTTTTTTGTGCCCACGAGCACTCGTACGCTGGCCATTATGATTTCCCGTTGTCTTGATGAATGCAGGACCCGGAGTCTGGCGCGTGCTGGTTAATCAGGCAACCCCGAAACGGAAACGTTTGCAAAGGACAGCCAGCGTGGTGCTTCAACGGCTTCACCACTTAAGAATGATCCGGAATCAAGTTTCGTGATACAAGCCCGAAGCGCCAGCGAGTGCGCCGAATGTAACCCACAACTCACTCGCTGGCGCTTCGGGCTTGTATAGAATCACAGCCTCGAATGACGTTTCGGGTTGAGATTTCTCTTCTCAGTTCCACAGCTCCGTCACCGGATGTCCGTTCTCGACGATCGGGATCGGTCGATTTTCTGAATTCGGAACACGAATGTCGGGATCAATACCCAGAGCGTAATAAACAGTCGCCGCGAGATCTTCGGGGCTCACGGGTGTATCCAGCGAATAAGCTGCATCTTTGTCCGAAGCGCCGTAAAGAGTGCCGCCTGGGATTCCTCCGCCAGCGATCACTGTTGAGAACAGAGTGCTCCAGTGATCACGTCCCCAGTTTGCGTTGGCTTTCGGAGTTCGTCCCATTTCACCCGTAGCGATGACCAGTGTTTCATCCAGCAGACCGCGTTCATCCAGATCGCTCAACAATGCTGAACAGCCTTGATCAAATGTCGGCAGCAGGTTCTTTTTGACATCGTCACTGTTACGGTGCGAATCCCAGCTGTAACCGTCGACGCAGTCATAATGGACGGTCACATAGCGAACACCCGCTTCGATCAAACGGCGAGCCATTAGCGTTGACTGACCAAACAGATGTCGACCGTAGCGATCGCGAATCTCCGCCGGTTCCGCTTTGATGTTCAGAGCGTTGCGTGTCCGCTCGGAGGTCATCAGAGAGAACGCTTTTTCTCGAAACGGGTCGTAGCTGGCGGCGGTAAACTGATCCAGTTGGCGACGACTCACATCGAACTGATCCAGCAGCGAGCGACGACGATCCAGGCGATCCATCGAAACGCCTTCCGGAGTTTTCATGTCGGCGATCTGAAAAGCCAGTTCATCGTCCGTGCATGTTCGCCAGTACGGATTGTCGTCGACAGCGCGCTTCTGAATCTGCGTCGTTAAAGGATTGTAGCGCGGTCCCATCCAGCCCGCGTGTTCTCCTGGGCGAGGATACTGACCTTTCTCCTGCAGGGCTCCGAGTGAATTCGGGAGCACCATGTACGACGGCATCGGATTGGTCAGCCCCATCGTCTGTTGATCGACATAGTCAACGATTGATCCCATTGATGGCCAGTCCTTCGGCGTGGGAGAAAAACCTCCACCGATCGGAACATGCCAGCGGCGTCCGGTCTGAATATAGTGACCGCCACCACTGTGATCATTCAGCGAATGCGACATCGAACGGATGACTCGGTACTTGTCAGAGATCGCCGCCATCTTCGGCAAGTATTCTCCGATTAACAGTCCGGGCGTCTTGCTGGCGATTGGTCGAAACGGACCGCGAATCTGGTCCGGAGCTTCTGGCTTCAGGTCAAAAGTCTCGAGCTGGCTGGGGCCACCAAAGAGCAGCAGGAAAATGACGTTCTTCACTTTCGGAGCCTGCCCCGACATCAGAGACTCGGCCGCCAGAATCTGGGGCAGCGAAAGTCCAAGGAGCCCTGCTCCACCGGCCTGCAGGATCTGACGACGACGGATCCCGTCGCATGCGGATCGAGGTGCTCCGTGAATCGTGAGCATGTTAGTCTCCTGCACGATATGAATAGAGGCCTTGTGTTCGCGGGATTGACATAGACCAAAGACCCAATCCAGCCGCGAACAGAAAGTTTTTTCCGGGCGTAGATTGCTGAGTTTTTCGCTCGCTACGGGGATTCTGGCGTAGAAAGTCGCCTTCCGCAACCTGTTCATGACCAGTCGCTGCCTCAACCGGCAGAAACTGCTGCTCCGATTGACCTTGTCCGTTTTGCCGGATAACCGGTAAAAAACGCGTGTCCGGGAGACCTGTTCAGAAACAACGACTAACAGGCTCAGGAGCATTCAATATGGCGGGCAGGAACCCTCCAGCGTAAGAAACCAGACTCATGTGGTGCCGCGATTGTCACAGGGAAGTTGACGTCAAGGCCGCCGGATCGGCGTGTCCTCTGTGCGGTCGCGCGCTCACCGCTAGTACTCGGCAGACCGACGATATTCGCCGTGCTTATGAGATTCTGGAACGCTGGCAATCGTCAGATCTCTTTGAACGGATCAGCACCACTGCTCCTCTGACCACCTTCAAACAGCAGGACCGAGCACCTCTGCTGAATATTCCGCTGGGGAAACCGGCGGCTCCGGTGACGCAGCATGAACCCGCGCCGGCGTCAGAAGCTGTAAACGTGCAGACGCAGATGCCGGTCCATGAACCAGTCGCGGACCGAGCGTCCAACAAGCTGCCACAGAAGCCAGCGAAATTGCGAGTTCCGCAAGAGCTCCTGGAGCCTGCTCGTGAGTTTGTCGGCGTGCCCATGAATTCGGCCGGAACTGCTCGCAAGGAACAGCTCATCTGGGATCTACTGGTTTCGCCGGCGCCCCTGATGGCGAATGTGATTCCGCAGATTTCTGATCCATTGCATTCGTCATCCGCTGCTGTTGTACCACCAACTCTCGTAGCGGGAGTTTCCGAGCGGCCATTGCCCGGCTCGAAGCCAGAGAATCCTCAGGCAACACCAACCGTGATCTTTCGAGATGCGGAACCTGTGGCCGAAACAAACCTGGCGTTAATGGGTGATCCTGAGCTTACTGCGGTTGACGCTCTCGAGAACAGCGTTGCTGAAATTAGAGCCGTTTTGACGGAAGTTGAAGCTGAGGATGTTGTCGTAGCTGCGAGTGATCTCACTTCGACGGAAGTTGAAACCGAACACGACGATGTCGTGCTAAAACAGGTCATCGAGACGGATGCATCGAGTGAGGCCGCTGAGCCTGACGTCGAGTCCGAAGTGCCCCAGTTCGAAGCCGACGAGGTTGTTGGCGAGACCGAGGAGATACGCTCGGCCGAAGCACATCGATCGGATCGCGAATTCGTTCAACAGGATCATTGGGACGCGCCCACCGCACGTGCCGCTGCGGACGACTTGTCTCATCTGGAGAATCTGTTTGCCGATTTGGCGCAAGAGGAGTTCTCTCAGGCGGATTCTGAGCCAGCAGTCAGGGGAACCCGTAGTTCTGCAACGTTATCCGTCGTTGAAACTGCTGTACAGATTGCGGCATCAGCAGAAGTTTCCCAGACCGTTTTACCGGTGTTGATGTCATCGGCGTCGGTTCACGAGGAACCGGCGAGCCTTGAATTCAAATCGGCAGAATCTGCCAACGATACCAAACAAACGACTGATGAGACGACGAAGAAGACTCAGCGCTCTGCCATTCGTCGACCGCCATTGCATCGCCGTTTTCAGCTCGAACGCCCCGTTTCCGAAAGTTCAGCAGGATCAGAAACCGTGACTCGAAAACTTAGACTCGACCAGACCGGTGGCAATGCTGAATCATCTCAGGAGAAGGAGCCGGTGACGTCGCTGCCGTCTTCCGTGGCTCCGGAGACGAAGATCGTTTCCAATTCGCCGATGCCCGGAAAACGATTCCGCATCGATAAAGCAGAATCCGTTGAAGCGATCACTGACACCGCTGGCCAGCGTTCACGCACTCACGGTCGTCCTCGTCAGCGATACATCGATGAAGCTCATGAATCCCAACTCCGTGGCCCCCACTTTGAAGTCAGCGCGCCGAAACGTTCCAATCTGACCAGCATGACGGGGCAGTTCCTGGCCTATCTGGGAGTGCTGGGTTTGACAGTCGGAACAGCGATGGTGATCTATGGGCATTTCGGAGGTTACTCCGAGATTACTCCGACCGGCTGGCTGGTGACGACAGTTGCCCAGATGTTGCTGTTCCTGGGCGTGATTAATCTTGTCTCCGGTGGCATCGAACAGAACAACGACGATGTCTCTCGTCGCATCAATACTCTGGGCGAACAGTTGCTGCGTATCGAACAGGTCACCTCGGAAGTCATGCGTGGCCCCAAGATCCCGGCTCACATGTACGCCGAAGATCGTGACGAAGACGAAGTCATGGAATCAGAACGCGAAACAGCCGTGGTCAAACGATAGTGATTTGTTGGTCAATCCGTTTACCGCCCAGCCGAAGGCGCCGGCCTGCCTGAAAGCCAGCGCCTCCGGCTAGGCGGTAAACGTAGGACGCCTGCAGGCTACCCTCCACGACCTCTGCGGTGCACCACTTCCTGATCATGTGATCAACCCATGACATCGGAGAATGCCAGCCAGTCGATTCTGCAGCAAACTCGAATCGCTCGTACGGCCGCACTCGCGATCCTGGGCTGGATGTTTCTGCCGCTGCTGACGGGACAGGTTTACGTCTGCGATGATCTGCTGAATTATTATCTGCCAATTCGCCAGTTCTATTCTTCGTGTCTTCGGGACGGCGATGCTTTCGACTGGATGCCCAGTCTGTTCAGTGGCTACTTTCTGACGGGTTCCGGGCAAGCCGGAACTTACCATCCCTGGCACTGGTTACTGTACCGGTGTTTGCCGCTGGAGATGGCCTTTAATCTGGAAGTGCTCAGCAGTTATCCGTTCATGCTGTTCGGAATGAAACTGTTTCTGCAACGCCACTTTCAGCGTCTCGATGCAGCCTGGCTGGGCGCCATCATCTTTACGTTCAGCGGTTTCTGCACATTGCACTTTCTGCATCCGAATGCGATCGCGGTGGTGTCTCATATTCCGTGGTTGTTGCTGTCACTTGATGTGATATTGCGCGAATGTCCGGGATTGGCTTTCAGTTCTAAAGTCCACGAACAAGGCTATCCCGTCGGCGGAGCGACGGGCGTACCGTACCCCCGTCGCTCCGTCGACGGGATGGCAATCACTGGCGTCGCACTCCTGACAGGCTCCCAGCTACTGCTCGGCTATCCTCAATACGTCTGGTTCTCCTTACTCGCGGAGATTGTTTACTGCCTCGGATTCGTGTCGTGGAATTCTCGGGGCTTCTGCAGGCTGTTGGTCATCGCCGGTCTGAAGGTTTTTGGCCTGGGGTTGGGAGCAGTCCAAATTCTTCCCTCAATGGCCGCCTTATCAGAATCTGATCGAAGCGCGATGTCGCCGGGGTTCTTCTTCGAGCATCCCTTAACTGCAGCCGATATGCTGCAATGGTTCAACCCGTTTCTCACAGACACGCGCGTCTTCGGGCAGAATACTCATGAGCTGGGGCTTTACTGCGGTGCAATCCCTTTTCTGCTTGCGATCGTAGCGATAATCCGTCTCCGCACACAGTCATCTCAGCGAAGACTATTGCAGGTGATGCTGGCTCTGGGATTGCTGGCTCTGTGGCTGTCTTTCGGCAAGGCCGGTGGACTCTATGTCGTTCAGACGTGGCTGCCGATGATCGGGAAATTTCGCTGGCCATCACGCATCCTTGTGTTGCTGCATTTTGTCGTCGCCGTGTTTGCAACGGCCGGCTACATCCGCATCACCAGCCCCGTCAGCGGCACGGCGCTAGCCGCCGGTGTCAGTCTGAAAACCAACCGCAATGTTTCATCTCACTGTGGTCTACAGCTTCCTCAAATCGTCTACTTCGTCCCCGTCGCCAGTATTCTAACATCACTTCTCGCCCCAGTGATTTGTGGCCCCGAAAATGTCGCCTCGAAGACGCTGTTACTGCTCGGACCGATTCTGTTCGTATTGGCGGTCGTTTTGGTGCGGGATGTTTCTCACGGCCGCTACAGTCCGGCCTTTATGCTGTTCCTCGCCGGTGATCTGGCGGTCTATGGCTTGACCTATGAAGCCATGAATCGCAAACAATCCATGCAGGAGATCGTCGCCGAGCTGCGAACTCCGCCTGGTTCTCCCAGTGATGGACGAGTTATCGCTGAGGTGCAGTTACAGAATGGTGACCAACAGTTTCATGGCAACAAGTTGCTGATAAAAGGCTGGCATCAGGCGGATGGTTATGAAGGCCTGATGTCATCGCGATCATTGCTGGGAGAAAATCTGACGCTGGACGGACTCCGCATTGCCGGAGTTCGCTTGGTGATCAATGAAGGGCGCCATCACTCAATCACCGGACTTGTTCCGACGGATGACGCAAAGTGGCTGGAAGTTCCCAATCCCCTGCCTCGAGCGAGATTGACAAGTAACATCCGGATGGTCAAAGGCACTGCTGAGGCGATTGAGCACTTGTCCGCAGCAGGACCGGCGATGATTGAATGTGATCCGGAGCAACGAGCGGCGATTGAAGAGTTGACGACCTCGAGCGGTACTTCAGAATCCGACTCAGTGAAGATTGTGTCAGATCGCCCCGGGCTAATCGAAGTCGACGTCGAATGCTCTTCGAGCAAGCTGCTGATTTTATCCGAGAGCTTTTCGCCCGGCTGGAAAGTCACGGTGAACGGAGAATGGTCGTCGGTGTTCAGAGCGGAAGTGGATTACATGGCCTGTTCGATTCCTGCAGGCCGATCCCGCGTCCAGTTTCGCTTCGAGCCCGACAGTGTGACCGCCGGATTTCGGATCTCCGTGACTTCTCTTTGGTTCTTGTGCCTTGGAACTGCGGTGTTTTACTTTCTGAAGTTCCTGGGATCTCACAAAGAAAACCGGATGTGGGGCGAACGACCGCGGATGGATGAATGAGATTTCATCGTTTACCGCCCAGCCGGAGGCGCCGGCGCCTCCGGCTGGGCGGTAAACAGACGCCCGCAAGCAAACGCGTTCCGGCTGATAAGTGGTCTGCTTTGAGCCTCAGAAACAATTATGGACTGGACTCTGATCTCATTTTGGTCGCTTGCCGTGTTGCTGGTGGTCGTTAATGCGAGCAGTTTGGTTTTGAACCTGCTCCTGTTACCCGGCAACTGGCTCATGGTCGCAAGTTTGACGATCTATTTGCTGGGTACCAGCTTTGAACGCGGCCCGACATGGACCATTCTGATCATTTCTCTCGCGCTTGCCGCATTTGGCGAACTGCTGGAACTGATGTTGGGCTCTGCCAAAGCCGCGAAGAAAGGAGCCAGCCGACGAGCGATGCTGTTATCGTTGGTTCTTTCATTTGTCGGCAGTATTGCCGGGACGTTTCTGATTCCCATCCCGGTGGTCGGCAGCGTGATCGGAGCGATCCTCGGTGCCGCTGCCGGCGCCTTTGGTGGTGCTTGGCTGGGCGAAGCGTGGATCGGCACCGAGGTGACTCGCCGTAACGAAATCGGCACCGCCGCCATGTCAGGGCGTCTGATCGGAATGCTGGCCAAGTTTGCGATTGGAACGGCGATCTTCGCAATACAGTTGGTCAGTTTTTTCTTTCGGTAGACAATAAACAGTCACTCCACAATCAGCTTCGCAACTTCTTCAGCCGTCAAGGCTCGTTCGAATACGGCCGCTTCGTCAAGGCGGCCTTCCCAGTTGGAATCGTTATCACTGCGGCCACCGAGCATCAGTTCTTCGATCTCAACCGCCGGAGCTTTGCCTTCGATCTCCAGTTTCCCGTTCAGATACACCTGCACTTTTTCGCCGTCACGCACGAGAACCACATGGCTCCAGACCCAGCGAGCAATCTCGGTCTTGCCTGCCAGCCGATTCTCAGCAGACTGGCCGTGCTGATAAATCAAAGCCCCTGTGTGGCCGCTCTTTCCGCCGACACCTAGATGCTCGCCAAACGCGCTGATCCCGTGGTCATGATCTCGTGAATAGAACCAGCCGCTGACATCACGTCCATCGTTTGGCATGCCGTTCCAGATCCAAAGCGACACGCTGTACGATGTTCTGAGGTCCGCCGCGCGAGAACGCAGGCGACCACTGACAAAATGCGGTGCTCGGTTGGTCACGTCTGGTCCACAGAATGCGGCTGACTGCGGCCCCTCCAGGTAATACGTAATCGCAGCTTCATAGTGGGCATCACGATGATGGCCGCTGGAGTCTGCTGCGACCGGGCCGGTGAATTCATTCAGTCGCCACCACGCGGCAGGCTTCAGTGACTGAATGGTTTCAGAGGCCGTTCCCATCGGCAGAACATAGCTGCGGCGAGCTTTCCCGCTGACCGTTTCCAGCAGGCTGATGGCGGCCTGAGTGATCTTCGCTTCAGCTTTCACTTCCAGGCCAGCCGATCGAGCTTCCCAAGTGTTGTAACCGCCGAACGCATGCTGTTCAGCCGGAGGAATATAGCCATCTCCGCCGTTTGCCAGTTCAATCACCATGTTGTGCGCCAAAGGACTGGCCGCTTTAATCTTGAGCCCTGTGATGGCATACGTTTCGTTCGGCGTCGTTGCGATGCCAATGTCCCCGATTCGCAGAGCTTGGACGACGATTTCCGCCTGCTGGGCTTCGTGCAACAGGATCTGTTCACGAGCGTAAACCTCGGTCTGAGTTTTCGGCAGGCGATCTCCAACTTCCTGCATGATGCGTTGAGACCACTCCAGCAATTGCTTGTCGGGAACTCGATACTTCAAAGTCATTCGCTGTTCTGCCATGGCGATGCTGACATCATCACGATATTGCACGCCCTCCAGAGCCTTCATCGCGATGTCCAGAAGACCGTTGGCGTAGGTATCGATCGTCAATGTGGGATCCCATGAATCCGGTTTTGTGTAATCACGACGCCAGATGTCGCCGCTGCAGCCGTGAGACATCATGCCGACAAAGTTGCTGTCCGGAGCAAGGCGTTGCTTGAGTCCTTCGCTGAACAGTCCGAAGTAATCGGCGCTGATGTCGGAATCACCAAAGTAGTGCATGGAGAAATTTCCCAGCACAGCCAGCGGCTTACCATCGCGAGTCTGCACAGAAATGAGTGACAACTCTGGATCTTCAGGACCGGCTTCTCCGACAGCGTCGTCCCAGTTCGCCCCGGCATGCATGTTGGCGCGTACAGTCAGATTGCCGAACGGATCTTCCGCAATGCGATCTGGTCGACGAATCCATTGTCGCAACGCTGTGTATTCCGGTGCGTCGACTGAGGCGAATCCAATTCGAGCCGGCTCTTGAGCTGCCTGCGCTGCCGCGATTGCCTGCACGACTTTTTCACGCAGGAACGGGACGTAATCCGGATCTGCATCTGTGCCGAGACATCCCATCGACGCCGGGGCTGAGTGAGAATGTGTGGCGGAGATCAGAATGCGATCGGTCGGAATCCCGGTCTTTACTTTCGCCAGAGCTTTGATGTCATCCAGGAGGACTCGGCCAATCATGCAGCTGTCCACAACCACGATGGCCAGTTGTTCTTTACCGTCGCTGAAGTACAAAGCTCTCGCGTTCACTCGCGTCTTGATTTTATCCAGACTGCGACTGGTCATGCCCCCGTTCACCAGCACCGGAAGCTTGTCCGGTGTGATATCCACAACAGCAGCACCGGCTTTGAAATCTGCGTTAACTGCGTCTGCAGCCGACAACAGCAGCAGAGTTGCCAGAGTGAGCACAAGTCGGGCCTGATAAGGACGTGTCTGAGCCGGGGCTGTGTTCATGAGAAGATCTCCACGACAGAAGATTGTCGAACGCGAGCAGGAGTGATTGTTGAGGAGGGTGTTCACCATTTCGAGGCTCTGCATTCTGGACGAACCAATCACGTCTCGCAAACGCAACAAACAAATTGGTGCTTATGCCATTGCAGTTCGCTCCGATCACTTCTCTTGAGTTGCCCGTTTGCGGCTTCCGGGCCTTTTTTCATTCTCAGCCTCAAGCGATGTCGAAAATGGATCAGGCGTGCCGGACTGTCGTGAGACCTCCGACACTGTGCTGGCCAGACGAGCTTCTTTCGGTGCTGATTTGCCGTTGCGAGCCGAATCGATGGTTTCTATCAGACGATTCAATTGTTCGGTCGGCCGTCGGAACCAATCAAGGCTCCAGAGATGATGAATCAGCCAGCCCTGGCTCTGCAGAACTCCGTCTGTCGTTCGATTGCGATCTCGAGCGGATCGAGCAGAACTCCATGTCTCGCCGTCGACGATAATTCCCATCAGATAACGACTGGAATTGTCCGGATCGACAATTGCCAGATCCACATAGAGCCCAGCAAGCCCGACCTGTTTCTCGACGGAGTATCCTCGTTCCTCCAACTGATGCGCCACAACATCGGTAAAGCGATCGCTGGAGCGGCCATCTCGAGCTGCATCGAACTCGCCGCCTTTTTCTGCGTACCGCAGATACTCCCGAAACACGGCCGGTCCCCGTCCCGTCGCGCGAGTCAAATCGATGTCTTCAGCGTGCATCGAAGAAAAAATCTGCAGGACTCGTTTGGCACGCGTCATCAGAACATTCAGGCGTCGCTCACCGCCGGTCGCCGACACAGGACCAAAATTCAGCGACACCTTGCCATCTTCACCGGGCCCGTAACCCACAGACACGAAGATCGCATCGCGTTCATCGCCCTGGACATTTTCCAGGTTCTTCACAAAGAAGGGATCTGCCGCGTTGGGATCAAAGAATGAATCAAGGTCCGGATTACTCCGGCGGAGTTTTGCCAGTGATTCCAGAATGGAATCCCGCTGAGTGACGGAGAATGCGGCCACTCCCAGCGTCCACTGCGGACATTCGCGAGCATGGCGCATGATGGCCTCGGCCACGACGGTCGCTTCGATCTCGTTGCGGCCTTTCACGAAGCGGCCGTTCTCCACGAAACGCCATTTGACGCCCAGTTCACCGGATCGCTCAGGAGAAGGAACGACATACAACTGATTGTCGTAGAACTCCCGATTTGAAACGGCGATCAGCGATTCATGTTTGCTGCGATAATGCCAACGCAACATTCTCTGCGGCATGTTGCGAGCAATCGCCAGACCGAGAATGCTTTCGACATCTCCCGCCTGCATTTGGAGGGAACGTTCGTCGCTGGAGGTGTCTCCCAGCATGCGACCGAAGAACTGCGTCGGAGGCATCTGTTTGTCATCGCCAACCACAACCATCTGACGACAGCGAGCCGCCGCGCCCAGAGCTTCGACCGGACGAACCTGCGAGGCTTCATCGATCAGCAGCATGTCGAACTCTAGAACTCCGGGCTCCAGATACTGAGCGACCGACAAGGGACTCATCATAAAGACCGGCTTCACGGCCTGCACAGCAGTACCAGCTCGCGCGAGAAGTTCGCGGAGCGGAAGATGGCGACGCTGTTTCTGCATCTCATGCTTTAGCAGTTGAACGGCCTCAGGTATATGGCCATCACGAGAACGTCCGATCCCCTTCCAATGCGCGTCGGCGACTTCGGCGCGAGCGATCTCCAATCGGCGAATATCAAGGCTGCAGAATTCTTCGATAAGTGTTTCGAATTTTACGCCTTCAAACGTCTCCAGATTCGCGGATTGCTTCAGGACAGCCCGGAGGAGAGCTTCTGCTCTCGCAAATCGAAACACCGCGGGAGCATCCTGTGGCGACATTTTGCCTGAGCTAAGTCGTTCCACAAGGACTCCTCCGCCGATGGTAGCAGCTGCGGAATTGGAGCGTCGATAGATCTGCCACTGCTGCAGGCCTTCCGGATTCTTCGACCATTCCACGAGACGCAGTCGGATGTCGGTCAGGGCGATTTCTTCCAATGAATCCTTTGAGCCTGAGGCGCTAGCCGATTCAGCGGGAAACTCGGCTAGCGCCTCAGGCTCACGTTGTATTTCAAAAGCGACCGCGAAGTTCAATTGCAACGATTCGCCCAAACGACGATATCCCGCCAGAAAGGCGTCCAGTTTACCGGTAACATCTGCCGCAAGACGTTCGAGCTCTTCCTTTGATTTCAGTGAAGCCAACATGGAACGGAACCGAGGAGAGACACCTAGTTTCACCGTGGCATCGTCCCACGCTTCCCACGTTGCGATCCGTTTCAGATCTGTCTTTGAACCCAGCCACAAACGCCCGAAGACTTTTCCGGCAAAGACATCAGCCTCGGCCAGTTTTCGGAGAGCAACCTGCCGTCTGTGCAGAAGCTGCAGAACATTGACTCGTTCCTCGAAGGTTCCCGGTTGTGGCCCGGTCAGAAGACTCTTCAAATGTTGTCGAGCTTTACGATAGGGAGCATGCAGCATGCGACAGAGACATCGACCGTACATCGTGTACGCTCGAAGGTCTTCGGAAACATCCAGATCCCACGCAGATTCTGTCACCTTGCCACGCAGCTTCTCATTGGTCTCCAAAATCGCGCGAGCATAGTCGGCCAGTTCTTTGATGGCGTAACGATGATCGGTCCAGATGAGATTTGCCGCTGCGTACTGATCCAGTTCCGGGGCAGTCAGCAAAGCATCGACAGTCCGCACGAGTCGGCGAATTCTGGACAAGGAAACGGCGGCATCATCGCACAGCTTCTCCCGCAGAGTGTTTGCCGCGTCCGTTAACGCATCCAAGTCCGCTATTCTCTGGGGCGCGGTGGTCAGCAGGCGTTCGAGATCTAACGGCAGGATGTGATCCAGAGTCGAACCGCGCCAGGGATGCTGTGCGGGATCGCCGATGTCTGAGGTCACTCGTGCAAGGTCCATGACGGATTGCAGCTTCAGGGAGTATTCATCGGAGTCCCATTCAGCGGCTTCTGGCAGTTGAAAATCGGGCAACGGAGTGGCCGCTGCGCGCAGATCGATCAGTTCGCCCAGAATCTGGTACGGTGTCAGCCCGCTTCGAGCAAATGTGGTATGGAGTGAGCCGACATAATCATTCAGCTTTTGTTGACGATCTTTGAGTCGACGAATCGTGTCTGTCAGATCGCTCGGTAGAACGGGTGCCCCCATTTTCAGGGTGCGATCGACTTCTCGCAGGACGATACGTTTGTTGGATTTGCGGGAATGCAGTTCGAGGCATAACTCGCCAAGACCGATGTTGTCGAGTCGCCGTTTGACGACTTCCAGTGCCGCCATTTTCTCTGCGACAAACAGAATTGTCTTTCCGGAACTCACTGCGGCGGCGATCAGATTCGTGATCGTCTGCGACTTGCCGGTTCCCGGAGGTCCCTGAATCACCAGATTTCTTCCGCGAGCGGCTTCTTCAATCACCAGCGACTGAGAGCTATCGCAATCAATCACATGTCGAGTCGTTGTCGCATCGAACAGCCGATCGATGTTCTCATTATTTCGGCACACAGCTTCAACCGGCGGAAATCCATCCTGCAGGAGTCCAGTGATCAGGGGTTGATCCTGCAGGGGACGCGACGTGGGCCAGTTGTTGGGATCAAGATCTCGATACATCAGCAGCCGTGTGAACGAGAAGCACCACAATAGAATGTCGTCGGCGCGCACTTCCCACCCGCGCTGGTCGGCGATGACGTCTGTTACGTCCTGAAAATAAGTGGCCGGTGAGAGGTCTTCTGCGTTAGGCACATCGGGAAGGTTGATCCCAAAGTCACTTTTGAGCCGGACTTTCAAAGTCAGATTGGTTTCGATTTCGCCATCGTTCCAGGACAGCGAATAGCGTTTTCCTGATCGACCTTTTTCCAACACCACCGGCACCAGTAGCAGTGGGGCGCAACGAGGCGTATCCGGAGCATCGATTTCAAACCACTTCAGGAACCCGAGTGCCAGATAGAGCACGTTGACGCCTTGCTCCTGCATCAGCGTGGCGCTGTCATCCAGCAACGTTTGCAGCCGACGGTCCAGTTCTTCGGGCGTCAGAGCGGTGTGCAGCGCATCATCGGCCGCCGAATTCTTCGTGCGGTGAGATGTGTCGATCTCGGTTGCTAAGTCGGAGTCGGAATCAACATCTGAATCCTGATCGCCATGCGATTGACGTGCCGAAGATTTTTCAGCCAGCGAGCCATCTTCGAATCGCAGCGAAGTTCCTTCATGGACCAGGATGCGAAAAACGTCTGCGGATGATTCGTCAGCAATCCTGATCGCCGCCCCGGGCATTTTGTCGCGCGGCGTGGAGAGCAATCGATTCGAGGTTGTCAGTTCCAGCAGATCTCGTCGTGCAAGTTCGAGTTGTTTGAGCAGTCGATCGGGGTTGGCCATGTATTGTCTCAATTCCTGAGCCTGAGGCGGCAGCCGATTTTCTGCAATCGAATCGACCAGCGTCTCAGGTTCGTCGCGTACTCTTCAATACAAATTTACCCTATCGATCAATGTTCTTCTTCAAGTCCACATTTGCGTCGTACATAATCCTGAAACGCCCAGACCAGTTCTTCCAGAGTACTGATCGTACCGTGGAATGGGCTGTGCTTCATGCCTCTCTGAAGATCGGGGTAAAGGCGAGCATCCTCGGCCAGTACCTGCTTAATGATGGCCACTTTGGCTTTGCCCCAAAGCTTTGTCATCAGCCGCGAACCAAACGTTTCCTTGACCGCCTTCAGAATAAACACGTGGACGGTCATGTGGCACGACTCTGGTGATGTTGGAATGACTGTCATCACCTGTAACATCGCATCGATTCGCATCAAGAAGATATTTGGGAAGGTGTGATGCAGGCGATACTGATGAGTGCATCCGGGTTCCAGCAGAGGCAACAGCCGATTGGCTACTTTGCGATATAAGTCCGGCGAAACGATGGGAGATCGCATGATCGTCCCGTCGGGAGTAATCACATGTTCGATCTCTTCCTCAGTGCCGAAACTTACCAGCGTCTTCGGATGGACTGTAGGAACGTGGTACGCCTCCACAGTATTCTCCACCACGACTTTCCAGCTGGCGTTAAAGTCATAGCTCCAGGTGCCAGCTTGTTGCCATCGTTCTGCCGGGAACTCATCGCACACCGGAATCAGCGGCCCGGGCACTTCCCCCAGGGCCGGAGCATCGTCACTGAGCGTGACAAAAACCATAGGGCCGCGCACTTCGGTACGAAACGACTTAAGGCACTCAGGACCGCCCGGCATTGGCCGAAAGTTCTGCGCGAACGGGATCTTTCCGGTACGCCCGTCCGCGTTAAACTGCCAGCCATGATACTGGCAGGTCAGCTCTTTCGAATGACCGCTTTCTTCATGAGTCAGCAGGCAATGACGATGCGGACAGACGTTCAGAAATGTGCGAATCGTACCTCCGAAATTGCGAACAATGATCGGCGTTCCAAAGAGTTCCCGAGTCACGAAGTCGCCATCTTTCGGAAGATCGCTCAAGCTGGCCACAATCTGCCACGATGGTCGAAAGAGTAAGTCAAGCTCCTTCTGATACTGCTCCGGACAGAAGTAGAGTGATGGCTTCAGAACATGTGGCAGACGGCACTGATGAACAAACATTGAGCATTCTTTTGCGTTGAGTTGGCTGTGCAGTAAAGATCGGAGATCTTTTGCGATCGAAAGGAACAGGGAATCACTCCGAGATCGCCTTCTGCAGCAAATTCGCCGTCATCTTCTGAACCCGTTCATCAGGCCCATGCGGCCGACTGTGGTGTGACCATGGCAACGTATGTCCCGGTGGATCTCCCAAAGCCTGAGCCCACCATATGGTGGCCGCGTTGAAGACAAAGTTCTTCTTTGGCCCGGGATAGATTGTGGCGGTCCATTGTTGAGGATTCACACCGCCCTGCCACGCTGTTCCGGCGGCAACGATTTCCAGGCCCGGAATGGCCGCCGGCTGACCGTGATACTCCCAGCCGATCAGTCCCGGGATGTAATCGCCGTTCTTAACACCAGCGTCTTTGAACATCCAGTGATCGGCTTTTGTCACAACCCAGTCACCACCACCATTCACGGGTTCAATATTGCGAGCCCCCATGAGCAATCCTTCATCAGGACCACGGTGAGGAAACGGTCCGTTGTCCTTCTCGCGACCGACGGCATAATCGTTCTCTGCACCATACGGACCGCCGCGGAAGAAGATACGGTTAGGATTTCCGGTCGAGGATGCTCGCAGTGGCGTCACCCAGCACACACTGTTGCCCGAGAGAAACAGCAGGTCGACGCCTTCATCTCGCATTTTTGACACACTGTTGAACTGTCGAATATCCCAGTATTCATCGTGTCCGATACTGACAAAGGACTTGCACTTCAGGCCGTGATCGGGAGTGACCATGTCGCTGTTTGAGCAGTACGTGACGTCGTAGCCATTCTGTTCCAGCCAATAGGTCATCGGGAATTCGTAAGGAATGAACTCCCCCGCGCCGACTGTGAGTGGGTCGTTGACCACAGAAGTGTATTGCGATTCACGGCCATAGGGACGATCAAAACTGACATCGGCCCACGGTCCCTGACCACCCTTTGGATGGGTATAGACAGAGTAATGACTTGGCCAGACATTGTAGGCTTGCCAGGTGTTGTCCGAGCATTGAAACAACACGTCTGCCGGTCGCTCATCACGCAAGATGAAAATGACGTAGCTCTGCCAGTAAGGTTCATTGCCTTCTGGAATCGTTGTTATGCGTCCAAGATAGACGCCGCTGATCCAGTCAGAAGGAATCGTCAACGTAACAGATGGCTCCCAATGGCATTCGTGCAGATCTTTCTCCCCGATGATTGGTTCCGGCTGAGTCACTCCCTTCACGCGATCAATCGTCTGCATCAGCCTCGCACCGCGGCCGCCGTAATAGCCGGTTCGGAAGATCTCCAGTTTGAAATCGCGAGCGGGTTTCGACGAGACCATGATGTCAATCTTTTCACCCGCGAGGACGCTTTGCTTTGAGCAATAGCCTTCGATGTTCCAGGAACGGCATCCGGCCCCGTCCACTTTGACTCGTGTCAATTGCCAGTCGATTGCACCCGGAAGTTGATTCTCCTTCTGGATCGGATTCTCTGCAAAAGTCGAGAAGCTGCTGATGATCAGCACTGCGAGAGTCAGCAATGGGTGTGCAAAAGAGTTCATCAGAGAATACCGACGTTCTGAATCGGTGTGCGGTTTAGAGCATTTCACGAGATCTATGGCCATGTTGATGATTCCTTAGAGGTGAGTGAATGAAACCGGCGGGACGCTTGACGATGTGACGCAGAGTCCCGGATGATAATGACCCGCCGACAAAAACTCCCTCATGGTCGGAAAATCGATTTCTGAGCCGAACCTGCGGACTCGGAATTCCAATTTTTGGCCACAAGTCTCGCTCAACCTTCCGTCAAGAAAGTAACTGCTGTGCTCATTTTCGATGCTCATCTGGATCTGGCTTTGAATGGTGTCGACTGGAATCGTGACATGCGATGTTCAGTCGACGACCTGCGTGCTCATGAACGGCATCTGGGAATGACCGAAGCCGGACGCACAGGGAGTACGCTCAGTCTTCCAGAACTGCGAGCGGCCGAAATCGGAATCTGCCTTTCCACGCTGCTGGCTCGTCAGGAAAAAGAGATCAACCATTCATTCGGCTGGACGTCTCCTCAGACCTGCTACGCGATGGCCCACGCTCACCTGGCCTGGCATCGTGCGATGGAACGAGCTGGCCTGATGCGGTCGATTAAGACCAAGCGAGACCTGGCTCACCATATTGAGGACTATCGCAAGAACCCAACGACCGCACCGCTGGGTTTTATTCAGACGATGGAAGGTGCCGATCCGGTGCTGATTCCGGACACGATTGATGAGTTTCATGAGCACGGCCTGCGAGCCATCGGGCTGACTCATTACGGTGCCAATCGCTACGGTGGTGGTACCGCCTGCGAAGTCGGGCTGGCGCTGGATGCGATTCCATTGCTGAAACGTATCGGCGAACTTGGCATGACGCTTGATGTGACACATCTGTCGGATGTCGCATTCTGGCAGGCACTGGAATACTTCGACGGCCGTATTCATGCGAGCCATCAGAATTCGCGCCGACTGGCTCCGTGGCAGCGTCAATTCTCTGATGAGCAGTACAAAGCTGTGATTGACCGCGATGGTGTCATCGGGATGGCATTTGATGTCATCATGCTGCAGCCGGGTTATGTGCGTCGAGTGACTCCCGCGACAGTGACGATGGAACGCGTTGTTGACAATATCGATATCGTCTGTCAGCTGGCCGGGAATACTCGTCATGTTGGAATCGGCAGCGATCTTGACGGCGGATACGGAGTTGAGCAGACACCTGCCGACTTCGATCGTATTCGCGACCTGCAGCGACTGACGGAAATGATGTCAAAGCGAGGGTACACGGAAGCCGATATTGCCGGCATCATGCACGGCAACTTCCTGCGATTCTTCACCGAAGTTCTGCCGGATTAGTTTTCTCAAGGTATTTGTCATGTCCAGCGTATCTGCAATCACGGCCGAAGAGTTCGTCTCGAAGCTTCCGGATCTTCCGGAAGCAGGTCGCTGGCATGAGCTTCATGACGGTCTGCCCGTGTTGCTTTCGGCTCCTGATGATGTTCACGGGACGATTGTTCTGAATCTGACTCGCGCGCTGGCGACCTGGTTGCAGGGCCAGCCCGTGACGACTCGAGGTTACGCATGTCCGGGAATTGGATTGCATGTCAAATCTCAACCGGACACCGTCTACTTTCCGGCGATCAGTCTCTTCAAAGATGGGCAGCCATTTTCGCAATTCGATCGCACGATTGCTTCAGAGGTTCCCAAGCTCGTGATCGACGTCGCTTCGTCAAACGACCGTCGCACCGATATGCGTCTGCGGACAACGGCGTACCTGAAGCATGGGGTTGAAGTGGTCTGGATTCCGGATCCCTTTAAGAAAGAAGTTCAGGTCATTCGGCGTTCTGCTCACACGCTGGCTCTGGGCAAGTGGCAGACTCTGAACGGGGATCCTGTTCTTCCCGGCTTTCAGATCGAAGTTGAGAAGGTCTTTGCTCAACCAAAATGGTGGAATGGCGAGTTGCCGGAGTTCTCGGTCGTGCAGGAATAAGCCTGTAACGGAATAGAAAATCCCGTCGACGGAGCGACGTGTGTACGGTACACACGTCGCTTCGCCCAATGGCGTGGAATTAAGGAAATTCCGTGTTGATCATCGCCTGGGATCACGCAAGCTTTGGTTCGTTGTTTCGGGCTGCGAAATCAGAACGTTAGTTGTCCCGCTGAATCTCGTTGCAATACCAAATTTTTGACACCTCAGGACAAGCCCCATTGTGGCAAATCGAGTTTAAGTCCACGCCATTGGTCGCTCCGCCGGCGGGATTCTTATGCTCCCTCGGCCGCTCTAGCCTCTACTTCCGCTGATCGAGTGCAACGTAGTCGCGTTGTGTTGCACCGGTGTAGATCTGACGTGGACGGTAGATACGGCTGGTGTCCTCGTCACGCTGTTCACGCCAGTGAGCCAGCCAGCCTGGCAGGCGGCCGATGGCGAACATCACAGTGAACATGTTGGTTGGAATGCCCATCGCTCGATAAAGAATGCCGCTGTAGAAGTCGACATTCGGATAAAGCTTGCGGCTTACGAAGTAATCGTCTTCCAGGGCGACCTTTTCGAGGTTGCGAGCGATCTCCAGCAACGGGTCGTTGATCCCCAGTTCCTGCAGGACTTGCTCTGCCATTTTGCGAAGGATCGTGGCTCGCGGATCGAAGTTCTTGTACACGCGGTGACCAAAGCCCATCAGGCGGAAGCCGCTGTCTTTGTCCTTGGCCTTCGCGACATACTTCTTGTAGTCATCGCCGTCGTCGTGAATCATCTGCAGCATTTCGAGCACGGCCTGATTGGCCCCGCCATGCAGAGGTCCCCACAACGCACAGATACCGGCCGAGATCGATGCAAAGATATTGGCACGGCTGCTGGCAACGATACGCACGGTTGACGTGCTGCAGTTCTGTTCGTGATCCGCATGCAGGATCAGCAGCATGTTGAGTGCCTTCACCAGCACCGGATTGATTTTGTATTCCTCTGCGGGAACAGCAAACATCATGTTCAGGAAGTTAGCGCAGTAGGACAGATTGTTCTGAGGATAAATCGTCGGCTGGCCAATCGACTTCTTGTACGCGTAGGCTGCAATCGTTCGCACCTTGGCGATCAGACGTACGATGTTGACGTCAGAAATGTCGTCTTCGGTGCCTGGATAGTAAGTCGACAGCGAAGAGACCATCGCCGACAGGATCGCCATCGGGTGAGCGTTCGGCGGGAATCCTTCGAAGAACTTCTTCATGTCTTCGTGGATCATACTGTGGTAGGTCAGCTGAGCACGGAACGCCTTGAGTTGTTCCGGCGTCGGCAGTTCACCGTACAGCAACAGCCAGGACGTTTCGACAAAGTCTGATCGTTCTGCCAGTTGTTCAATCGGATATCCGCGGTAACGCAGAATGCCTTTGTCACCATCAATAAACGTGATCGCACTTTTGCAGGCACCGGTACTGTTGAATCCGGGATCCATCGTGATCGCGCCGGACTGAGCCAGCAATTTGGTGATATCGACAGCGGTTTCGTTTTCCACGCCGCGAATCACCGGCAACTCGTAGGATTTACCGTCAAGAGTCAGACTGGCCGATGACATAAATTCGGGTTCCATTCAATCATGAGATACTTCCCGACGGCAGTGTGACTGCCCTGACGGGAAAAACGAACAGGTTCTCGCCTTGTTCTGTGCGCCAAACGGTATCACGAGAACCGCAAAAGTAAACTCACCCGCGCCGGAACATCTTTTCCGAGATAGGAATCGTGCAGGTCATCCCGAATACACAGGCAGGGCTGAGTGGTCAGTCCTGCACACAAAAGGCTGTTTCGACTACCAAAACCGGTCATCCGGCGGTTATCATCGCCCCGTGACGTCCCGCCCTGCTCCTGCTTGCCTATTGAGTTCTGGCTCGAACTTTCGATTTGAAGGACCTGAGAATGGCGAATCGACCAACTTCCGGACTGTGCATTCCTTCTCAGCACGGGCTTTCTCGTCGCGGATTCTTTTCCCAGGGTGCACTTAGGGCTGGAACGATTGGTGGCGTTGCCGGTTGTTTTGCCGCCGACATGGGGCAGATTCATGCACTGCGCTCTGAAGAAATCGCGGGCGAACTGAAACGGCAGGATAAACGAGTGATTCTTCTTTGGCTGGCAGGCGGTGCCAGTCAATTTGAAACATGGGATCCCAAGCCCGGTGCAAAAACCGGCGGTCCATTCCGCGCGATTCAGACGAACGCGACCGGAGTACACATCAGTGAGTTGCTGCCGGAGCTTTCGCAGCGAATGCAGCACACCGCCATCATTCGATCGCTTAATACGAAAATCGCAGACCACGGTCGTGGCGCGGATCTGATGGAAACGGGGCGTCTGAAAGACCCCAGCATTCTCTATCCGGATTTGGGAGCGGTTGTCGCCCGTGAGTTAGGGCGGCTGGAGAGCAAAGTGCCCGATTACGTGTCGCTCTACACATCGACAGAAGGACGACGCAAAGGCACCAGCGGATTTCTCGGCGCACGGTATGCACCGATGTTTCTTTCGGAAAGCATGATTCCTCCCAACATCGTCAGAGCGGAGTCTCTGCCTGAGATTGATCACAAAGATCGCGCGGCATTACGAGATGCATTGGGCCGACGTTTCGCGAGTGCTCGCCGCAGTGATTCGGTCGACAGCCAGAACTCGGCGTATCAGCGAGTTCATGGACTCATGGCGAGCGCCGAGCTGTTCGATATCTCAGAAGAGCCGGCCGATGTGCAGGCTCGCTACGGACCGACTCAGTTTGGCCATCAGTGTTTGATTGCGCGTCGACTGGTCGAAGCCGGTGTTCCGTTCGTCAAAGTTGCTCGAGCATGGTGGGACAGCCATGGTCAGAATTTCGAAACTCACCAGGAACTTTGCGCCGATCTGGATCATTCCATGTCGGTGCTGCTGGATGATCTGGAACAGCGTGGGCTTTTGAAGAACACGCTGGTCATCACGCTGGGCGAATTCGGAAGAACCCCGCAGATCAATTCCAGCCTTGGGCGCGATCACTTCGCCAGCGCGTGGAGCTGCAGTCTGTCAGGGCTTGGTGTTCGAGGCGGTGTGGCCTACGGAAAGACGGATCCTGAGGGCCACAACGTCGTCGAAGGAGAAGCGTCTGCCGGTGATTTGTTTGCGACGATCCTTACAGCACTGGGGATCGACTACAAGCATGAATACACCGTGGGTTCGCGACCTGTGCCGTTGGCCGATTTTGGTTCGGAGCCAATCGCGGAAGTCCTTGTGTGACGCTAACAACATGAGCCTGAGGCGCTAGCCGAATTGACGGGGAATTCGGCTAGCGCCTCAGGCTCAACGTTCGTCCTACTTCCAGAACACCAGCGTCGACAGAGAATACTTAATCCCTTCGAACTCGTACTGTGCTTCGCCGAAAACGGCGACTCGTTCTTCACCCGATTTCATTGCGGTTCCATGGAAGCTGCCGTCGGTTCCGGCTAGGTCTTCCGATGTCCACTTGGAATCTCGGAAGTCGTTTGAGGCCGAGCGAGCAGACCAGAGTCGAACGACCTGCGGTGTGCCGGATGGCTTCATCGAGACACCGACCTGTTCGGCGGAAACTTTCGGTTCCCACGAGAACTCCGGTAGAGTTTCTCCGGCGGCCGCATGTCGGAAAAAAACGGCGATCGTGCGAAGAGCATGATCACGACCACCATCCAGACCGTGGCCACCGTTGGGTGCTCGATGGATGTGTTTCACGCCGACGAGATCGTCCCAGTAAATGTTCATGGCATCAACGGACCAGTATCGATCGTTGGCCCCGACCACCAGCAATTTGGGCATCGTGATTTTCGCACGATAGGTGAAAGGGTCCATCATCTTCCACAGTTCGGCTTCGCGACCGTCTTTTGGAATGCCGTCTTCGCTCACCAGACCTTTGCTGGTGTAGTCTTCAATCTGCTCACTGTAGAAGCCCCATGTCTTCTTCTGGTGCGTCATCTGAGCCGGGAAGTTCAGGACGTCGATCACGATTGGAGCGGTCGCGATAATTCGTTTGTCGACAGCCGAAGTCAGCCAGCTGGTCCAGCCACGCTTGGAAGCTCCGGTAATTACGAAGCCTTTAAGAGGCTGCTTGAACTGTTCTGCGGAGAACTGCTCCAGAGCATCCATCGCCTTCACCGCGCTTTTGGCCATTGGGAAGAGCAGCGGCCAGGTCGCATCACCAGTGGCCAGATACTTCAGCCAGGTTTCTGTAATCAGGTCATCTTCAACTCGATTGCCCATCAGTGGCTGGTTGGGCACCTGGTGTAAAGTCGCAACTCGAGCACCAGTCAGATTGGCCAGAGCAACTCCCATCCCCATGTCTTTGGGGTTTGGGCTATTGCCATTACCGCCACCGGTCACGAAGAGCAGCATGTGATCTTTGTGAGCCAGGGTCTTTGGTTCGTACACGATGAGAGCGTGTTTCCAGACGATGTTCTGCCACTTTTGTGATGTTAGTTCAAGACGGTGAACGGAGTTTTCACCGACGGTGAGTGACTCTGCTTTTTTCCAGGCGAAGTCTGGCTCGGGGCGTTCGACATATTCAAAGATTTGACGCGGAGGATCGATTTGTTGAGAAGCTTTTGAAGCAGCCCCATCTTCTGCAACCGCAGCAGGTGTTAGAAGGCCAAGAAAAAGAAGTGTTAACAACCGAAGAACTCTCATTGATCTTCTCAACCTTCATGAAGCTAAACGTAAAGAATGTCAGCAGGGCAGTTTCAGCCATCAAGGAGAATAGCCGAAAAGTTTTCTTTTACTTCTGTTGGCCACGTTCATTCCGTCCTGATCGCTGATGGAACGACCCTGCATCTGGTGTTCGTGACCAGATGGTACTCAAGAACCATACGAGGTTGCCATGTTCGCAGTAGCAGGATTACCGGCTCGCCGAGCGGTACGTCACCTTGGCAACGTTGGGGGGCTCATTTTTTGGCGGGGCCGGGAGTCAACTCAATAACGCCAAGGTCGTGCGGGTCATCAGAGTCGGTTACCGTCAGGGTGTGCTCTGACTTAGCAGGGTCGGAGTATTTCCCGTTGAGCTTGTCGCCCGAGTATTGACTGTTCATCAGGTTGATTTGTCCCCAAACGAAGGTCAGTTGATATTGGCCAGCAGGGACACCGTCGCCGGTTTCGTATGTCGAGATGGTAAACAGGCCGTTCGCATCTGTCATTCCTGTCGACTGCATTGGTACCGCCCCAGTTCCGCCGACAGGGACTGCTACGACACGAAGAAATGCGGCGGCAGTTCCGTCAACTTTTACAGTCCCGGTGATCGGGATCGTAGTGACTCTCGGGCCGCCTTGGGGGCCAGATGAACCGCCGCAGCCAGCTAAGGTGATGATTACGGCAAGTGGAAGAACCCTTGAAAAGAAGGTCGCAATTCTGGAATAACGCATCGTTTGTTTCTCAAGATTTCAAAAGAGATTCTGGAGCCTGCCGGTAAAGGGAGGTTTTCGAGCCTCAACGAAACCGGGACAGGTACCTTTTGCCTGTTGCTATTCACAGTGATTTCGCAAGCCTGTGGGAGTCAGTCCAGGTTTTGTGAGGTGTTATTAAATCCCGTTGCCCGTCCCGAGCTCTGAAGATGGAACGAGGCTCAGCTGCGTCGCTCGAGCCTCTATTCCAGTTTCCTTAGAGTGATCAATTAGAATTCACCCATGACCTCGCCGCCTGCACGCGTGATCAAGGACGCGAGCGTGTAGGCTGAAATGTTCTCGCTGATGAATCGCGCAGATCCGTCAGCCAGAGTCACAGTCGCCCCGCCCGTATGCCACGAATACAATCCGGCAGTTCGGGCATTGGAGCAGTTAATGGCACAAGGTCCGTCGCCGCCATTGCCATCGAAAAGGACGCCGCTGACCCATGTGTCGCCTTTGAAAATATCTGCCCAGGTACCGCTGCCGTTCATTGCCTGAGCTGCCGCGTACGGATCGCTCAACGGTACAAGCTTGCCCTTTCGATACAGGGCCGTCCGGTTGCACGTTTCGCCAACCAAAATGGTGTTCGAAGTTCCGTCGGTAATATCTCGCATGTTGCCGCCACGACCTCCCGAAGTTGCTGCCGGAAAATCTGAAACAACAAGTGACCAAGTACCCCATCCAGAGCGATCTGCTGCGGGAGTTTGTCCCGTGTAAGCCACGGTACTAAATGTCGAGCGGACTCCGTCCAGAGTGTCGTAATCCAGGACTCCCCCTGTCATGGTTTGAGCCGCTGGTGTCGGAGGGTAGCCGGATGCCAGAACCGTTCCAGCAGGAATCGTATTCGTGTAGGTGCTGGAGCTTCGGGGTACGGAAGGGCAAATAAATCCGGGAATGATGGTTCTAACCGCGTTTGCATTGGTCGGGTCAAAGGGAGACAGACTGGCGTTGTAAAGACTGTAGACATTTGCCTGTTCCATGAACGGCAACAGCATCGTACACCAACTTGATCCCGCGCGGATATTCAATCCGCCTGCTACCGTCAGTCTCAACATTGCGGGCTGCGGAAATCGGCTGTGTGTGTCGTGGTAATTGTGGAACGCCAGCCCAATCTGCCGCATGTTGTTCTTGCACTGAGTTCGACGGGCAGCTTCTCTTGCCTGCTGTACCGCAGGTAGCAGCAGGGCAATCAGGATGGCGATGATCGCAATCACCACCAGCAATTCGATCAACGTGAATCCACGGCGGAAAACTCTCGGTGATTTCATGAAAACTCTCCATGGGTCAGGAATGAAGAACAAACAGGAACCGTGTCTCTGAGTTTAATATGAATCAGATAAAAAGGCAGTGCGTTCAGGTTTTTTTGACCAACTATTCACACCTGAAAGTACTTAAGTAATACTCGGCCTGCCTATTGGGGGGTAACGCCTTCCGGGTTGCCTGCAAAAGAGTTTCTGCCGGGTCTTTTTGATGAATCGTTGTAACCTGTGGATTCCCCCCTTGTTTCGGTTTGTAAGGAAGCCGGCAATACGCTTCAAAGATTGTTGTCATGTGGGGCGTGTATTCTGCAACACCCTGAATTCCTGAAATGTTCACCCGGGGAAAAGAAGACTAGATCTGCAGGCTATCATTCTGTGGACTGCGTTATTCAATCCAGTTGCCCAGACTGCATTTGATTTCGAAATAGGTGCCCTCCGAGCACCTGTGATGCTCGACACGATTTCCGTGACCGTATACTTTCTCTGCAGCCGAGCCTGTTCTGCGACGCATCATGTGACATAAGGTTGTCGTCGGAGTATGATGTGACTGGGAACCGGATCACTCGAACGATTAGTTCGATGCGGAGAGAGTTCGTACGGAAATAACAGGCCGATTCACTCCGGACTCTGCCACAGAAGAGAGTCCATCAGGAGCTTAAACGATGGTTGTAGGCAGCCAGGAAATGACTCCCGCGGAGAACTTACCCCCGGCGGCCGATAACGCGGCAGTGTTAGTCGCTGCGACCTTGCCTAACGCGGTCAAAGTCAACAAGACATTTTCTCTGCCAGGCATTGGCTTGTGCCTGGCAATGCGATCCGACAACTCGCTGATCTACTCCGGCCTGTCGGATTTTTCGATCGTGCGTGTCGACGTGGCTGCCGAGAAAATGGAACCGGCAGTGATCGGAAGCAATGGTCACTCCAGCTACGTTATGGGACTTGTCCGATGTGGCAATATGCTGGTATCGGGTAGCTATGACTGCTCTTTGATTTGGTGGAACTCAGAGACCGGCGAAACAATTCGTCGTATTGGCGATGCACATGCTCGCTGGATCAGAATGCTGGCCGTGAATCCTGATCAGACTCGCATCGCCAGTGTGGGCGATGATATGAAGACAAAACTGTGGGACACGGCGACGGGAGAATGCCTGGCGACCTGGGGAGATTATGAACTCAAGACGCCGCATGGCTTTCCATCCATGTTGTATGCAACCACGTTTTCGCCCGATGGCAAATGGCTGGCGACCGGCGATCGTACGGGACGAGTTCTGATCCGTGACGTCATCAATGGCCAAATCGCTGCGACGCTGGAAACCCCCGTGATGTATACGTGGGATCCAACAGCACGTCGCCATTCGATTGGTGGAATTCGCTCCCTGGCGTTCTCTGCGGACTCAACGCAATTAGCAGTCGGAGGCATGGGGAAGGTCGGCAACATCGATCATCTGGAAGGTGTGGCCCGCATTGAAGTCTTCAATTGGCAGACGAAAGAACGACGCCTGGAAATCGAAGACAATAAGCACAAGGGGCTTGTAGAGTCTCTGCAGTTCGGTCCCGGTGATGCATGGCTGGCTTCGGCTGGTGGTGACAACAGTGGCTTTGTGAGTGTTTGGAATATGGCTGACGGAAAAGTGCTGGCTCAGGATCGAGCTCCAATGCATGTGCATGATTTCGAGCTCAGCACAGATGGCCGATCATTGATTGCCGTCGGTCATCAGCAAGGAGCGGTGATTGATTTGTTTCAGGCATGATGTCCGCCTGGAACATCGACCGCATAGCACAAACATCGCCGAGAGTTTTTTACGTCGATAAGCAGCTCCCATGTCTGATCAGGAACAATTCCTGGATGTGATCGATCGCGATGAGGCGGAGCGGAGATTTCGCAGCGCTCTGACTCTCGCTCCGCTGGGAATTGAGAAGATCGCGGTCAGAGATGCTCTGGGACGAGTACTCGCGGACAATGTATTAGCCCGTGTTGATGTGCCATCGTTTGATCGGTCGAATTTCGATGGCTACGCAATTCGAGCCGTTGATACTCAGTCAGCCAGTGAGCTGATGCTTCGATCTGTGCAATTGCTGAGCGAATCATTAGAGGCAGGAATGGCTCCCACGATGGAGCTTGGTCCAGGCCAGGCCGTCAGTATTTCCACAGGAGGCATGTTGCCGCGCGGGGCTGATGCGGTGCTGATGGTCGAGCATGCGGAAGAGGCTGATGGCAAGGTTTTGATTCGTCGATCCGTTACTCCGGGCTTCGGGATCTCGTTTGCCGGAACCGACATCGCTGTCGGCGAAACGGTCCTCCGCTGTGGCACGGTGTTGACCAGTCGTGAGACCGGAGTCCTGGCGGCTCTGGGTGAAGAATCTGTTGACGTGTGGCGTCGCCCAGTCGTCACGATCATCTCGACAGGCAACGAAATCATCGCGCCCGGTGATGAGATGCGACCTGCGGCCGTTTACGATTCGAACTCACAGGTGCTGGCTGATGCGGTTCGTGAACAGGGTGGTGTTGCGATCTTTGGAGGCATCATTCGTGACGATACCGATCGTCTTCGTGAGGGCGTTCGGGAAGCTCTGCGGACTTCGGATCTTGTTCTGCTCTCCGGTGGAACCAGCAAGGGTCGCGGCGATCTGTGTTATCGTGTCGTTGCGGAGTTTCGCGATCCCGGCATCATCGTCCACGGAGTTGCGTTGAAGCCTGGCAAGCCGATTTGTATGGCGGTTACTCAGGGAAAGCCTATTGTCATTCTTCCCGGCTTCCCGACGTCAGCCGTATTTACGTTTCATGAATTCGTTGCTCCAGTCATCAGAATTCTGGCGGGGCGACCGACGGAGCCACAGGAAGAGTTGACCGCTTCCATGGCGGTGAAAGTGAATTCAGAGATTGGTCGGACCGAGTATCTGCTGGTTGGGCTCGTGAAGACGGACACAGGGTACTCGGCCTTTCCCATGGGCAAGGGATCCGGATCAGTCACCACGTTTAGTCGCGCGGACGGATTTGTCACGATCCCTCGGCACACGGAGATTGTTGAGTCAGGTACGTCCGTTCGCGTTCGATTGATTGGCCGAGGTCGTCAGCCGGCCGATTTGATTGTCATCGGAAGCCACTGCGTGGGTCTTGATTATCTGTTGACCGAACTTCAGCGTCGCGGGATCACATCAAAACTATTGACGGTTGGGAGTACTGCCGGTCTTCAGGCTGCGAAACGAGGCGAATGTGATGTTGCCGGGATTCATCTGCTGGACAGTGCCAGTGGAGTCTATAACCGCCCGTTCCTGAATGATGCCGTGAGCCTGATTGACGGTTATGTTCGCTCGCAGGGAATTCTGTTTCGACGCGGTGATGTGCGGTTTGAAAATCGAACACCGGAAGAAATCGTCGCTCTGGCGTCCCGGGATTCGTCGATCGTGATGGTGAATCGCAACCAGGGAAGTGGTACGAGAATTCTGATCGACCGACTATTGGCCGGGGCAACTCCTTCTGGTTACGCAGTTCAACCCGGCAATCACAGTGCGGTCGCTGCGGCGATTGTGCAGCATCGTGCTGACTGGGGCGTGGCGATCGAAACGATGGCCCGCAGTAACGATCTGGGATTCATCCCGATTCAGGATGAGCATTACGATTTCGCCGTGCCGATTTCCCGAAGAAGTCGCCCTGAGGTTTGTGCATTTGTGGATTTGCTGAGGAACGATGCGACTTTGGAAAAGCTGACCGAGCTGGGTTTTCGAGCCAACGTGAGCTCTTAGTAAGCGGCCTGCCTCATGTAAATCGCTGCCTGCGAAGGTGGCGTGCTAAATCCGACTTTGGGTGCTGTTCGACCCAGGAATCGTGGGAAATCAATACGCGACGTCAGCTCAAAGGGTGAACAGAAAGCTCACTGCAGCGACCTGCAAAAACTGCTGTTCCAGAAAAATTGGTTTCTCACATAGACTTCGCGCGTCAGAGGACGGCGGGATCGCGGGCGAAATGTGAATTCCGTCGGGGGCCAGGGAGTGTCTGCCTGCTGACACACCAAATTGGAACAGCACCACCAGGGAAAGGAACCCGCCATGCAAGCTCTGCGAATGCCGGAATTCGGCCGCGCAATAGTCACCGCACTGCTTACTGTGACCATCGCTTCGTCCGCAATGGCTCAAACAAGCCGCATTAGTCGCACAGAAGCTGACTTTAATGATTTGAATCGAAGACTACCGGCTGGAGAGATCGGAAGTCTTCAGGATCTTCGGTCGCGTCCCACCGTTCCGCCTGCCAGATCCGTTGACTATTCCAAGGTCGACAAGCGTGCGCTCGCAAACCTGATGAAGGAAACTGTCGACGAAGCCGGTCGATTGTATGCCTCTTTGGATGCTGACTATCGACGCAATCTGAGCCTTCGACCAATGCTGTCTGACCTTCAGAAACTGCGAGGACTCGCGAATCTGGTCAGTCAGGATCTGGCCGCGGGCGTGGCTTTGGAAAACATTGTTGCCGACTTCCGTCAGATTGATGCCGACTGGCGTTTGTTGTCTCATCGTCTTGCACAGGCCACCGGATTGAGCAACACGACTCTGCAGAGCATTGACCGGATTGATCGCCTTGATCAGCAGGTTGGAAAGCTGTTTCAGGTTGAGCCATCTTTGGACCGTCGAGCCCTTCAGCAGCAACTTGGGATTCTCGACAGCTCCCTATACAACATGAGTGATGAACTCCGTCGTGACCTGAATGCGTCGACCAAGGTTTCTATGATGGTCAGTGACACTCGCAAGCTTCAGCAGCAGGTTGCCAGGATCGAAGAACTGGTTATTGACGACTATCCGTATGAACGCATCGTCAGCGAGTATAACCGCTTTGAACGTGCCTGGGCCGTGATGCTGGATCAGGTCGCATCGATCAACAACACCTATGTTCAACGTTCTGTCCGCCGCATCATCGACGCCGATAACCTGATTCATGAACTGTTGTGGATTGAGAACACGACCAGCCGTGCACAGCTGAAGCAGACCGCTGACGCATTGATTCGCGATGTCGATGAGTTCTACAACCGCACGCCACTGAAGCTGCTTTTGACTTTCAAGAATGCGACCGGCACTCTTCAGATCGCTGACAACTTTTATGGAACCGTGCAGAATTTCAAGGACAACCTTGATCGCAATGAGAGTGATCAGGAGCTGATTGAAAGCTATCGTTACGTTGAGGAATACGGCACTATTTTCGTTCGCACCTTCAGTGCCCTGAAGAGTCAGGCAGCGATTGTTGTGCTTCGCGAGATCGAAGATGGCATGGCGGCATTGCGAGCAGAACTGAATCTGGGTGGCACAGTCTCTCAGGTGGATACTCGTGAGCTGATTCCAATTGCGGCCTCTTTGGATAATCTGGCCTACCAGATGGAATTTGATATTCGAGCCTGGATGAACAAAGCTCGTCCAACGTATCGAGCAGAGGTGACAGCTGCATCTGCGGCCTTTGTGAAGCGAACTCAGAAGCTTCACAACATGCTGGATTCTGAGCCGACACTTCAGGAACTTCAGCGGGAAACGGATAGCCTCTATCAGGAATGGAAGACGGTTTACGGATTCCTGTCTCGATGCACAACGGAAGAGCGTCTGAATCTGTCGCAGATCGCCTCTGAAATCCGACGAGATCTCACGGATCTGAACAGTTCACTTCGTCTTTGATCACTGACGAAACTTGAGTTTCACGAAGCCCGGCTCTTCCCGAGTCCGGGCTTTTTTTATGGGGCAAAAACAAGTCGTACGCGGACAGCGGGATGTTGATTGAATCGTTACTCGACACACCAGTGTGCGATTCAGGGCTTCCCGCCTGGTCGCATGGGTGAACATGAAAGGCAGATGCTCGCCATTTCGGAGTTTTCTGTCTGACAATATGCGAGGGGCCTTCGCTTAAGCTTGACGCCGCGAGCCAGCGTGAACAACGAGTCCCGAACATTTGTTCATTGCGGGCAGGGTTTAAAGGGGCAGTCCAGCAAGAGCATGAACGAAATTACGACTTCGGTGTGGTCGATTCCGGTTTTCCTGAGCAAAATGAATTCTTCTGAACGACTCGCTGAAGATTATTTGGGGTTTGCAACGGTAATTGAACAGGTTCGACTCTGCAGAGGTGCTTTTCGATGAAGCTTCGTATCGCTCGCCATGTCGTGTTGCCAGTTGTGCTGTTGGGGGCCACCTTCGGTTCGTGGAAATTGCTGGCTCAGGATGGCAAGGTTCTTCGGCAGCGATTCGACCAGTTGGATAAGAATACTGACCAGAAACTCAGCACCGAAGAACTGACCGACAAGGCCATCTTTGCGAAGCTTGATTCTGACAGTGACGGATTTGTGACGCTGGAAGAAGCCACGGCCGCGTTCAAAGCCGGCACGCTGACTCGCGAAGAAGTCGAGGGACGACCAACTCCAAAGCCGGAACCAGATCCAATCTCTTCACAGACCAAAGCTGGCGGAGGGGAGACGAAGGGGCTGCGTCAATCTGCAAAGACGCTTCGCCCTGCTGACCATGGCGTCGGGCGTTACATGGCCGATGTTTCGTTTGCTGATATCAACGAAGCCCGGCACTCTCTCAAAGAGTTCAAGGAGAAGTCCTTCGTGGTTGTCGCCATGACCAGCACCAGTTGTCCGCTGAGCCGTAAGTATTTACCTTCATTGGTCGAGCTGTCACAGAAGTATTCGCCTAAGAACATTCAGTTCATTGTCATCAACTGTGTGCCGACGGATCGTATGGAAGAGATGAAGACGGCCGCTGAGTCGCTCGGTGAATCTGTCTGCTATGTTCACGATGCCGACGAATCTCTCTCAAAGCATTTCGGTGCGCTGACAACGACGGATGTTCTGGTGCTTGATCCAGCTCGCACTGTCGTTTACCACGGTGCGATCGACGATCAGTATGGAATTGGCTACGCCCTGGATGCTCCGAAGAATCGCTTCCTTGCCAACGCATTAGAGCAATTGCTGGGAGGACAGGCACCGCAGATCGCCGCGACGCTCGCTCCTGGTTGTACAGTTGAGCATGATGATGAAAGCGTGGCGGAGTCGAATTGGACTTATCACAATCGAATCTCGCGAATCATTCAGGCCAACTGCCTGGAATGTCATCGCAGTGGTGGAGTTGGCCCGTTTCCTCTGGAATCGCATGCGGATCTCGTGGGCCATGCTGGCATGATTCGACAGGTTGTCGACGGTCGCACGATGCCACCGTGGTTCGCTGGGAACTCGGAAGACAAGCACGCCAGCCTGTGGGCCAACGATCGATCTTTGACGGAATCAGATCGCGCCGATCTGCTGGCATGGCTGGCCAGTGACAAGCCTGAAGGAGATCCCGCCGATGCTCCACAGAAACGACACTTTGTCGATGGCTGGACCATCGGTACGCCTGACCTCATCGTGCAGATTCCTGAACCGATTAAAGTGAAGGCCACCGGGACGATGCCTTATCAGTTCGTCACCGCACAAACGACTCTGGACGAAGATAAGTGGATTCAGGGTTATGAGATCGTGCCGACAGATCGCAGTGTCGTGCATCATGTGATTGTCAATGTTCACGAAAAAGGCGCAGGGCGAATTCGTGATCGAGAAGAAGGAATCGGCGGTTACTGGGCCGCTTATGTACCCGGAAACGCAGGACAGCTTTATCCGAACGGATTTGCTCGCAAGCTGCCCGCTGGAGCAACCGTTAGTTTCCAGATCCACTACACACCGGCCGGTACCGCGACTCAGGACCAGTTGAAGATGGGACTTGTGTTCG
This sequence comes from Planctomycetaceae bacterium, assembly GCA_044378235.1. Classification (GTDB taxonomy): domain Bacteria; phylum Planctomycetota; class Planctomycetia; order Planctomycetales; family Planctomycetaceae; genus SXXK01. The sequence goes on from JBILXT010000002.1 coordinate 53,279, forward strand.
CAAAGTCAGAACCGAAATATGTCATCACGACGCTGTCGCTGGCCGACACGGATCTCAACATTCCGCCACACACCTCAGACCATGTGGAAACCATCACGCGTCCGGTACCAACGGACGTGAATGTGATGGCTTACATGGCCCATATGCATGTTCGCGGCAAGTCGTTCAATTACGAGCTGATTAAACCCGACGGTCAGACGGAAACACTGCTCGACATTCCGCAGTACGACTTCAATTGGCAACTGCGTTACGACTATCGTGAGCCTAAAGTTGTGCCGGCAGGAAGTCGCGTGAAAGTCACTGCCGTTTTCGACAACAGTGAAAACAACCCGGCAAATCCAGACCCCGCGAAGACTGTGCATTGGGGCCAGCAAACATTCGATGAGATGATGATTGGCTATGTGGAAACGTTTGCACCGGTCGGTGAAGAACCAGCATCGATTCGAAGAGCGGCAGGAGATGGGCAGGCTCTGTTCAAGGTTCTGGATACGGATGCTGACGGAAAGCTCAGCAAAGATGAAGCCACGAAAGCAGCAGAACGAGTTCCTCGGTTACGTGACAATCCGGGGATCCTCGATCGGCTCTTCGAGCGTAATGATGCCGACAAGGACGAGAAACTGAGTCAGGATGAGTTTGATAAGCTCCGTCAGCAAATCGCCGGTCGCGGTTAATCATTTATAAAGCGGGAAACGTTATGATGTTTCGCCTGAAGTACATCGTGAGTATTGTGGCTGGGCTGTTGGTGGTAACCAGCGGACTGATACAAGCTGCTGAACCGAAACCGCGAACGTGGACCATTGATGGCGTTTCACGGGAGGCAATAATCGCCGTCCCTGATGCCGCCAAACAAACAGCTTCACCGCTTGTATTCGTCTTCCATGGTCATGGCGGCAACATGCGTCAGGTGGCGCGCTCATTTCGCATTCACGAACTTTGGGATGAAGCGATCGTCGTGTACATGCAGGGGCTCAATACTCCGGGACAGCTCACCGATCCGGAAGGCAAACGCCCGGGCTGGCAAAAAGAGAAAGGCGATCAGAAGGACAGAGATCTCAAGTTCTTCGATGAGGTTTTGAAATCACTAAAGCAGGACTACAAGGTTGATGAAAAGCGAATCTTCTCGACCGGTCATTCCAATGGCGGTGGTTTCACTTACTTGCTGTGGTCCGAGCGTCCCGATGTTTTTGCCGCCTTCGCTCCTTCGGGTTCAGCCGCGCTGAAGGTCAAGAATAATCTGAAGCCCAAGCCGATGCTGCATATTGCTGGCGACAATGATCCGCTTGTTAAGTACGCCTGGCAGACGATGATGATCGATTCCGTTAAGAAGACGAATCAGTGCGAAGAAGGTCAGCCGTGGGAAGAGAAGTGTACTCAATTCCCATCAAAGATCGGTGCCCCGGTCATCACGTTTGTGACATCCCAGGGGCACAAGTTTCCTGCTGAAGCACCTGCTTTGATCGTGAAGTTCTTTAAATAGTATTGATCAGCCTTAAAGAGAACGGGCTTCCTGAAGCTCGTTGAAATGCACATGAAGTACGTCATCAGGTGTCCCATTTGCGATCTGTGCACTTGATGGGCAGGCAATAGCGTGTCGTAGCACTTCGCACTGGCATCACCACAGGTCATGAAGACCGACTAGTGCTTTGTCAAGCTTCAATTTTGGGGTAGTGGACCTTGCTAAAGGTCCTCCTGTGTTGGGATCTTTAGCAAGATCCACTACCTCTACCCCCGTTCTTTATCTTGACAGAGCACTAGCTAGGTTCATCTTATCAGGTCCTCTCCACAATGAGCCCCAAACAACTGCATCTCGGCACTTGATGAGCAAGTCATCAGTCAAATTTGACCTGAAAACCGGAGATCATCATTCCCGCATCAACGGTCAGAGTCTGGCCCGTAACAATTCGACTGCCGGTAATAAGACTGACAATGCCGTCAGCAATATCTTCCGGCTGACATGTTCGGCCTAGCGGAAGGCTCTTTTTGTAGGCTTCGACCAGCGTGTCGAATCGATCGCCCAGGCCAGCATGAGTCCAGCGAGTTTCCACGAATCCGGGCGCCACACCGTTTACTCGAATCAGCGGTGCAAATGTGCGAGCCAGCGATACCGTCAGATTGTCCAAAGCCGCCTTGGTGCAGCAATACGGAATCGAACTGCCCTGTCCCAACTGAGCGGCCACGCTTGAGACGTTGACAATCATGCCGCCACCAGAGGCCGTCATGGGTTCTCGCACAGCTCGTGCACAATGAAATGCTCCGACAACATTCACCTTCCAGAGTCGCTCCCAGGATTCGTCCGTCGCGGCTTCCAGATTCTGAAAGGCAATGAAGTCCGTTGTTCCTGCACAGTTGACCAGAACATCGATTCGTCCAAAGACTTCCATCGTCTTTGAGACCATCGCTCGACAGGCGACGTCATCAGCCACGTCAGCCTTCACGGCAATCGCCTGTGAGCCCAGCCCGACTATCTCCTGCACGGTTGATTCTGCATCAGCTTCGGATCGCGAGTAATTCACAACCACGCAATAGCCAATTCGAGCCAGCGCCAGTGAGGTGGCTCGACCAACTCCTGTTCCTCCACCCGTCACGATGGCCACTTTATTTGCAGATGACATTTCGTATTTCCTTCAAAGCACGAATGCTGAGCCGAGATTCAATTATCAGAATTATACCGCCTAGAGATGCCGCAACTGACGCTCCGGAAGACCAGCCTCGGCGACCTGACGAGCAGCCGGTGACGGCAATTCAAACTTCTTCAGGAACGCAGGTCGATCACGGCGACCGGAGCGAGTGTAATCGGACCAGATCTCCAGTGCGACGCTTCGCTCATCCAGTCCACGAACAGTCGTGAGATATTCATATACGCGTTCAAATAAGCGGCTGAGCGAAATCCCGTGTCGTCGCTGCTCCTTCTCATACAGCCAGTCACAAAAGATCTGAAACTCTGCGAATGCCGAAGCGGAATCATCAAGCATCAACCGTAACGTCGCTGCAAAATTTCCGCTGTTGCCAACAAGATCCCAATACCGCGCGAAGCGTCGGAGTCCGTTCATCTGCTCAAACGACAACAGTCGATTCGACAGAATTTCATATGGGGCATTTCGGCTGTAAACCATCCGCCATTCGGAGTCATGGCGAATAATGGGCGTGCCCCGCAATCGCTTGAGAATGCCGACCTGAATCTCCTGAGGATGCAGAGCATATAAGCGATCAAACCCGGCCGCAAAACTCTCTAGCGATTCACCCGGCAGACCAACAATCAGATCCGTGTGAATATGAACGACTGTTTCATTGCGCAGGAATCGCAGGTTCTCTTCCAGTTTTGAATTGTCCTGAGGTCGACTGATCAACTGACTGACGTCATCGCTGAAAGTCTGAACTCCAATCTCGAACTGCAAGGATCCAGCGGGAAAGCGTTGAATAATCTCACGCAGCGATTCTGGAAGTCGGTCCGGAATGAGCTCAAAGTGCAAAAATAAACCGGGAGTCCATCGCTCCAGGAAGAACTCCAGGATCGCTCGACTGATCCGCAGATTCAAGTTGAAGGTTCGATCCACAAACTTGAACTGCTTCGCACCTCGATCCAGAAGCTTTTGCATCGACTCCAGAAACAGCGGCAGCGAGAACGCGCGAACCGGTATCTCCAGCGCCGAAAGACAGAACTCGCAGGTGAATGGGCAGCCTCGCGAAGCTTCAACGTAGAGCACTCGATGAGCAAGATCTTCCGCTGAGTATAGTTCATAGGGCAGCTGAAGCTGATCCAGCTGCGGCACAGGAGCATGCAGGATTTGAGGTGTCGAGTTGCGAGATTCGATCATTCCGGTGGAAAGAAGCCGCTCGCATAATCGCCGAAATTCCAGATCAGCTTCCCCGGTGATAACGTAGTCCGCCAGTGCTACGATTGGCTGTGTCTCCGTTTCGTAACTCACCTCCGGACCGCCCAGCACAACAACAACATCCGGGGCGATCTGCTTTAGGTCAGCAATCAATCGTAGAGTCTGGTCAACATTCCAGATATAGACACCAAAGCCAACGATCCGAGGAGACTCACTGAGTATCGCGGCCAGCACATCCTGCAGATTATCGTTGATTGTGAATTCGCGAATGACGGACTCATTCTGCAGATCACCCAGATTGGCCTGCAAATAGCGAAGCCCGAAGCTGGCGTGAATGTACCGAGCATTCAGTGTTGTCAGGACGATGGAAGTCATACAGAGACAGTCTTTTGACAACTACTTATTGACCTGTTCGTCTGTATCAACCAGCAGTTGGTACGATTCCTGCGATGACTCCAACTGACGAAGCTGATCAATCACTCCTTCACGCTGAAGTATTCGCCCGAGACGAGCCAGAATCTGAAGATGGGTTGACGAATCTCGCGCAAGCACCAGGAAGAACAGATCGGTCATGACTCGTCGCGGCGCACCAAAGGGAATTCCCGACAGTGTTCGGCCGTAGGCAATCACAGACTGGCCCAGAGCATCGGGAAGTGGATTTCGCGGGTGCGGTATGGCCACTCCATTTTCGAAACCCGTCGACATCACATCTTCGCGTTCCTTTACGGCTTTCAGTACGGCCGCAGGATCCCAGACATGCCAGGTTCGGCCAGCGACCTCGATCAAGGCCTGCAGCACTGCCGGACGTGTTCCGGCATCCAGCGGAACCTGACAGGTGTCCGGATGCAACAGCTCTGAAATCGCGTTGGGAGTCCGCAGTTCCGTATTTTGCTGTGACTGCTCAAACTGAGCCAGCCCCTGGTCGTCAAGACTGCGAATATCCTGTTCGAGCCAATGAGTAATCTCGATCTCGTTGAACCGCCACTCGCCCCCGATACGCCGGCCCGGAATGACACCTCGGTTCACGAGCTTTTCGACAAGACGCCGATCTCGTCCAAGCTTCTGAACCAGTTCATCCAAGTTGTAGAAATCGCGAGACACGGTTTTGGGGAATCCGATTGAAAACAGGCGGCGGGACTATCGAGGATAATACAGCAGGAGGGTGTCCCGGTGTTACTTGCTCAAAACACTTCGGGGCGTGCTCTCAAAAAGCAGGTTCCAGAATAGCAACGCAGGTGTCCCAAATCGCCCCTCTTTAACCAGCCAAGTTCCTCTTGGCCGGAAATCAGAATTCGGAGTACTATCCCGGGCTTTGTTGAATTGTGAGTAATCGCGAAGGCACTGGGACGTGTCCCGCTGGCTACTCAAAGGTTGATTCGAGGCGATTTCGAAATGGATTTCAACATTCGCCCTGTTGCCAAAGCCTGCGCAAAATCGGGACGGACTTTCCGTCCGGGTGATATGTGCTGGTCTGTGTTGTTCGAGAAAGACGGGCAACTGGTCAGACAGGATTTCAGCGCGGAAGCGTGGGCTGGTCCGCCAACAGGCGCCATTGGGCACTGGCGATGCCAGGTCCCGGAATCTGCTGATGCAGGTCGCCCGAAGCTGGATGCAGATTCACTGTTCGATTACTTCCTGCAACTCAGTGATTCCCCCAACATCGTCCAGCAGCAATATCGCTATGTGCTGGCATTGCTGTTGCTACGAAAACGACGATTGATTCTGGAACAGGTCATCGATATCGATGATCGTCCGACGATGCATCTGGTTGGCAGCGCTGGTGAAGGTCCGTTTGATGTTCCGGAAGAGGAACTTTCAGAGGATCAGATCGAGAGACTTCAGCATCAGTTGTTTGACTCCGGTCGTTCGGCCGCTGCTTAACCGTACCAACAATCGTTCTTTCTGGAACACTCGTTGATGAACCCTGTTCGAATCATCCTGCTGATTGCTCTGACAACCACTGGTTGCCAGCTGGGCGGGCGTCGACAGGAGGTTCGTATCGTTGATCCGGTCCTGCCGGAATCAATTGGGCGCATCGAGCTGGTCGACTATCTGAACAGCAAAACGGACGGTCTGCAAAGTTGGCGTTGCATGAACACTCACGTTCATGTCAAAAGCCCGGACCTGATGATCCCTCAAAAACTGAAGGGGACTTTGGCCTGCTCTGCTCCCGGACAATTTCGACTTGTCTGTGACAATACCGTGGGCCATGCTGATTTCGGATCCAATGAGAATATCTGCTGGGCTTACGTAAAGCCGGGCAAGTCCGTCGTCATGACATGGAAGCATGAGGACTCATCACTGCTTCAGCATTTACCCGGTGGCTTACCGAGGCTGGAACCTGAATGGCTGATGACGGTGCTGGGTGTAGAGCCACTGAACGCCGATCGATACGATCTGCAAAATGCCCCAAAGGGATCTAAAGAAGTCTGGCTGGTCGCTATTGAAGATGCTCCGGACGGATCATCGCTCCGCCGAGTCATCAAAGTGGACACGGTGCTGGGTGTCATCCGACGTCATGCCCTCTATGACAGCGATGCTCAGCCGCTGCTGATTGCAGATCTCAGCGACTACAAGTCCTGCGGTAAGCACGAGCTGCCTCATACCATTCGCATCGACTTCCCTAAAACAGAAACTCAGCTGACGCTGAAGTTCTCTGGCATCGAAACGGGCTGCCAAGTCGCCGAAACGTTATGGCAGCCTCCTCGAAATGTGGAAGTTATGGATCTCGGAGATTACGTTCGTCTGCAAATGCAGCACGACCCGCACTTCGCACCTCAGGGACGTTCTGGTTCCTCATCAGGAGCCAGCCCCGGTGCCCAAACGGCTTACATTCCGGAGCATCGCAACCCACAAGGTGGCAACGCGAATGTCGACTCAGAGCCATTAATTGATAATGAGCCATCGTTCGACGATGAGTCCCCCAATCATCTTCTGACTGGAAATGAAAAGTTCTATTCGCCCGATGGTGAGAACAGCTTCGACGACCCGGGCGCCAGCGGCGATCACGCCAGCGAAGAAGATTGGGAACGCGCTCTGACGGAAGAGTCACTCGTCCCCGATTTTGACGTCGTCGCGCCGCCCTCGTCTTCTCAGGGCAAAAAACGCTGGTTTCAATTCTGGAAGAAGCAAGAGCGTTAGTTCGACCGTCCCAAATTGCGTTTTGTGGACGCCACTCAGCTTGCCTGAGTGGTGAAGCGTCTGGCAACCAGAGTCTAAATGCGATTGAACGGCACCCAATTCCCTTTCACGACTGCCGAAGGCAGTCGTGAAAGGGAATTGGGGAATCAACAACGACGCGTTTCTGGTGACCAAACCATCTCACCTTCGGCACGAGGCCGAAGGGGTCGATCATGGACAGTCGAATGAGTTGTATGTCAGGTCTTTTGCACAGCCGCCACCTCGAATCACCCTGCCTTATTCCGGATGAGGATTTAATCGCGGATACAAATGCCACGCTGGCAGAGACAGATGAAAGATGCCGGGATGGTTCTTTGCTCGCGCGGCGGTGATTCGATCAAACTCACTGGGATGGCTGTCAAACCAGCGAGTTGGTGTCTGGAGAGCCTTTTCAATCTGCTTGACCGCGCGTTCTGTTTTGGCATCTGCTGCGGCGACGACTTCTGCGGAGAAATTCTCCATTCCATTGGGCTGAAACAGCACCTCAAATACATAAGAGGGCCCTCGGCGAATAATCTCCTTCTGCCCCATCGAAAGTTCAATCAACCTTCGCACCGTTCCAAAAAACGCATCGCTGCCAACAAGCTCTGCTTCGTAGCGATCGGCGTCAAACTCTTGTCGACGCGAAACAAACATCGTCACCAACAGCCCCACCATAGCGAGACCTTTGATCACAAGCGAACCAATCGACTGCGTCGCCCACAACACAAAACGGAAAACCATCTCAATAGAGGAATCCGTGTGACTGTCGTCCATCACCTGATCCGCGAAATCACTCTGCATACCGGATGCTTTAAGGCACCAGACAGAGAAGTTCAAGACAAAATGGCGAAGGAACATACCGCCGCGCTGGCTGAAATGTCCGAGTTCGTGAGCAATAATGCCGGCCAGCTGTCGAGTGTCCAGGCCCGCAATCAAAGGCGCGCCAATAGACAATACAAGTTGCTTCCGAAACAGTCCGAAGAATCCTGAGTAGCTTGCTGACGCATTGACATCATATGTCAGCCGAATCTCTGAAGGGACCGGCGAGCCCAGTGATTCAGCGATCCGAGAAACGAACGAATGCAGCACAGGAGCATCTCGCAGCGTGACGATCTTTCCCCCGTGTTCCGAATGATCCCAAGAGAACAACGGACGCACGAGCGACCAAACCAGCGCACCGCCGGCAAAAACGACAGCGCCGTGAAATGCCAGAATCAGCGCTGTCGATCGTCCACGAAATCCGAGCCCCGTCGGCAGAATGCTGGTCGCATACCAGTAAACGCCGTAACCAGTTCCCACAATCAATGCAAAATAGATGACAATCAAACAGCAGACAGCTAGTGCCGTAAACAACAAAGCCAAACGGTAGCCAACCCCCGGACCTCGCCGCGGAATTGTCCCCTGAAAGCCAGCGAGCAGTTTACGCAGCACATCGGCCGAAGAGTCTTTGTTCTTCTTCTGAGAACTCACAGGCTGAGGAAGCTGCTGCTGCGCCGGAACGGCAAACTGCTCCAGCGTCTCTAAAAACTCATCAGCAACATCGACAGACACATCTTCAACAGGTGCCGTCCACTCTATCCTTGCCGAACACCGCGGACACTTTCCTCGAAAGCTGGTCTTTCCCGCCTTCAACTTCAACTTTGCGCTGCAATGTTCACAGGTGAGTGAAGAACTCATGAATCACTTGTCACATCTATTGCAGCAAAAGTACAGAGATGCTGTAGACGCAGAGCCGTCGAAACGCTTCTCGCTCGCGTCGGCTATCCGAAGCCTTATCTTCCGGACTGCAACACAAGGCACGGTGCACACCACTCCGCGTTGGCGGGACCTATTCTCAGATGCCAGAGACTCTATGTAATGATTTTTGGAATTGCGAGCGTCCCTGAATCAGCTGGTCCGAAGGATCTTCGGCCGATCCGGGGCGAGGCGTCCAGAGCAATCGATCAACAGACTATTCGCAAGCCTGCCCGACAGTCCGGCAGATCAGGATTCTTCTCAAGGGAGCGCGTAAAAAAAGCCCGCCGAAAAATCGGCGAGCTTTCAAGAGTGACCCCAAGGGGATTTGAACCCCTGTTACCGGAATGAAAATCCGATGTCCTAGACCTAACTAGACGATGGGGCCGAATGAACGACCTGTTCAGAGCGGGAAAGATAGCGAACCACCTTCCGGCAAATCAAATCAGTAAGCCGTTGAGTCGCAGGATTCTTCGGAACGATCTGCAGCCAACTTCAGTTTTTCACCCAGAATAGCTTCCAGGACCTCCTGGCGATGGACGGTCACATCACGTGGCGCTTCAATTCCGATCCTGACCTTGTCCCCTCTGACCTCAACCACAGTCACTACGACATTGTCATTGATGACAATGCTTTCGTTCTTCTTCCTTGATAAAACCAGCATGGAAACCTCCCAACATCCTGCGAATGCTCCCCGCGACTGTGTCCAGCGAGTCAAAATACGCCTCCTACATGCTAGACGTGCCCAATCGCATCGTCAACATGCGTTCCGGCAATTCCTGCCGGAACGGTCCAGAGTTCGCTATCAATGAAAAAAGGTGCCTGTTTCTCGCGGAAACGGCACCCTTTGATCAAACCCTCAGCGTCACCGACCGGGAATTAGGCTCCGGACCAGTGAGTTTCCCCGAAAAAAAGGGAAAACTAGATGAGTTCTTTCAGCTTCTTCAGAGCGCGAACCTTGACGACCTTCTTTGCTGGCTTTGCTGCAATCTTGATCTCTTCGCCAGTCGCTGGATTGCGGCCAGTGCGTTCTTTGGTTGCAGGGCGAGTGTGTACATAGATCTTCAGCAGACCTGGCAGGTTGAACACTCCTGGGCCCTTGGAAACGTTTGAGGCAATCAGTGCTTCCAGAGCTTCCAGAACAGCCCCAACTTCCTTCCGGCTCTGTCCGGTGGCGTCTGCCAGGGCATTCAAAATGTCGGTCTTTGACAGAGGCTTATCAGACTTTTTAGCCATCGGGAATTCTCTCCTTCAATTCAATTTCAGAACGGGAACAAACTGGTCACAAAGAGGGAATGTCTTTGGAGACACGAAAAACCCTCGTATTTTTGCAGGAAGTAGAGTTCTGATCCTCGGAGGTGTCAATCGATCGCAGCGGTTAAAATTCTGATTTCCTTCAGTTTTGCTAGGATTTTTCGCATCTTTGCCTCACCTGTCAAAATTCTGACGGACTCCCCAGTTCGCTCCGGGATTTCAGAGAACTTCCGGTTACGATTCTGGAATTCCATCCGTTCTGCTTTCAGGAACAGGCGTTGCACTTATGTCGTTGCGAGTCATCTCCGGTCAGTATCGTCGTCGGCTGTTGAAGACTCCTTCCGATGATTCCACTCGACCGTACACAGACCGCGTGCGGCAAATGGTTTTTGACCGCCTGAACAAACTGATTCCCAACGCTCGGGTTGCTGATGTTTTTTCGGGCGTTGGATCAATGGGAATGGAGTCGCTGAGCCGCGGGGCCAAATCCTGCGTGTTCTTCGAAGCCAGTCCGGAAATCCACGAACTGCTCGTTTCGAACGTTAAGTCAATCGCCCCCGAAGCTCGAACCATCTGCTGGAAGACGGATGTACGCAGAACATCCTTTCGCCCCAAAGGTGGTGACGACTGCCTGCCGTACACCCTGATCTTCTTTGATCCTCCTTATCGAACTGCTGATGAAATCGCTCCCGGAAAGCCGCTGTGGGCCAGCCTGAAGCGATTGGCTCGCGACTCAATCTCCAGTGCCGACTGTGTCCTGGTTCTACGGACTCCGGAGCATTTTGATACGCCCGAGCTAGCCCAGTGGCAGGTTCATGACTGCTGGGAAATTTCCTCCATGATGATCTGGATCATGACCAAACCCGGCGCGTTCGCTGACGATGAAGAGATCGACGACGAGTCCGGTGAGGCATCAACTGAAACCATTGTTGCTGATGACGACGTCGAAGAGTCCGAGATCGACGAATAGACGGGCAGTCGGCAACAAGCTTTCATGGCTCGAGGTTGCGCCATAGGGATTGGACAACAGGCTGTCAGTTCTCGCGGCGATCTTTACGAGAGACCCACGGCATCTCCAACTGCTTCAGATTCTTCGTCATGAAGTCTGTAATGTCCTTGTTAGCCTCATCGACTTTGGCTTCCAGAAAACGCTCAGCGCGAATGTTTCCCGGGGCAATCACCAGCTTGCGAAATTCGGCATAGGCTGCATCTTTTGGATCAACCGCCTTAAAGAACTTTTCAGCGTTCTTGAGATCTTCCTTGTTGTCCTTTGCGGCAATTATGTAGACCGCAATCGGTAACGGCTTAATCGCTTTGAGGATCGTGGTTGAGTTAATCCCCTTCACGGTCGTCGCCGGGCTGTAGCAGATCAGCGCGCGAACATCCTGGCCGCGAGGTGTACTGGTCGCCAAAGTCGGGCCATCCGGGTAAGGCTTCTTATCCCAGTCCGCGACAGCAAACGCTGCCGCAACCATTGAGCTGGAGCCCATCGAAACAATACCCAGCTTGCGTACATTCAATTTCTCGGCAGTATGTTCAGCCAACAGGAATGCCTTAATCGCTTCCATGTCGGCCGTGACCATCAGCGGATAATCATCGGTGGTCATTTTCAGCACCGAAGCTTCCTTGCCTTCGGCCAATGGAGGAATACTTTCTCCATGCTTTCGCAGGTCTGCGGTGATTACCGCAAACCCACTTTTCTGAAGCGCGAGTGCCGTTGATTGCCAGATCAGCCGATTGCGAGCATCGACCTTGTCTGATCCGTCTGTACTCGTCAGCAGAATGACGACGGGCGATTCTTTGCCCGACTGAGACTCAAAATAAGTTGTAACAATTGGCCAGCCTGCCGCATTCAGAGGCATCACAGTGCCCGCGTCACTGCCAGCCGCAGTCCCCCCTTTCTTGCCCTTTTCCGCAGCAGGTGCACCTTTCTGAGGAACCGCGGCCTTGGACTGAGCCGCACTTTTCTGCTGCGCGGAACAGGGCTGAACCACGGTCAGACCTAACACCAGGGCACACAACAAGGATGCGGTAGTTCGCAACGCAGGCATCATTCGGCTCCGAAAAGCGGGGTGGTCACGATCGGCAGGATTAGTAATTTGTCAACGACAGTCCCGATTTTCGGACAAGTTACTCGATGGTCAAGCCTGAAGGGGCGTTCCCTGAGAAATACATCAAACGCTCGCACAAGTTCGCCGGCCCACGAAACATAGGAACTCCGGTCTGTGGTGCTGGTTGCAAAATGCCAGCTTTCGGACTTGGCCTTTCGCGTTGCGGCCAGTGGCTTTTCGTCGGCAAAGTCAACCTCTATCATCCCGCCTGTGCAGTCTCGCCATTCGAATACAAATTGCATCCGATTTCGAATTGCGCCTGGTCTGAACCTGTCAAAACAGGAGATTTCCCCGGAAACAGCTTATGATGTTTCCCGAGTTATCTCGCGGGATCCTGGCCATGGCGAGACAAAGAGAACAAAGACGTACGTTAGCTTAAGAAGGTTGATTGCGATGGGTCTGTTTGCAGGCAAGAAGGGCATTGTTTTGGGGATCGCCAACGAGCGATCAATCGCGTGGGCCATTACCGAGTTCCTGCACCGCGAAGGTGCGGAAATGGGATTCACGCACCTGCCGGACTCCGGAGATCGACCAAAGAATCACAATAAGGTTGCCAAGCTTGTCGATCCGATCGGTTCAAAGTTTCTGATGCCGATGGACGTCTGCAACGACGAACACATCGACGCCGTGATTGCAAAAGCTGTTGAAACCTTCGGCAAGCTGGACTTCATTCTGCACAGCATCGCCTTTGCTCCACCTGCAGATCTGACAGGTCCAACTTGGGCGTGCAGCCGCGGTGGTTTCAAGACAGCGATGGAAATCAGTGCGTATAGCCTGTTGGCCGTTGCCGGTGCTGCGAAGAAACGTGACGCTCTCAGCAGTGACTCCAGCATTCTGACTCTTTCCTACTTCGGTGGCGAAGAAGTTGTCCCAGGTTACAACCTGATGGGAATCTGCAAAGCCGCTTTGGAATGCAGCGTACGTTACCTGGCCAGCGAACTTGGACCTGCAGGAACTCGAGTCAACGCGATCAGCGCGGGGCCTTTGCGAACCGTCAGCTCCAGCGGAGTTGGTGACTTCGACAAAATGCAGATTGTGAATGCCTCGATATCTCCTCTGCGTCGAAATCTTGACGCAGAAGAAGTTGGCAGCATGGGCATGGTAATGCTGAGCAAACTGTCCAGCGGTATGACGGGCGAAGTCGTCCACGTCGACTGTGGCTTCAATATCATGGGGGCACCCCCCGCCGATTTCCTTGAAACGGCTGCAGCAGCCCGCTGAAGTCCGCTTCCGATTTCGTCATCCCACCACTCCGAAACCGCCACAATGCGGGTTCGTTGAGCCTGGTGGGGACGAATGCGAACATAGTGAGTGAAATGTCAAATCTTCGAAAGCGAATCGGTATTGCGGTCGTCGAATCAGCCGGTCGAATTTTGGTCGGAATACGGCCGGCCGGTGTTCCTCTGGCAGGCCTTTCGGAATTCCCGGGAGGAAAGTGCGAAGCCGATGAAACGCCTCGCTCCTGCGCGGTCCGTGAATGTCGTGAAGAAACTGGCTTGCTGATTGTTCCGCGAGAGCACCTGGCAACCGTCCAGCACAGCTATGCACACGGCGATGTGGAGCTGCATTTCTGGCGTTGTGGTCTGAGTCCCGGATTGCCGGATCAGGCTCCTGCGACGTTTCCGTTTCGCTGGGTGACTTTTGAAGAACTGGCGACTCTGGAGTTCCCCGAGGCCAATAAATCGGTCCTCGAACAGTTGCTGCGTGAATAAACCTTAACCTAAGGCGGCAATACGCGACGACTTTTCCGGCAGTGAGTTCCTGTTTTTGATTCGCAACGGAACCCCTGCCCGCGGGAATTCTATCAGGCACTGGCAATCATCGTGTTGCAGGGGTAGAGTGTTACGTTGTTACTCGTCACGAGTCATTCCGAGTGAATTACAGGCAGACTATGCTCCTGGCTTCTGAGGCATCCCACGCCGATGGCAACCCACCATCGGCCTCACCGACCGCCACCGCGATCCCCAAGTTTGACCGACACGATGAATTTTTTCAGTCGCTCAAACGGAGGGTTGACCAGTACTTTCAGAGTACCCACCAGTCTCCTCGAGACTGCTGGCAAATGTACGTCAAAACCGCAGTGATTCTCACATGGTTTGCAGCGTCCTACGCATTCCTGGTCATCGGCCCCGTTTCCTGGTGGACGGTCGCACCAGCATGTGCATCGCTCGGGCTGGCCATGTCTGCCATTGGTTTCAGTATTCAGCACGACGGCAGCCACCGAGGATACTCGCGATTCTCCATCGTCAACCGACTGGCCGCTTTGTCGCTGGATATGCTGGGTGGTAGTTCCTACTACTGGGCTCGAAAACACAACGTCATTCATCACACTTACCCGAATATCACGGGACATGATGATGACATCGAACTGGGAATCCTGGGCCGGTTATCGCCTCACCAGAAGTATCTCAGTTTCCATCGTCTGCAGCATTTTTACCTTTGGTTTCTCTACGGTTTCATCGCCATCAAATGGCAGTTCTACGATGACTTCCGCGATTTGCTGCGTGGCCGAATTGGAGTTCACTCCGTTGTGCGTCCGCGAGGTCAGGAACTGGCGATCTTCCTTTTTGGAAAAATCTTCTTTCTGGTCATGGGATTTGTCGTCCCAATGATGCTGCATCCATGGTGGCAGGTTCTGGCCGTTTACATGGGTGTGTCGTTTTTTCAGGGTGTTATGCTCAGCATCGTCTTTCAGATGGCACATGTTGTTGAAGAAGCCGCCTTCCCGATGCCGGAATCTGATACTGGTCGCATGGCATCATCATTTGCAATCCATCAGATTGAAACGACGGTCGACTTCGCCCCGAACAACCTGCTGCTTTCATGGTTTGTCGGCGGCCTCAATTATCAAATTGAGCACCACCTGTTTCCACAGGTATGCCACATTCATTATCGAGCCCTCAGCCCGCTGGTTCGTGAAACCTGCCAGGAGTTCGGTATTCGCTACAACGTCCATCCAACATTCAGGTCAGGCTTGGTATCTCACTACCGTTGGCTTCGCCGATTGGCGTTCGCCGAAGGTGAGCAGCCCAGCGGTGCTCACGCGTAGCAGCGTGTTGATTGAATTGATCAGCCGGAACGCGTTAGCGTCCGGTTCCTGCAACTCATAGTGCGGGCTTCAGCCAGCACTCATCCACAATCTCGCACGACAATGCCGACTGAAATCGGCACTACGGAATAAATCAACGGCCTGCCAGAGAACGGCGCTACGAGATAATCTCGCTGACTACTTTGCCGTGCACATCGGTCAGTCGATAGTCGCGGCCGCTGTAGCGATAGGTGAGAAGTTCGTGGTCGAGCCCCATCAAATGGAGAATGGTCGCATGCAGATCATGGACGTGCACGCGATCTTCAACAGCGGTCAGTCCAAACTCATCCGTTGATCCGTAACTGATCCCGCCTTTCACGCCACCACCGGCCATCCAGGTCGTGAAACCGTAGTGATCATGATCGCGGCCCATCTGGCCTTCTGATGTCGGAGCCCTTCCGAACTCACCACCCCAGACGACAAGCGTCTCTTCAAACAGCCCACGCTGCTTGAGATCCTTGATCAGCGCGGCGATGCCTTGATCGCAGGCCAGAGCGAGCCGCCGATGTCCGTCGACGATGTTCTCATGGCCAGTGTCCCACGCGATATCATAACCATCAATGGAGAGTGACAGCTGAACCATGCGAACACCCCGTTCGACAAGTCGGCGAGCCAGCAAACACCCCTTGGCGTATTCACTGTCTCCGTACATTTCGAGCGTCTCTTTTGACTCTTTGCTCGTGTCGAATGCATCCGGGACAGCAAACTGCATGCGGAAGGCCATTTCCATCGTCTGAATACTGGCCTCCAACTGAGGATCATGCTGCTGCCTTTGCAGATCCAGTTGATTGAGCCTCGTCAGCAGATCGGCCTGATGTCGCTGGTCTACTTGAGGTAACCAGTTGTTCTTCAGGTCCTGCATAATGTGATCAGGCTTCATCTCGTGAATATTCACGTAGGTTCCCGCATAAGCCCCCGGCAGAAACGCGTTACCCCAGTTGGCCAGTTTGTTGCGAGGCTGCGCGCGAGGACTCATAGCGATGAATCCGGGCAAATCCTGGTTCTCGGTGCCCAGGCCATAAGTCAGCCACGATCCCATGCTGGGACGAGTCGGCTGCAGATGCCCAACGTTCATCATCATCATCGCGCTGGCATGTTCCGGCGTGTCGGTATGCATCGAATGAATGAAGCAGAGATCATCAACCAGTTCTGCCACGTGAGGAAAAATCTCACTGACCCATCGGCCGCACTGACCATGCTGTCGAAACGAATACGGCGATGGCATCAGTCCCATTTTTGTGTTTCGCAAAGACTTGCGATCGACAGACTCCGGTCGCTGACCCGAGTGTTTGGCAATCTCCGGCTTATAGTCGAACGTGTCGACCTGCGACGGCCCACCCGGCATAAACAACTGAATCACGTGCTTCGCCTTCGGAGCGAAATGCGGAGCCCGTGGAGCCAGCGGTGACTCGGAATGGCTCACCGTGTCTGCATAAGCAACTCCCGAACCGGCACTTGATGGGGCCAGCATGCTCGCCAGGCCCAATGTTCCAAAACCGGCTCCAAGTTGCCGCAAAGCGTCTCGACGATCGATCGGACGCAGAGGATTTCGATGAAACATGGCGATTACCTCACGAACATGAATTCGTTGGAACTTAACAGAACCTGAGCGTATCTGTCCCAACTGGACAAATCGCTTCCATCACTGGCCGCACTGACAAAACTCAACCCGATCTCCAGCTCCGCCGGTTCCGGATCGCGAGCATACAGCAACTGGTACGCGTGCTTTATGCGATTCTCATTGGACTCGTGTAGCGAATGTAATCGAGCGACCAACGCTTTGGCTCGATCAATCATAAAGGGACTATTCATAAAGAACAGATACTGCTGCGGCACAATGCTGCTGGGACGTTGCTCGACTGTCGACCTCATCAGCGGAAAATCAAACAAACGCAGAAACACATCAGACCCGAAAGCATCTCCGTTACGTCCCACTTTCGCGTACAACGTCCGACGTTTTGTCTCTGTAATGTTGTGATGAGACGGACCGCCAAGCGATGCATCCAGCTCGCCAGTCACGAATAACAAAGAATCTCGCCAGGCCTCGACGTCCATGCGACGAGGACTCATCCGCCACAGCAGGCGATTGTCACCGTCCGCCTTGTAAGAGTCTTCGTTGTAATCACCACTTAATTGATAAGTCGCCGAACACATGATTTGGCGATGCAAAGATTTCAACGACCAGCCATTGGCGACAAATTCACTGGCCAGCCAGTCAAGCAGTTCCGGATGAGTCGGGCTCTCACCGAGTGTACCGAAGTTACTCGGAGTTCGTACAAGTCCGGCTCCAAAATGGTGCTGCCAGACTCGATTCACAAACACTCGCACGGTGAGCGGATTCTGAGGATCCACGATCGAGGCCGCCAACTCTTCTCGACCACTGCCTTTGGTGTATCCTGTTGGCTCAGCTCCAGAAAGGATTCGCAGAAAACGACGCGGCGCCACGTCACCGGTCTTCAGCAGATTTCCTCGCAGGGCGACCTTCATGTCGTCGTGACCTGTCTCGTGCAAAGTATGAGCAGTCTCCAGAGCAGGCGGAGAATTCTTCTGCAACTCAGCCAGCTCGGCTTTCCATTGATCCAGCTGAGCCTGTTCCTCAAGAGTCGCTTCTTCTTTAGCAGCGTCCTCAGCGGCCGGATTTTTTTCATTCCTCGACCGCTTGGGGAACGTCTTGACCTTCTTGTTCAACTCTTCGACCGCATGATGGTGATCGCGGAATCGCTTAACCACATCTGCATTCGCCAGCGGCAAGTCGTGAGTCGCTGAGTTGTTAAAGATGCCGGCCAGAGAATAATAATCCTGTTGAGGTATCGGATCGAACTTATGATCATGGCAGCGAGCACAGGAGCCTGTAACTCCCAGCAGCCCCCGGGTCAAAATGTCGACTCGATCATCCAGCGTTTCTGCTCGCGACTGCGCAATGCTGTCCGGATCACCTCCGTCAGATTGATACGTAGGTCCCAACGCAAAGAAACCAGTTGCGACGGCCTGCGAGGGATCGCCACTTAAGTCACCGGCAATCTGTTGGCGGATGAATTCGTTGATCGGCAAGTCACGATTAAACGCATCCACAACCCAGTCGCGATATCGCCAGGCATCTTCCAGAGCTTTGTCGCCTTCGAGGAACCCACCTCGTCCGTCGCTGAACCGAGCTACGTCCAGCCAATGCCTCGCCCATCGTTGGCCGTACATGGGTGAGCTCAGCAATTCATCGACAAGCGATTCAACCGCCTTCTGCCGATCCTTCGCTGCCGCGATCGTGAACGATTGAACCTGTTCCGGAGTCGGAGGAATCCCAATCAGATCGATAAAGAGCCTTCGCGCCAAAATATGAGGTGCCGCTGGCGCCACAGACTTAAGCCCAGCCTGAGCTCGACGAGCCATCACAAAACTATCGATGGGGTTAACCACTTCGTTCGACGTTTGGACTGCGCTCGCTTCGGGCACTTCAGGCCGACGAACCGGCTGCCACGCCCAATGACTTTGCTGTGATTCAGCCCAGTCGAACTTCGACCAATCCTTGCGCGATTCTGCAGCGGGAACTCCGGGAGATGACGTCGCTTCCGGCCACGGCGCCCCCATCTCAACCCACTTCGTAAGAGCCTCAATCTGACGTTGTTCGAGCTTTCGATCGGGCGGCATTTCAATCCCGTTGTATTTGACCGCCGAGATCAGCAGACTCTCCGCCGGCTTGCCAACCACCACTGCGGCCCCCGACTCACCGCCCTTGATCATGGCTTCGCGGCTGTCCACGTAAAGCCCCGCCTGCAATTCAGCAGCATCAGTGCTATGGCAATCGTAACAATGCTGAACCAGAACTGGCCGAATCTCGGCTTCGAAGAACTCAATCTGTTCTACGGTAAATGTTGGCTTATCGACAACCACAGGAGTTTCATCAGCGGCCGACGCAGGACCACCAATCTCCAACAGAGAGAACAATCCCCCAATCACGATGAACAACTTCGGACTCACAGGGTTCGTCGTCATGGCAAAGGTGTCGCAGGATTCAAGGCGGGGAAATCGAAGAAACCGGAGACTCCGCACTCTTCAGTAGACAGAGTTTCACCAGGCCATGTTATTCCGATGACATCTTGATTCCAAGACGCATCAAAAGATTTACTGTCGGAGCAAGTCTGAAATAAGTCTCAGAGCATAGGACGGCGATCATCCCGGTTGCGACCATTCGTCTCATGCTTGTTGCGATCGGGAGGAAGATGCCGCAGAACTTGATTGCTCACAAGCCCGAAATCGGCTTGCCCCTTTTCAACGATCGCGAGCGTTGAAGATTCGTCAGCAGGCTAGCCCATAAACGAGTGACCTTCAGCGATGGCAGAGTCTCAGACCAAGCGCTGCGATCAGAACGGTATCCATGAAAACCTCGCACCAGGTCCAGAGGAACTTCGACAGCCGAAGCCCGATTCAATGCAGTGTGAAGAAGAAATTGCCGGTGTCTGAATGCGATTGAACAGGCAGAGAGACATTCACTCGAACTGGCGGTCCCCTTGCGAGTATTCGGGTTTTCGCGACGTGTGCGGAATTGACACAACTATCTACTCAGAAAAGCGTTGCAAAAGACATCGTAATTTCGGGTACCCGCAAAAGCGATCACGAACAAATGCTGTGATCATCTCCAGAGTATCGATCGATGCGACAAAGCTTACTCATCATTGGATCCTTGAACCCGGGCAACCCTGGCGGACTTGGTGCACTTCGACACGAATTCAAGACTGAAAAGACCAAATGACATCAGCAGGACCAGTCGAGCGTGAAGTTCAGCATATGACCTTCCATTTCTCCTAACCGACAAGTTGCCGCAGAAAGTCGAAGTCTACACCCTTCGAAGAACTGATGGTCTCATTCAGATCATCACTCCTTTCCGAAGAGCTTTCGTGGCATTCCAAATTTCTGCCATTCTGAACCTGCACGGATGCAAGAGTCACATGATCCCAACACGACGATTCTCTGCCCGGATTTCACCCATCCTTGGGCTAACGCTCGCGAGCTTCTTGCATGAATCGGCAACTTCTGCCGATCAGTTTTACTCGCTGAGAGAGTCCAGCAATGCTGTAGCCCCGGAGTTCTTAGGCGCGGCCTACCGTCCGGTTTCTGCTCAGACATGTGCAGAGGATTCCTGCGCTGAAGGCTGCGGAGAAATCGCTGCGACGCCTTCCTTCTGCGAATCATTGATGACGCGACCAACACTCCTTGGTGACTGGTGCGGCAGCCGAACTCATCTTGCGGAAAGCGGCTTCAATTTCAGCGTCAGTACGACTCAGTACTTTCAGGGCGTCGTGGATGGCGGCCTGAATCAAACGTCACGGTACGGTGGTCGCAACGACATCTTGATGAACGTTGATGGAGAAAAAGCAGGACTCTGGAAAGGCCTGTTCATTACCGTCCACGGTGAGTCTCGATACTCGGAGTCTGTCCTCCAGGATACGGGCTCGATGCTGCCCGCGAATCTGGCTCTCGCATTTCCTCAGCCCACGGGCACAAACTCCGCGTTAACAGGAGTAAAGCTGTCACAGTTTCTCTCTGAAGACATGCTGGTGTTTGCCGGAAAGATCAACACATTTGATGACTTTCATCAGCCGCTGACAGGAGCCGGAGGAACCAATGGCTTCATGAATACTGCACTGATGATTAATCCTGTGGTTGTCCGTACTGTTCCGTACTCGACCTTTGGTGCTGGTTTCGCAATGCTGCAGCATATGGAACCGGTATTCTCGATGGCGGTGTTCGATACCAACGATAACCCTACGACGTCCGGATTCGATACATTCTTCGATGACGGTGTGTCCATTGTGTCGAGCCTGAATCTGCCAACAGAATGGATGGCCCTGCCTGGTCATCAGGGGCTTACCGGAACATACAGCACCGGAACTTATACGAACCTGTCACCCTCAGTCTATTTTCAGCCGGGCACCGGTGTTGTCGTGACATCGCCCCCGAAAGAAGGTTCGTGGTCACTGGGATACAATTTTGATCAGGCGTTTTACGTAGCACCTGACGATCCCAAAAAACGATGGGGTGTCTTTGGAAATCTTGGCATCGCGGATAACAATCCAAGTCCTGTTCACTGGTTTGCAAGCACCGGTCTGGCTGGCACAAGCCCCATCGCTGGCCGTACTTCGGATACCTTTGGTGCAGGATACTATTACACCGGCGTAAGCGGTGCACTTAAAGATCTGGCTCCAGTCTTGTTACCTCTGGGCGACGAGCAGGGTGTGGAACTTTACTACAACGTGGCAGTCACACCGTGGTTCCATGTCACTCCGGATGTTCAGTTTATCGATCCGTTCCGTGAACGCGTGGACGAATCGGTTCTGCTTGGGGTTCGAGGAAAGATTGAGTTCTGAGTTCCTGTCGCCTGACGAGTCCGTTCATTGCTGAGAATTCGCCCTATGAGATCTCAGGCCCTCGATTCTTCGTTGCGCTGCAGCCTTGCCGCATTGCTGGCTGTGGTTTGCGGCTCCGCGGCGTCCGCACAGGAAATCGGTGAGTTCTTCGAACCACTCGAGACCCCCTGGCTGTCGCTCAACACACCATTGGAAACCGAAGACGAACAAGAGCACATTGAAACCGACAGGGACTCGTTCACGCCTTCGACGTCTACTGCAGGCCGGGGACGAGTCATCTTTGAATCGGCTTATTCATTCATTGAGAACCGCGCGACCGATTCCACTCACAGCTTTCCGGAGATCATTACTCGTATCGGGATTACGGAGCGCACGGAACTGCGCGTGGGCTGGAACTATGAAATCGGCGGCG
The DNA here is from genome assembly GCA_044378235.1 of Planctomycetaceae bacterium. GTDB lineage: Bacteria > Planctomycetota > Planctomycetia > Planctomycetales > Planctomycetaceae > SXXK01. The sequence goes on from JBILXT010000002.1 coordinate 75,232, forward strand.
GAGGTTCTGTCTCCGGCGGTGATGCGGGTGGACTTCTTGAAGGCTCTGTTTCCGGCGAAGAGTCACAGATGCTGTATGGCATCAAGACACAACTGACAGAACAGTCTGGCTGGATTCCTGAAAGTGCCTGTATCCTGCAGGGCACCACACCAACATCCGGCGAGGAAACTGCATCCGACTTCCAGTTGGGCTACGTGTTTGGCTGGGAGTTACTGGAAACGCTCACGCTGGATTCTTCACTTCGTTATGTGGCGACTCAGGAAGAGAATGACCACTTCAACCAGTGGGCACCGTCTGTTGTAGTGAAAATGCCAGTCGCCGAACGCTGGAATGTGCATGGTGAATACTTTGGTGTCTTTACTGACAATCGAGCTGAAAACGTAGCGCCGCAGTATTTCAGCCCGGGAGTTCACTATCTCATCACGCCGGATTTTGAGATCGGCGTTCGTGTGGGCTGGGGACTGAACGAAGACGCCGCGAACTCGTTTACGAACGTTGGACTTGGGCTTCGATTCTGATTCTGCAAAGACGCCTGATGCAGGAGTTGACGACATAACACGCCAGAGCCCGCCTCGCGCGTAAGCGAATTCCATTCTCAGTCGATGTTTGCCAACGGCTGTACCAGAATCACTGCAGTTCTTGCCGTTGACATTGCACAGAAATCGCTTTCAGATATGCGATTCTCCAAGTGCTGCGGCGTCAGAAGTATTGAATTTCACCTGTTTACTTACTCGGGTCTTCTGGGACAGCAAACACGGACGCAGGCATCTTCACAGCATCCCGCGCTGCGGGGAAACCGGGGTAGATGGTCATCCGCAGGCCGCCACCACCGTTAATCAGCCCGGAATTGGCGTCACACACACGATTCTTTTCGTTGATCACCGCACAGCAGTAATTACTGACCTGATGCACTTCCATCAGCGTGGCTCCGAATTTGATTCAGGTTCACGAGGCGTAAATGGGCCTGCATCAGAAATGATGACTCCGTTTCTTTTGACGTATTCCTCCCACAACTCGAGCAAGGCTTCTCGCTTGTCGGGATGCGCCTCAGAAAGGTCCCGCATCTCAGCGGGGTCTTCACGCAGATTGATGAGTTCCCAGTCACCAGTGCCACCGGCCGCCTTCAGCAGGTACAGCAGTTTCCAGTCACCCTGCCGAATCGCCCTGTTGCCGAAAAGTTCCCAGCCAAGCCAGTCGGTATCGCTGCGAATCTGCTGTTCGCGCCCGGCAAGCAGTGGCCACAGGGATTTTCCCTGAAGCATCGCGGCGCTGTTCCCTGCTCTGGCGGCGGGATGTTCAATGCCGGCGGCTTCAAGAAGCGTCGGCACGATGTCCATAACGTGCATCACGGAGCGATTCAGTTTTCCCTGAGGCATCACGCCTGGTCCGCTCACGATCAGAGGAGCACGTATGCCGCCTTCCGCTTCGACACCTTTGTAGAGACGAAACGGAACACTGCTTACCTGAGCCCATGCCGGGCCATACTCCACACAGGATCCGGGACGACCCCAGTTCTCCGGACGATTGTCATAGGTCTTCTCAAACCATTCCCGCGCCGTCGATGCGAGTTTGGTCATGAGTTCTCCCATATCTTCTCCGGCTGCTCCGTTGTCTGAGATGAAAAGGATCAGCGTGTTGTCATACTCTCCGGTCTGCTTTAGATGGCCGATCAGTCGACCAATCTGATCATCCATGTATTCAATCATGGCCGCATAGAGTTCCATCTTGCGAGCCGAATGCCGACGCTGCTCTTCAGTCAGAGTATCCCATGCGGGGATGTGGGGAAGTCGCGGAAAGCACTTCACATCGCCAGCCACGATTCCCAGTTGCTTCTGCCGAGCCAATCGTTCTTCACGAATCACATCGTAGCCACGGTCGTAACGGCCCTTGTATCGATCCATCCATTCCTGCGGCACTGCAAGCGGACCATGCGGTGCCTGGTAGGCCAGATAGGCAAAGAACGGCTGATCCGCTCGACTTTTCTCGCTGATATTTTCAATCACGAAGTCCGTGAAGTTCTTTGTGGAATAATAATCTTTCGGCAGCGACTCAAGCCGCTTTCCGTTGCGCGTATAGGAGACCTGAGGCTCGGTCGGAAGCAGTCCCTGCATGTCGGCCCAATGGCTTCCGGCTCCCTGCAACATGGTAAGATCACGATCGAATCCCCGAGCTGCCGGCCACTGATCAGACTTATCTCCAAGATGCCACTTGCCGGCCATGACCGTGTGATATCCGGAATCCCTCAGAAGCGACGCCAAGCTGGGAAGGCGAGTATTCAGGTGGCCTTCGTATCCCGGTTTTCCCTTCTGAGCAGCGCCGGACCATTCCGCCATGTTTCCAATACCGGCGATGTGGTTATCCGTCCCCGTCAGCATCATCGAACGCGACGGAGAACAGCTGGGGGCGACATAGAAATCGGTTCCTCGCAGCCCTCGAGCCGCCAGCGCATCGATGTTGGGCGTGTTGATCTCCCCGCCATAACAACCCAGGTCCGAATAGCCCATGTCATCA
>JBILXT010000085.1:0-21197 GCA_044378235.1 Planctomycetaceae bacterium
GTCGAAAACACAGTAATGAACTTGCCGTTGCGCCAGCTCCGTGGAACGTACGGTCAATGTAGATGCACTTCTTACATCGGAAGATCACCGGGAATCATTTTCTTCCAAAACTGAAGAAACGAACGGGGCGTTCAGGTCAACGTCGTATGCGCATCTCGAACGTTCCGACCGTCAAATCTTTACTTCCAGTATTCCGGCAGACAATCTTTCGCGCAACGGCGAAAACAGCGGGTAGATCAGATTGCCGTGGTCACCGTTGTCATTTTCCACGGATCAACCTCCCCTTTGGCAGTCCGACATTTTTCAGGAGACATAAACGGTATGAAGAACAGTTTGGGAATCCGTGTTTTGTTGACGTTGTCTGCATTCGTGCTGGTCACCGCATCTGGAATGGCTGGCGACTTGTTTCATGGACGTCGAACTGGATGTGACTGCAATGGTTCGTCCAGTCGTGTCGTGTACAGTGCTCCTGCAGTAGCCTATGCTCATCCGGTTAGCGTAGCTCCAGCGATTGAAAACGCCTGTGCATGTACATCTGCCGCAACGGGATGCTGTGGTATTGGTGGTGGAATGATGCAATTAGGCAGTCTTTATGGAGCAGGCAGTATTTACGGATCTGGTCCTGTCTATTCTGGTAGTCCAGCCGTAGGAAGCTTTCTAAGCGGATATGAAGGATTGCCCAATATGAACGGTGGCGGCATTCATCATCGCTACCCTTATCACAGCTATCGCCGCCCTTGGGCACACCCGGGAACACCGTCAACAAACGTTACAATTGTTTGGTAAGCCAATTCGGGGGGGCTCGTGAAAGCTTGACGATTCTTCCGTTTGTGGCGTCAAGAATCCTGAGATGGGCTCCCTGATTCTCCCAAAGCCAGTTCTGCATAGAATTGCCGGTCTTTGATATGACCGCCGATCAATCTTTGTGGAACTGGCTTTTTTCGTTGATCAAGATGTCGCGTTGAGAGTAGAGCTAGTTCCACCTTGCCAGAAAAGCGTTACCGAATTGGACGTGCCAGTAAAAACGGCCGGTTCTTATGCTGGTTCGGAGTCTTCCTGTCTTGACGTGGGCAATACCCGTATTCAGTTCGTCTTCAGATCGTCAAGGCCATGTTGGTCGGGACGCGTCGGATTATTTTACGCAACCGGCTGAACCGTCCCGCTGTTGTACAGACATCAGCAATACGTTCATCTCCACATTCACCGAGCGTCAGCTTCACGTCGATACCAAAACTGAATTCTGCACTTTGCCCGTTCAGTGAATGAGGCACCCTTGGCTGATTGCCGCATGGATCTGTGGCACCTGTGTTGGGGGCAAACGAGTGACAGAACGCGAGCTTCCAAAAACGGTCGTTCGCGAAGTTGCGACACGGAAGGAGCACTTCGAATGTCAGCTGATTTTGCAGGTCTGGGTTTTCCACTGAAACGATGGTGTGAATGCCTACGAACCAGACCATTGCGTCAGGTGCTCGCTGGAGCAGTGAGCAGTGTCTGCCTGCTTGGTGGTACTCTTCAGGCACAGCAGAACGACGGCTTCGTGGCATCCGCAGTGCAGCCTGCGCAGATGCAGACTCTGCAGCTCGAAGACTCTTCGGTATCGGGTAGAGTTGATGCCAGGCTTAGCCCGAACGTCGATAAGCTTTTGAAGCCTCAGTATCAGCTCGAAATCGAGCGCCGACACAGTCAGTTGGTCATTACAAACAAACGCGTGCGACGTATTGCGGTCACCGATTCTACCGTTGCCAACTACGTTCAGTACTCTGAAAAAGAGATCAGTATCGTTGGTCTGGAGATGGGAAAGACTGATCTGACGCTATGGTTCGAGGACGAGTCCGCTCCTTCGATCTATGAAGTCTCCGTTGTTCGAGACGCAAGCCTTGAAGAACAGCGAACCATCGACTTTGGAAAGCTGGAACGTCGACTGAAGCAGCTGTTTCCGAACTCGACGGTGGCTTTGATTCCAGTTGGAGCTCAGGTCCTTGTTCGTGGTCAGGCCTATGACGGCGAAGAAGCACAGAACATTCTGCAGATTGTTCGCTCTGAGGTGCTGCGATCACTGGGGCGATTCAATGATCTTGACAACGGAGCTGGTCTGAACGTTCTGGCGGCATCGGGAAATCTTGGTGGAGTAAACGGCGGCGGTGGCGGCGGAAACAACGGAGTGAATAACGGTTTTCGTGATATCGTGATCAATGAACTTTCGATCCCTGGAGAGTTCAACGTTAAAATGCGAGTTGTGGTGGCAGAAATTAATCGCTCCGAAATGCGAAATGCTGGTTTCGACTGGCGAGTGGTCTTTGGTGACGGTCGCCATGCTGTCGGATCCTCAATGGGAGGTGCCACAGGCACGACCCTGAGCGGTATTTTTGAAAACAGTGAGATTTCGGTTCTGATTCGTTGGTTGCAATCGAACGGTACAATCAAGCTGTTGGCTGAGCCGCAGATCGTTTGTATCAGTGGTACTGGCGCCAGTATTCTGGCCGGTGGCGAGTTTGCCGTGCCCACCATCATCGGACTTGGTGGTGGTCAGGCAACATCATTCCGCGGCTTCGGTACAAGTCTGGTTGTTACGCCAACGGTCATGGATCGTGACTTGATCCGATTACAGGTGGTTCCTGAGTTCAGCGAACTGAACGCCGCGAACTCAGTCAACGGTATTCCGGGCACTAACGTTAAGCGAGTTCAGACGACCGTTGAACTTCGCGAGGGGCAGACGTTTGCAATCGGTGGTCTGATTTCTCGACAGACGATCGGGCAGACAAGCCGGGTTCCTCTCTTTGGCGATATCCCCTACATCGGGCCTCGCGTTTTCCAGTCGAAGAACGCTTCCGAAGTGGAGACGGAACTACTCGTGCTGGTTTCACCCGAGATCGTGCGACCAATGGAACCGGATGAAGTTCCTCCAGTTCCCGGATACAATGCGACTCACCCAAGTGATGATGAATTCTGGCATCGTGGTCAGACAGAGGGTACACCTGACAATCAGGTGTATCAGATCTCGCCATATGGCAGCGGATCGATGCATGGAATTCCTCAAGGCTATAGTCTGTACAATCCAGCCGTCAACCATGGTGGTTATACAGCAGGACCGGGCCTTGGTGCTGGTTCCGTAATGTCCGGACAAGGGTATGCGTCTGGTCCTCAGGGATTCAGTGAAGGGTTGCAGCCTCAACCTGAATATTCGATGCCTCAGGGCGGCGCTTATCAGACAGCTCCGATGCAGAGCTATCCCCAGATGCAGCCGATGCGTGCACCACCGTCCCAGTATGTGCCTCAGCAGGGACCATCAACTCCACCACAGTCGTTTCCTGCTCAGGGAAGTGCGAACCAGAATAAGTCGTCAATGCTGACGAAAATGAAATCCGTATTTCGTAAGGATGATCAGCCACAGAACAACGCTGTGAAACCTGCGGGTTGGAGCAGACCTGTGCAGAGGTAGGATCCGGGACGCTGAAGTTCACCTGACCTTTACCGGTTTGAGAACTTTAACACCATCTCAGATAAGACCTGTCCCTTGTTACTAATACCGTTCCTCACGATGTGCAGACAGGAAGAGCACTGACATGAATCTGACGCATACTCTTCGGGCGAAATTCGCCGCAGCAGCACTTTTAGGCCTGATGGCCTCTGGGTGCTGCTCAACCAACGACTGCTGCACGACCTCGGAATGCAACACTTGTTCTGACCAGTGTGGCTCGTCCTGCAACAGCTCTGGTTGTTCAACACCATGGTATTCAAAATGTTTCCCATGGTGTGGCAAGAGTTATCCTCGAGGACGCTACGCGATTCCCGATGTGATTCCTTTGGGTGCGGTCAATCGTGCTCACTGGCACATGATGGAGACCAACGGAGAAGCTGCCGATTTCGTGATCTACCGACACGAATTTGTGGATAACTCCTCCGAGCTGACACCATATGGCCGTGACCACATTATGGAAATCGCAGCGAGAATGCCGTCTGCCCCGTTTCCTGTATTGGTTCAACGAAGCCTGAACAACGCTGACCCCGAACTGGATCATATTCGCCGAGACATCGTGGTGAGAGTTCTGACCGATCTTGGAAATCAGGACGCTGACCAGCGTACGGTTGTTTCTCAGCCGTACAGTAATGGAATCAACTCGATGGAAGGCGAGCAGGACTATGGTCAGTTCCGCCAGATTCGAGGACGAAATAACTTCTCCGGAGGTAATGGCAACGGCGGAGGGTTGTAGACTCACTGCGTGACCACGCCGCTCAAAAACAACAGAACGAAACGAAAGCAGCTCTTCAGGGAGCTGCTTTTTTCGTTGACAGGCTCAATCCCATACGTCTGAGGCATGAAAATTCAACAATGTCGATGATCGCCGAATTCGGTATTCTCTTTCTAACTGCTTTCTGAGAAGAGACTTACGTTGATATGTTAGGTTCGTCTCGACATGATCTCCTGAGTTCCGCTACAAACCTGTACTCCTCTCTGTTGATTTCTCTCTCCCGCTCCTCTCTCCGCATTTTTTGCTGACGTGGTCGGCAAAAGTTGCATTTCTCCTGTCTCACTGTGTATTCGCCTGGAGACCTGACCATGTCAGGATATCGCTGGTCGTCGCTTCTTTTGCTCACGCATATGCTTCTGCTGACTGGTTGTCAGTCCAGTGAGTCCGGTCGTTTTGCCTGGAACCCATTCCGAAAAGGAGCGGACAAGGCGACGGCTGAGAAGGGTGACTCGCCACTTGATCTGCCAAAATTCGCTGGTCGCAAATCAGAGTTGCAGGGAGAGACAGGAAAACAAGCCCCAATTGCTGAAGAACAGGTGGATCGTCTTCTTGCGGATGGTCAGCTGGCATTGCAGGAAGAACGTTTTGAAGATGCACGGGTCGCCTACAATGAGGTGCTCAGCTCATCAGCAGATAACGCTACCGCTCATCATGGTCTGGCCATGGCTGCAGACCTTACGGAACAATGGGCGGACGCTGAATATCACTACCGACAGGCACTTCGGATTCGTCCAAGAGACGCAAATTTACTTTGCGATATCGGGTACTCATACCTATTGCAGAATCGTTATGCAGAAGCGGCTCGTTACCTGAATCATGCGATTGAAGTAAATCCACAGCACGAGAGTGCTCAGATGAATCTGGCGTTGTTGGATTTGCGACAGGGAAATCGTCAGGCTGCTGAGAATCGTGTGATTTCAAAGTTCGGGTCTGGTGCACAGGCCATGCAGATTATGGCTCAGCTGGAAAGCCAGACGACCGCCGTCACGGCAGCTTTCAAGGCCGATGTTGCGGCATCTATTCCAGCCAACGCGACCTTTGAACAAGTGCAGGAGCTTGCTCGGCGAGAGCGACTGGAAGCCGAACGCCGTCGAGCCAGCCAGGGGATGTCTCAAGAGTCCGCAGGTCAGTCGCCAAACTCCATGAGGCAGCAGCCGATGATGCCGCAGGTTCAGAATCAGCCGATGTCTGGGACTGATGTTCAAGTGGTTTCAAATCGAAATGGCATGCCAAACGGTTCGTCTTATGACGCGGCGACAGGGCTTCCTATATCAATTCCTGGAGCTCGACATGCCGAGTTAGCGGCACAGGCGGCTGGACAAATGCAAGACGGCCAGAATCCCAATAATCAACTGCTCTATGGCCCTATGATGGATGCAAGGCCCACAGGCGCGTCGAGCACCGATCTCCGAGGTGGAAATGCCGCGGGACTTAACAATTCCCCAAACATGTCGAATTCGAGCAACCGGGGGCCCGGAAATAGTGGTGACGCCCCAGCGTCTGGTGTCAGCATGACTCAGGATCTAACACATTCCGGCGCTATGAATGCTGGTGCTCCGATGATGAGTCCGCCGCCGCAGAACTGGCCGGGAATGTCGGCTCCGACTGGCATCCCTGCGACTGGCCCCCTGAATGGAGCGATGAGCTCGAGTTCCGTTGCGGCTCCACAGCCATCCGGACTCAATCCTGTCCCAAACCGAGTCGTTCCTATTCATTCGTCCGGGGCTTTTCAGGCTTCTCAGACCGGGAGTGTTAGTTACGGCCAGCCGATGGGATTCAACAACCCGACTGCTATGGCTTCGTATCAGTCCCCTGCCCCTACCGTCAACGGGGCTGCGGCACCAGCTGTTCACGGCGGATCACCACCCGTCTATCTGGAGGGACTCAATGCCGGTCCGGGTGCCATCTTTCCTGTGAGTGGTTCGGGTCCGTCGGTGCCACAGGGGTCACCGTCGGCGAACTCCGGGACAGCGGCTTCTGGCCTCAACATGAACAACATCAGTTCTCCGGGGACGAACTCCATGGTGAATGGAGCGATGTACGAACAACCTGGTTCCGCCCTGCCCTCTCAGGACTGGGCTAATCAGCAACAACAGCAACTAAGAGCGCAACAGCTTCAGTCTCAACAATGGCTTGAGAAACAGTCAATGGGACGCCAGCCAGTTAACGCTCCACCTCAGAACTCTGGTTCGTGGGGAACGGGAAGCTACGGCGCAAACCCGGGTTCATTGCCTGCATCCCGTCCACTGGCCGTCAATCCACTGGAAGCGTACGAGAAACAGCGGCAGCAACTGGACTCCGAGTACAATCGGACATTGCAGCAATTAGATCGACAGAATCCGTCAGCGATGCCCCAGTTCTGATTCGAGCTGATCATTCTCCGCCATGCTTGAATAGTTGAGGTTCCCGATCCGTTTGGTCTGTGATCGAGTTTCAGATCAGTTTCCCGGATGCTGGCTGCGATAATGATGCAGAAATATACCTGAGGAAACAGCGACATTCAGTGAGTCCGTCCCATTCAACATCGGGATTGTGAGCCTCGCCGAGGCTGCTTTCTGAACCTCAGCTGAAACACCGTCGTATTCATTACCCATGACGAGAACCGTGCGGTCGGGGAACGTATGCATAGACAGCGGCTGGGCTGTCGAGTCCAGAACGGTCGAGCATATCTGGAAGCCATGGTGCTCTCTGAGATCGTCGAGACTCACGGCGAGGTCGACCTGTTCGATCAAAGGGAGAAACAGAACGTTGCCCATGGAGACTCGCAGAACTCGGCGAGAAAATGCATCCGCCGAGCCCCTGCCAAACATCACGGCTGAAGCACCGAAGGCCGCCGCGATGCGAACGAGAGCTCCAACATTCTCGGGATCAACGATTCTGTCTCCGGCAAGAACCAGTGCCGGGCCCGTAAGAGGCAGCAAGGCTTGGAGTGGCTGTGGCTGGCGTCGCACAACACTGGCCATAACTCCGCAATGAAAATTAAATCCCACGAGAGAGTCTGCCAATTCTGACTTCAGCCGATACACCGGGACATCGGAAGGAAGTCGATCTTCGAATGATGCAAACTTGCTGTCGCTGATCAATACACTGCGCACCTGAAAATTGCTGCGCAGTACGCGTTCAACAACAGTTGGACCTTCGGCAATAAAAAGACCGTTGTCACGCTGAAGGTTCTGAGTCTTGAGGCTGCGATAGACGTCAAGCCGGGAGTCGTCCAGAGATTCAATTCTTTCGTGTGGCATAGCATGGGATTCTGAGTGCCCGCGATGCAGTCGGCAAGCCGTGGACTTCAGAGTTTCTCAAATCGCAGCATGAGCGGGTCACGTGGACGCATGGCAGCCGTTACAACAGGGACTGGATCAGACTGTCCGGGAGCATACGAGACTCGGAAATGCTGCAGTAGGCGGCCGACAATCAGCATCAATTCGGTCATCGCAAAGTTCTGACCGATACAGATCCGAGGCCCGGCCCCAAACGGGAACCATGCATAGTGTGGAATCTTCTCAACGCGTGGCGGAAGAAATCGCTCCGGCTCGAATGTATCTGGCTCTGGAAACCAGCGTGCGTCACGCTGCGTGATCAGACTCGACAGAGAAATCAGTGAACCTTTTGGGACTTCATATTTGCCAATCTTCACGTCCTGAGTCGCCATACGCAGGAAGACTCCGATCGCTGGCGGATACATTCGAAGCGATTCGCGAATCACGGCATTCAGATAAACGAGTTCAGGAAGATGCGAGAATGTAAGTGGTTGATCTCCGCAAACAGCAGCCAGTTCCGCTCTGCATTTTTCGCTGACTTCCGGATGCTTTGCGAGCAACATCCAGATCCAGTCCAGTGCTGCGGCAGAAGTATCATGCCCCGCCAGCATCAGGGTCATCACTTCGTTACGAACTTGCTCATCCGTCAGTGATCCGCCGTCACCTTCTTCGTCGACGGCAGCCAGCAGCATGGAGAGAAGATCGCCTTTATCGACATTCTCCCGGCGACGTTGCCGAACCAGTGACCAGACCGTCTCGTCAAGTACTCTGATGGCTTCATCCTTGCGGCGATTCCAGGCGGTTGGCAGCCAACGTGGCCAAATGAACAAAGCCTGCATTTCGAAGAACGCGATTTCGGAAAGTGTGGCAACGGCTCTGGAGATTTCCGAGATCTGTGATTTCAGATCCGTAGAGAACATGGTTTGGCAGATGATGTCAAGAGTCAACGCCACCATCGTTTTGTCGATGTCAATATCGACGTGTCCCTGCTCGTTGATCTGTTTGCTCAGAGTCTCCGTCAAGGCGTCGATTCCCACGGCCATTTTTTCGGAGTATGCGGCGAAACGGCGAGATTGAAACGCGGGCTGAACCAATCGACGTTGCCGCTTCCAACGCTCTCCTTCGACAATTATCAGGCTGCTGCCATTCCACTGAGCAAAGACTCTCATGGGACGTGGATCGCGGATGATCGTCATCGAGTGTGTGACGAGAACCTCATGCACGTCCTCAGGGTGAAAGAAGAAGTAAAAATGAAAGGGGCCGATTCGAGAGTAGACCTGATCGCCATAGTCGCGGTGCATCGATTCGTAGGTTGCGAAAAGGTCGTACTTGATTTTGTGGGCCAGTCGGAATCCCAGAGTCCAGTCCCTGGGGCCGGGGGGAAACGTGCGAGTCATGATTGTTGTTCCATTGTTGTGTGTTTGGGAGGTTTGCGTTGCTGTGGATGTCTGCGGTGTGTTGGTCCCCTTCAGGTTGTCTGTTGATCAGGCACGACTTGCCTCTATCGGCAGTGTGGCGAATTGGCAGGAATAGGCCGCTTCTTGAACCTCAGAGTTTTGGGTAAGAACGCAAGTGGGCAGCATTGGTTCATCCGAGTTCTACGGATCCCGTTTTTGGAAAGAGTGTTAAGAAAGTTGGCATTTACCAACCGTCCCAACGCGTCGGCAATTTTGATCTGGGAGCACTTGAGGTTTACGAAATTTCAATGTTTTCTTAGAGTCTCGAAGCCTTGAGCAGGACGCTCGTTCAAGGAGGCTGCAACGTTGAGATTTGCGTTGTTGAAGTACCAGAGATCGTTTGAAATGGATTTCATCGATGAAGGCTCAGTTAGTCGATTTTGCAGGCAATTTGCTGACGCTGGCTGATGCGGGGGCCGCTGTCTCCGCACAGAGTGCCGATTTTCTTGCATCAACATGGGAAAAGGTGAAGCAAAACCTGAGTACCGAAGCCGTTCTCAATACTTTGCGGACACATGGGCCCAGCGTGCTGCAGGCACTGGCGGTGTTTGTCTTCGGACGAATGCTGGCCAGAGTAACATCGACGATGATTGTGAAGGCCTGTCGTAAAGCTCGCATTGATGAAACTCTAGGCAGGTTTCTGGGAAATCTGGCCTATAGCATGATGCTGACGGCCGTCGGGATTGCCGCCCTCGGATGTCTGGGAGTCGATACAACATCTCTCAGCGCTGTCCTGGCAGCCGCAGGATTTGCAATCGGCATGGCTTTGCAGGGATCACTGGGCAACATCGCCTCGGGTGTCATGCTGGTCTTTCTCAAGCCATTTCGTGTCGGAGATGTCATCGACATTGGAGGTTTGATTGGCAGTGTTGTGGAAGTGCAGATTTTCAATACGATTCTGTTAACCCCAGACAATGTCAGAATCATTTTGCCAAACTCAACCATCACCGGGGGCACCATTCGTAATCTGTCGGCTGAGCCATTGCGCCGAGTCGATCTGGTCATTGGTTGCAGCTACAACGATGATTTGAGGGCCGTGCGGAAATTCCTCGAAGGCCTTGTTGCATCTGATTCTCGGGTTTTACGGAAGCCAGAGCCCGTAATCGCAGTATCCGAGTTGGCGGAAAGCAGCGTCAATTTTGTTGTTCGTCCGTGGGTCGCGAGTGCTGACTACCATCCAGTCAAGTTTGATTTGACTGAACGGATCAAGCTGGGCTTCGATGAACGCGGCTTCACTATACCGTTCCCGTCCAGAGATGTTTTTGTTCATCATCTGGGTAACGAACTGACTATTGCAGAAGTTGGCGGAGCGGCCGCCGCTGCAGCGGCCTGAGAAGGTTCTGTCCTGCCCTTCTTCCTGCGAGGTCGGGGCCAATAAGATCCATTCCGTCGCTTCAGTAACTGAGCAGCGGAAGGCTTTTCTCGTCGTAAAGTGCTTTGGTGTTCGTTTTAAACTCGCGGCATTTGTCGCCTGAAAACTCGTCTTGAGTCAAATTGCCAGATTATGCAATGCTACGTGACCTTTCTGATTTTGATTCTGACCTAAGCCCCTCTCGATTCCTGTTTTCATTCTTCGACGCAACGCTTGAATCGCCAAAGCCTGCTCTCCTGCCTGCATCAAATCCCCGTCTCCGTCCGCTGCCCCAGAGCTGTGGTCGTCTCAATCTGAGTCTCTGACATGCCGAATTCGCAAACGCTGATCCAGCGAATCCGACGCCTCTTCCGCGAGTGGCATTGTTCGAGCATTCTTGCTGCGGCAACTCTTTCCGTATCTTTCGCGGCCGGTGCTGCGACGACGTTTGCACAGCAGGAAACCGAATCCGACGGGGTTACGGTTGCTGATATTCGAATCGAGGGAAACGAAACGATTCCGGAATCTGTCATTCTGCAGAAGATTCAATCTCAGCCACAACGGCCGATTACGGAGCGACTGATTCGCGAAGATAAACGCTCACTGATGAGCACTCGCTGGTTCTTTAGCGTCACCGAGCGACTGGATGAAACTCCAGACGGATTGATTCTGGTCTTCACTGTCCACGAACGACCGATCGTTCAGCGTGTGCAGTTCATCATCAATCGTGAGCCGTCTGTTCTGAACAAGATGAATTTGTCTGCGGTCAAAGAGAAGCATCTGAAGGCGTGGACTGGTCTCAAAGCCGGTAGTCCGTTCGATCATGTTGCCAATCAGGAAGCAGTGCGCCGCATTGAGCAGGAGTATCACGACAAAGGGTACTACTTTGTCAAAGTTGAGCTGGTCAAGGGCAGCAAGCCTGGCGAACGCGAAGTCGTTTTTCGAATCAACGAAGGGCCCAAAGTTCAGGTCAAAGAACGAACATTTGAGGGCAATAAATTCTGGAACGACGGCGACCTGCGCAAGAATCTGATTTCTAAAGAGGCGTTTCTTGTCTTTGGCGGGTTGTACAACCCCGATACGCTTCCTTCGGATATCGAAGCCGTTAAGCAGTATTATCGAGGTGTTGGTTTCTTCGATGTTGAAGTCACCGGTGTTCCGATGTTCTCTGAGGACAAGTCGGACGTCAATCTGCATTTCACGGTGAAAGAGGGCCGTCGCTATACGGTTCGAGAAATCCGTTTTCAGGGCAACAGCATCATCGCCACGAACAAGCTCAAAGGCGATTCGAAGCTCAAGGCCGGCGAGAAATTCAATTCGTATCCGTTGTCTAAAGACGTCAATCGGATGCTCGGCTATTACGGGGAGATGGGGCACTATTTTGCCTCGGTAAATCCAGTGCCTCAGTTTACTGAACAAGAAGGCGTTGTTGATCTTGTCTTCGAGATCGATGAAGACCGCCCGCGTTATGTGCGCGATGTCAATGTGACCTATGATGGCGACTATCCACATACGAAACAGACTGTTGTCCTCGATCGAATTCAGGTGCAGCCTGGCGATATTGCGAATCCTAAGCTCATCCGCCGAGGCCGCTCGCGTTTGAATGGCAGCGGGTTATTCGAGCCTGGAATTGCGTTCGAAGTGACACCTGTTGAGCCAGAACAGTCAAGTTTTGCCCAGACGGCTGTTAGTCGCACGTGGCGAGGCCAGAGCCCGGCCAATGCTCCTGATGACTGGACTCAGCAATTTGCGATCGAGACACAACGATCTGCATTCGAGAGCACAGAGATTGGCTCCGAATGGAGTGACATAATCTTTGCAGATCCATTGCGAGATGAAATAGTCGCAGTAGAGAACGATTCAGACTCAACAGATTCTGTCGAACATACTCATGGCACCGCACCGTCACATGACCGCGCGGCGTCCAATGGGAACATGGAGTATGTTTCTTCACGGCCTGGTCTTTCAAGCGATGCCGCTGTCTCTGAGGCCGCGATTGAAACAGAAATCGGCTTGGAAACGACTCGCTCGCTCTTCACGAATGATGGTTCATCTTCATCAGTCGTGCAGCCGATGACTTCGCCAGTTGTGCCGGCTGTTGGGCACTCTTTTGGTCGAACAAACAATACGCCGGTTGAGGCTCAGCCCTCGGAGCACAAAACGGCTCGACCGGTCTTTGAATCGGATCTGATGGGTTTTCGTTCAGCGGAACCCGTCAGTTTATTCTCGATGGAAGTTCCAACGTTCGTTGCGTCGCAATGTATTGAGGAAACAGACGAACCCATCATTCGCGCACAGAGTCCGGAGGATTCTCAGCGAGCTCCTGTAGATCCGGCAACGCCGGGTTATCGAGATCCGATTCTTGAAGGCAGCCCCTATCGAAATCAGTTCCAGGCGATTCCTCCTGGCTGGGTTGATATCAATGTTAATGCTGCCGAAGGCCGAACTGGTCGACTGATGTTTGGTGCCGGGGTCAACAGCGATGCCGGAGTTGTCGGTTCGTTCGTATGGGACGAGTCCAACTTCGACCTGTTCCGCCCACCGACAAGTTTTGCCGACATTATCGAAGGTCGAGCCTGGCGTGGTGGTGGTCAGAGATTCCGAGCGGAAGCGGCTCCCGGTAATCAGGTCAGCCGTTATGCGATCAGTTGGACTGATCCATACTTTATGTACACAGATTACAGTTTTGGTGTGAGCGGATTCTACTTTAATCGCTATTACCCGGACTGGCGCGAAGATCGTGTTGGCGGCCGAGTTTCGTTGGGACGGCAGTGGACTCCTGAATGGTCCAGCGGAGTGGCTCTGCGGCTGGAAGAAGTCGAGATGAGGAATCCGACCGTGCCAACGCCAGCCGACATTGCCAAAGATCTTGGCTCAAATTTTCTTTCCACGGTTCGCGGAAATGTTACCCACGACACTCGTGACCAGTCGGTCATGCCGAGTGAAGGTCATTATGCGGATATTGCCTACGAACAGGCATTCAACGAATTCACCTACCCACGAGCGGAAGCTGAGTTTCGCCAATATTTCACACTCTATAATCGGCCAGACGGTAGTGGTCGGCAAGTGCTGACTGTTGCAGGCAATGTCGGCTGGAGCGGTGACGATACTCCGGTATTTGAACGCTACTACGCCGGCGGCTTCCAGTCGTTTCGAGGTTTCTCATTCCGGGGTGTGACGCCGCGCGTTGGCAATGTCGGTGTCGGCGGCACGTTTCAGGCTTTGGGAACGGTCGAGTACCGAGTGCCCGTCACGGCGGACGATATGATCAACGTTGTTGCGTTTACTGATTTTGGAACCGTCGAGCAGGAAGTGACTCTGGATAACTTCCGAGCAACTGCGGGTTTTGGTGTGCGAGTCGTCATTCCTGCGATGGGGCCTGTGCCTCTTGCGTTCGACTTTGCCTTTCCGATCAAGAGTCAGGCCTACGACGACGAGCGAGTCTTCAGCTTTTACGTGGGCATCAATCGATAATCGCGTCATCAGCAGTGTGGCCTGATGCACATGCGAGTGTCGCTCCATCGACTGGAACTTCTTTGCGGTTGATCCTACATCGCGGGCGGAGGATTCTGTACACTCCGTCGCATGATTGTTGAAGGCATCGTCACCAGCATTGATTCTACGGGTTCTCTGAATGTCGCGCCGATGGGGCCGATTATCACAGGAGACTTCGACAGTTTCCTGCTGCGCCCATTTCAGCCATCGACAACGTTCAATAATCTGTCGACGACGCGTTGTGGTGTCTTCCATGTTGTAGACCAGGTTGAGGTGATTGCGAAGGCTGCCATTGGTCGCCTGGAAACCAACCCCGATGTTGTGAGAGCATCGGTCGTTGATGGTTATGTCCTGAAAGATTGCTGTCGCTGGTTTGAGTTTACTGTCGATCATGTTGACGCGTCCGAAGCACGCAGTCGAATGCCATCGACGATTGTTCATCGAGGCGAACGCCGACCGTTTTTCGGCTTCAATCGAGCTCGTCACGCCGTCCTTGAAGCGGCCATCCTTGCGACGCGACTACATCTACTTTCTAGCGAAGAGGTGCTGTCGGCATTGATTCCGATGCGATCTGCCGTTGAGAAAACCGGCGGCCCGTCGGAATTGTCCGCGTTTGAAATGCTGGAAGAATTCATCCGTGGCTACGAAAAAGGCGCGGCACGATGAATGCAGAAATTGTGACAGGCTCTCGACTGCACTTCGGATTGATCTGCGGAACCCTGCAGACGGGCTGGCGATTTGGCGGCGTTGGAGTGATGCTGCGACAACCTTCGTGGCGAATCACCATGAACAAGTCTCGGACGTCGGTTGATCAAATTTCGGCATCCTCAGAAACAACAGGTCGCGTGGCCGAGTTTCTGCAGAAGATTCGCATCACGTTGCCGCTTCCAGCCGTTGACGTGTTTGTTAAATCTGAAGTGCCATTTCATACCGGGCTTGGTGGTGGAACTCAGTTGGGTCTTGCAATCGCTGCCGCAGCAAAACTCGTCTCTAATCAACGCGACGTCCACAATCCCTTTGAGTTGGCAGAGCTTGCTCAACGAGCAGAGAGGTCTGCGATTGGCACGGTAGGCTTTCGTGACGGTGGATTTCTGATCGACCACGGGTTGCCAGACACCCCGCTTGAAACGCGAAATGTTCATCGGATTGCTGTTCCGGAAGCATGGCGATTCGTGTTAGTGCGTCCGATGAGTGCTCAGGGGCTTTGTGGAGATCGGGAGCGCTCATTCTTCAATCAGCGGGCAATCATGTCGGAGTCGCTGGTGGAGTCGCTGGTCCGGCAGATCGAAAATTGCCTGGTTCCGTCGATTCAGAATGAGAAGTTCGAAAGCTTTTCGGTCAGCCTTGAGGACTATGGTGATGCCGTCGGGCGATTTTATGCTGCCGAACAGGGTGACATCTTCGCTCATCCGGTCATCAGAAAACTCGTTGCGATGTTGCGAGCGGAAGGGATTCACGGAGCCGCTCAGTCATCATGGGGCCCCGGCATCAGCATCCCTGCCTCATCGATCGAACATGCTCAGTCAATAGTCGATCGTATCCCGCCGGAACTCAACGGCACGCAGCTCCGAGTCGACATCGCTGAACCGCTCAATACCGGAGCCTCGCTGCATTCAGCGAGTCCGGAAACGAGTGATGGGCATCGATTAGTTTAATGCGAGTACCTCTTTGTTGGGCCAGGGGCGTTCCTCGAATCAATTCGACATTCCTGAGCAACTTGCAGGCAAGCCGATCTGAGACAGATCCGCCTACTGTAGCCCGACCTGTCCTCAGGTTGTGACCGTATCGACATTGCCCTCTTTTTGGTCTATTCGGGTGTATTCCGCTGAGTAAAGTCGGTACGCTGTTGCACCCTGACATATTGAGATGTTCACCTGCATTTTGCCCTTTCCCACAGAGGCCATTGCATGAGTTCTTCGAATTCGGGCCGACACGCCCTGCTCCGTGCGATGCGAGAACTCTGCTTCGAAAGGTCGCTGCGCATTTCACGTCGCCTGCGTCGCAGAAATTATGCGGCGGAGCCACTGGAAATCCGCACGCTGCTCAGTGCGGTGACACCAGATTCGTTTACGTTGGTGGAGTCCGGTACGCCTGGGCAATTGAGTATTCTGCATGAACGAGACTGGGATGCCGATGCAGCTCCTGAATGGCTGGCGACCTTTGATCAGCAGCGAGTCACTCAGACTGCAGGCATCAATCAGAAACTCATCGCCGACGATTTCGTGGCCGTGGATGTTAACAAACCCTATGGCCTTTCCGGTTGGGCTCGGTCAGGTGACAATTTTGGCATGCGGTTCAATCCCCTGAATCAGCAATCCTTCGGACTTGAAGAGTACGACGCTGACTATCTGCGAATTGAGTCGAAGCATGTGCTGAAGTACGGCTCTGCCGCAGACACAACTCTGGTAGCCGCACTGAATCCGGGTGACACGCAGATCGTTCTCAACAACATTGCTGGCTGGAGCACTTCATCCAACGCAATGACTCGAGCATTGGCATGGTACGGCTACCGCAACAAAGCTGGAACGCAATACGCCAACTTCACGTACACTCGCAATGTGGCAACTGGCGATGCTGCAGGTTTGTGGAGCCCCGGCGGAGTCAACATTTCAACTCGCACGATTTCCTTGAATGCCCCCTGGTCTGGTCCAGCTCTTGCGGCAGGCACTGCTGTGCGAAATGCGACAGCGGCTGGTGCAGATCATTCATCCATTGTACTGAATCGGTCGGCCGTGGCCGGTGACTTCTCTTCGTCCGAACACGTGGCGATCATCGGTGGCGGAACGGCCTCGAACGGCTCTTATTCTGCGACACGGTTTGCGCCGGGGACAGCTTTTGTGCGAGCTGTCATCGTGACAAATCAGCATGGTCAAACGGATAACTTTGTCACGTGGCAGGACGTACGACTTCTGGAACTTCCAGCGTCGTCGACGGTGCAGGATGTTCGCCAGCCGGTCATTGATATGTCCGTTGATCTGCCCGGCAATCAGACGATGCGTTTGCCGTTGTATTCGACGGGAGATACTGTGTTTCACATTGGCACGCAGGCTCGCATTCAGGTGTCGCCTACACAACGATATCACCTGTCCATCGAGTCGCTCGACATGACAGAAGAAGACCCAAACCCCGTTGGCTTTTTCTCGTACGATGCCGATGGCAAGCTGATTCATTCTCTGCATGTGACTCGTCATGCGACGGCCGTCGACACACGCCTTGCGCGAGCCGTCCAGCCGGGCGACACCGCGATCTACATCAACGACGCCACCGGCTGGAGCAACGCTTTCGGCAGCACGGCCGAAAGTCGTTCGCTGGCCTGGTACGGCTACCGTGACAGCAGCGGAACTCTGCATCCGGATTACTCGTACACTCGCAACGTCGCTTTCGATTTTCTCGACGGCCTCTGGAACGTCGGCGGCATCACTTTTGATGCAGGAGTCGGTGCCTGGAAAATCACGCTGCGTTCAAGCTGGTCCGGCCCCACGATTGCATCCGGCACTGCCGTACGAAATGCGACTGGACACGATGCAATCCAGTTGCTGAAGATACCGACAGACCGGTTTTTTGGATGGGGAGAATTGCCGAGCCAAGGCTATCACTATTACTACAATCAGGACAACCTCGACTGGTTCACCTATCGCGATGTGATCGGTGGCGGAGTTTGGCAGAACGGAACTCCGGCGGAGGCAGCGTTTCGACCGGGGACGAAGTTTGTTCAGCCCGCCGTTAAGGCTTTTGTGCTGCGTCGATTTGCAGTTGAGTTGGGGCCGCTTCGTGATCAAGGTCTTAAAGAGGAACAGTTGGCGTCGACGTTTGACGATCGCTCATACGTTATGTTGAACAGATCGCGGCAATGGATTCAGTCGGATCAGTTGGTGCCAGTGTCGTCAAACGTGCCGGTGACTTTGTCCGTCGATGCGGCGTCTGGTACGACGATGAATTCAGGAGCGGTGTCGTCGGAAAAACATTCCATCGGCTACGTACCGTTCGATGCCGACGGACTGAAGATCGAATCGCTGCATGTGCGACGATACTCGACTGCGGTCGATACAACGTTGGCTCAAGCAGTGCAGCCCGGTGATACTCAGATTGTGCTCAGCAGCGCGGCGGGGTGGAGCAACGTTGATGTCGCAGGCACGCGAGCGATCGCGTGGTACGGCTATCGTGATTCCTCCGGCCAGATTTACGGCGACTACACGTACACTCGCAACGTTGCGGCTGATGTTGTGAACGGGCTTTGGGATCTTGGCGGCATCACCGGAAACGTGATCACTCTGCATCAGCCTTGGACCGGCCCGACGCTTGCTGTCAGCACGGCAGTACGCAATGCAGCGGCGGCTGACGATTTGATTCCCGTCTTGAGAAACCAAGCTCCGCTGCCGAATCAGTGGGCGACGTATGCGGCCTCGCTTTCGGGAACGTGGTCGAACGGAGTTGATTCTGTTTCTTCGCTGCCGCCCGGCACGGCCGCCGTTCGCATTGCCGTGCGTGCCAATGAAAGCAACTTCATAACCGACGACACGATTCACATTCGAAATGCGTCGGTGACAAAGTCGACTGGTCAGACGACAGCATTGCTCTTAACCAACAACGTGACCATCGCAACGCTCGATGTGCTTGCAAATGACACCATCACTTCAGAAAATGTCTCGCTGTTGAGCGTCAGTTCGCCGCATTTCGGCACCGCTCGAATCATCGCCGCGACTGGAGTCAACAGTCAAGACACCGTCCGCTACCAGTCCAACGCCTGGTTCACCGGCGCCGATCAATTCACCTACACCGTTCGCAACAATACAAGCGGTGCAACGTGGACGACAACGGCCACGGTCACCATCACCGCGGATAACCTGGTGAATGATCCGTCACGAGCCAATTCCATCGCAGCTCAAGTTCAGAATCCTGGCGGACACGCTGCTCCACCAGTGTCCGTTCGGCCTCAGTTTCCGTGGGCCGAGCAGGCGCAGACGTACAGTGTTGAGCAGGGGCAAACTCTGTTTGCCAACAACGCTCCGCTCACGTCACTGAAGAACACCGCGACGGATGCGGATGGTGACGTGTTGACGTATCGGCTCATTTCTGGTCCGAGTCATGGTTCACTTCTGTTTCGAGCGGATGGCACGTTTGAATACACGCCCGAGAACAGATTCGTTGGAACAGATTCGTTTGAGTACCTCGTCAGCGACGGATTGACCTCATTGACTCGGTCGGCCGCGATTCGCACATGGAGTGGTGATCAAAGCCTGCTGAACGACCGGATGCTGCAGATTGTGTACGCGTTTCACAATTTTCATGATGTGTACACTCGATTCGGTTACGCCGATTTCCCTGGCACTCGCGATGCCAGTGGTGTGCCGTTCCTTAGTTGGCGAGTTCAGTTGCTGCCGTATCTTGGTTACCAGGAGTTGTACAACCAGTTCCGACTGAACGAACCGTGGAACAGCCCTCACAACCTGGCACTGTTACCGTTGATGCCGAATGTCTTTCGTTCACCAGGCGATGCTGCCGCGGTCACAACGACGCGATTTCAAACGATCAGCGATATGCAGGATCTTGGGAACAGCAGCTTGAGTGCACCGTCCAAATACATTCTTCGAGCTCGATACACCGACGGTCTTCGGCTAGCCAGGCAGGCAGATTTCATTGACGGCTGGCAGAACACGATTTTGTTCCTGCAGACAGGCGCTGATGCCGCAGTTCCCTGGACGGCACCACTTGATGTGGATCATGACCCGAACAGTCCCTTCAGTCCGCTCGGAAACGTTGCTGCCGGACGCGTGAACGTCGCACTTGTTGACGGACAGCGGATAACGCTGTCAACGGCAACAACAAGTGCGGCGACATTCAATTCACTCGTCACGCTCAATGGCGGGGAACTGGTCGACGGGATCACGTTGGCTCTTCGAGATGCCGAACTCAATCCAGGTCCGCGAATGCAGCGGACGGGATCAGGGATTTGGACGGAAATGAGCACCGGCACATCTCTTCAAAAGCTAAAAGAGATGGGTCTCGCGATGCACAATTTTCACGACGTCTATTCGCGGTTTCCAAGTCCCAATGCACCTTACAACTTTGATGCGAATGGCCGTCCGAATTTGAGTTGGCGAGTGGACCTCTTGCCATATCTTGGCTACGGACAGTTGTATGCAGCTTTTCATCACGAAGAGCCTTGGAATAGTCCTCATAACCTGTCCTTGCTGGACAAAATGCCGGATGTGTTTCGGAGCGACGGAGATCTCTCAAGCTCAACCACTTCGCGTTTTCATGTCCTCTCGGGGCCAGATTCCGCCTTTGGACGCGATTGGGTCAATGGAATTCCGCCCCGCAGCGCTCCCAAATTGCTTGTCGGGCCAGGCATCAGAGAATTCTACGACGGTACGTCGAACACAATCCTCGTCGCAGAACTTGGCACTGACAAAGGTGTCCCCTGGACCGCCCCGGACGAAGTGATTTTTGATCCTCAGAACATGCAGGCTGCACTCGGAAACCTGTCATGCGGTGTCCTACCTGTGGTGCTAGCAGATGGATCAGTGGTTGAACTCGGCGTGGATCTCATCGCGCGAGAACTTCCAGCACTCGCTTCCCGGGATAAGGGTGAGATTAACGATGGCCAGAACCTCATTCGCCTTGAACGGTCCCGTAAAGGCGGCGAAGCCGGAGCGGGCACTCGCCTGAAGAATCAACTCAAATGGGTTGGTCTTGCGTTTCACAATTACCACGACAGTTTCAACTCGTTACCCGTATGGGAGCATCCACGTTGGTTTGGAGCTGATGCAAAGTCGAATCTAAGCTGGCGTGTGCATCTTCTTCCGTATCTGGAAATGGCGAATCTGTATTCCCGTTTCAATCTTGAAGAGCCTTGGGACAGTCCCACCAACATTCAGTTGCTTGACGAGATGCCGGCGATTTATCGCAGCACCGGAGACTCGCCGGATTCCACTTCTACACGATTTCAGGTTTTTACGGGTCCGGAATCGCTCTTTGAACGCACAAGGCGATTTGATTACGGGCGGTGGGCCTTTCGTCCGCCAACGTTTCGCGACATCACAGATGGCACTAGCAATACGTTTATTGCCATCGAATCTGGCCCCTCAAAAGCTGTCCCATGGACAAAGCCCGACGACCTTGAGTTCGATCCAGACAACCCGCTGAGCACAATGGGTTTGAGTTCCGATGATGTCTTTACTGCCGTGATGGCTGACGGCAGCGTGAGACTGTTCAGTGCTAGTCTGGTTGAGTCGGTGCTCAGGGCGGCGATCACTTCGGCGGGTGGCGAGATCATTCAGGATCCAATCACGGACGCTGTTCTGCCACAAGGCAAGATCCTGCCCGGCATCACGGTTACCGGAACGACCGATTCACGGTTGGTGATTTCTGAGAGCACGCTTCG
>JBILXT010000427.1:0-5922 GCA_044378235.1 Planctomycetaceae bacterium
ATCTCGTTGCGGCCTTAATTCGCAGCAGTCGTCAAAACGGTCAAACGGCCGCCGGAGCAAACTCGCGAATATCGGTCACGTGGCCTTTGATGGCTGCAGCAGCCACCATAGCTGGGCTCATCAGCAAGGTTCTTCCGGTCGGGCTTCCCTGTCGTCCCTTGAAATTACGATTGCTGGACGACGCGCAGACTTCGCGGCCCTTGAGCTTGTCCGGGTTCATCGCGAGGCACATTGAGCAGCCTGCTTCGCGCCATTCGAAACCGGCCGCTTCGAAGATCAGGTGCAACCCTTCGGCCATGGCCTGCTTGCGAACCAACTGAGATCCTGGCACAACGATCGCCTTTACGGTCGGAGACACATGGTGTCCCTTCACAACGCGAGCCGCCTCACGCAGGTCAGACATGCGTGAATTGGTGCAGGAACCGATAAAGGCGACGTCGATCTTCGTACCGCTGATTGGCTGACCTTCCTGCAGGCCCATAAACTCCAGAGCTTCCTTGATCAGCTTCTGCTCTTCAGCCGCAACTTCGCTGACCTTCGGCAATGGCTGGCTGACGCCGACTGACTGAGCTGGTGTAATGCCCCAGGTGACAGTCGGTTCAATGTCGGCCGCATTGAATGTGACCACATCATCGAACTCAGCATCAGCACCTGACGCAAGACTCAACCACCATGCGGCTGCTCGATCAAAGTCCGCGCCCTTCGGAGAAAACGGTCGGCCCTTCAGGTAATCGACGGTCTTCTGGTCAGGATTGATGTATCCGCAACGAGCTCCGCCTTCGATGCTCATGTTGCAGACCGTCATACGTTCTTCCATCGACATCGCGTCGAAAGTCGAACCGGCAAACTCGTAGGCGTGGCCAACGCCGCCCTGAACACCCAGCTTCTGAATGATGAACAGAATCACGTCCTTGGCATAGACGCCTGGACGCAATTCGCCATTCACGACAACTCGCCGAACCTTAGGACGATTCAGGAACATCGTTTGAGTCGCCAGGACTTCGGCGACGTTGCTGGTACCGATCCCGATGGCGATGCTGCCGAAGGCTCCGTGAGTACTCGTATGACTGTCACCGCAGACAATGGTCATGCCGGGTTGAGTCAGTCCCTGCTCTGGTCCGACAACATGCACAATACCCTGGCGGTCGTCTTTCAGGTCGAGCAGTGTGACGCCGAAGTCTTTGCAGTTCTTTTCGATCGCCGACATCATCTGTTCGGCGAGATCATCCAGGAACGGGCGAGCCTGATTGGCAGTTGGCACAATGTGGTCGACAGTCGCGATGGTGCGTTCCGGGAATGCCACCTTCAGCTTGCGGTCGCGCAGAATCTCGAACGCCTGCGGACTTGTCACTTCGTGAATCAGGTGCAGACCAATAAACAGCTGAGTCTGGCCTCCGGGCAGATCCTTAACGGTGTGAAGATCCCAGACTTTATTGAACAGATTACGCTTGTCGGACATTGAAACGATTCGTCACTGAAGAAATCTTGGCGATAAAGAGACCCACGTGGATGGCCCATTGTAGCGACATTTTCCGGCCGAGTCAGCGAGTTGCACGGCGAAGTCTCTCAGTTTCAGGCCGTGAGATTCGACAAGCTCGGCAGATTCGCACCGGTTTTCCCGTGTTTCAGGTCGACGTCGGGCGCGAGATGGGGTCTTCCCTGGGAATCAGATCGCCAATATCCTGCAACGTCACATTGCCTCGCGGCCAGCTCAGCACAAACCGCGTCCCCTGTCCGGGGCCGCCTTCGACGCGAACTCGACCTCCGTGCTCACGCAGGATTTTTCTGCTGACGGGCAGCCCGATTCCCGTACCGCGAGCCCCTTTGGAGGATTCAAAAACGTTGAAGATGGCGTTTCGCTGGTCTTCGGGAATTCCCGGCCCGTTATCGCTGACTGCGACCAACAACATATCCGCCGACTTGTCATAACCCGTTTGTACAACCACCGCTCCGTTGTCCGTCCCTTCAACCGCATCAATGGCGTTGGAGACGATGTTCAGGACGGCTCGATGAATCCCCTCGGCGTCAAACAGCGACGTGGGAATATCTTCACCCTTTCGAAACTCAATCGCCACGCCACACTCCGCCGCTCGAGCCGCCGCGAGCTGAGAGACCTCCCCGATCACTTTGTTCAAGTCAGCCAATTGCAGTGAAGGAACACGGTCCTTGCTGAAACTCAGCATGTCCATGACCAGATCATAAATTCGAGTCTGATTGCGTTCGACAATGTCCGAGCCCTGGCGAATAAGGTCGGTCTTTTCCTGATCGAGTCCCATGCGAATTAGATAACTTCCGCCTCGCACGCCCTGCAGAATGTTTTTAATGTGATGGCTGAGCACCGTGATCGTTTGCCCCATCGCGGCAAAACGCTCGGCCTTCAGCATCGCA
The DNA here is from genome assembly GCA_044378235.1 of Planctomycetaceae bacterium. GTDB lineage: Bacteria > Planctomycetota > Planctomycetia > Planctomycetales > Planctomycetaceae > SXXK01. The sequence goes on from JBILXT010000427.1 coordinate 2,389, forward strand.
TCCTGAAACTGGCGTGATTCCAATGCCAACGCCGCCTGACGCGCCACCGTGATTACGGTTCGCAGGTGCTCATCAGTCAGTCGCATTGGTACGCCGGATGTCATCGCCTGATCATAGGGCGTGGTTGTGTCGAGATAAAACACTCCCAACAAATCTGAACGCCCTCGCATCGGCGCGCAGATGGCTTCGCGAATTCCGGCAGTCACAATGCTCTGGCCGGTCTGGAATCGATTGTCCATGCTGGCATCAGATGTTCGTACCGCTGTCCCGTGACGAAGCACGTAGTCGGTGATCGATCGCGAAACCGGCATCTGCTGAGCATCAGAGGTCGGAATCTTCCCGCGAGAAAATGCGATTGCGGTAAGATCCGCCCCCACAGGATCCTTCAACAGGACGCAACCACGGTCGGCGTTCACGGCACTCAGAGTAAGATCCAGAATCCGCTGCAGCAGCTCTTCCAGTGAATGCACCGGAGTCACCAGCTCTTCAGCGACATGGTACAAAAGTTCGAGCCCGGTATTGGGGGCACCGGGCAGCGGCGACGCAGCAACGCCATCCACTCCAACTGTCTGAGCGAACACGGAGGCGTCAAGCCGAGGACCGTCTTCAACGAACCGAATCTGATTGGCAGAGACCAGAGGAGGATGATGACTTTCGGCAAGCTGAAAGGCGATCACGCTGGAGCCGAACTGCAGGTTATCGCCATTCGCCAACACTCGCTCTGCAACTGGCTGCCCGTTCACCTTTGTGCCATTAGCACTCTTGAGATCGTTCAGGACGAAATCAGTGCCATTGTGAGTGATTCGGGCATGATGCCGAGACACCTCACTGTCATCCAGCCTCAAATTGCAACCGACACTTCGACCGATCACCACATCCAGCGCGGACGAGATTTCGTACCGGCTGCCGCGGTTGGCACCGTTGATCACGAGAAGTGTGGCTCGAAACACAGATGTGACTCAGTGAAATTCGTGGGGAACAGACTCAGGCAGGTGTTCAAAGGCAGGAGATGACATCCCTGAGCAGTCTCGAGCTGTCACCGTCCGGGCATTTCAGTCTATTGTCCCGGAACTCTCAAGCACAACATCCCTCTGCTACGGCGATTCCAGGTTGCCCGAACAATTCGAAAATCTTCCGCGAGTGCTCTGTCAAGATAACGAACGGGGGTGGAGGTAGTGGATCTTGCTAAAGATCCCAACACCGGAGGACCTTTAGCAAGGTCCACTACCCCCAAATTAAAGCGTGACAAAGCACTAGCCCCAGAGTCCTCGTGCCGGCAGATTGACACCCCACTCTTCTGCCACGAAATCCGGCACAACGAAAAAACTGGCGCGACCGTCAGCCCATTGGATCATTTCTTTCGCTCGGGCTTCGTCGGTGCAGAGCTTGCTCGGGTGAGGTGTAATGCCAACGCGTCCCAAATCAAGTCGATCTGAATCCCAGCAGGTCTGCACTGTGATGTCCGGATGAGTTCGCTCGTGAGTGTGTCCCTCACACGCTCGATAAAGGAGACGAAACTCCTGATCTGAAACATCAAACAAACGGCCTCGCAACTGTGCAGCGTAGTTCGCTCCGCGCAATCCATGCTCCGGATCCGTGCATTCATTGATTCGTCGTGAATCATGAAACACGGCAAACAGACTAACCACCTGAAGATTTGCCCCCGTAAGGGTCGCCAGCCTGCGACCATTCTCCAAAACTCGAGCCCAATGTGCAACACCGTGGTCGCCGTGAATTGGCAGTGCGTACTCCTGAAGGATTTCCTGAATAATGGGCTTGAGATTCAAGGCGAGGGCTCGACAGAAAACCACAGTCAAATACGCGCCAAAAATGGGTACATGGGGCAAAAGTGCTTCAGGAAAACAACCTACGAGCACAACGGCCGCAGAGTTTCCAGGATCTTCGGGATGGCTTCAAAGGGCGATTCGGCTTCTTCGTATTCCAAAGCAACAAACCCCCGATAGCCCGCGTTCTTCAGAATCTCGACGATCTTTCCGTAATCCGCTGGCTGTTTCTTTCCGCCCACGGAAATAGACGCTTTGATCTGAGCGTTCACTGCGTAAGGTGCGATCTTTGCCAGATCGCGATAAGGATCATCTGTCTGGAAATTTCCACTGTCAAAGTTAACACCGAACCAGGGCGATGAGTCAACGTTAGAGATGATCTTCATCATCTGTTCGGGAGTCGCAGTGATTCCCCCATGGTTTTCGAGAGCCAGAAAAACGCCCTTCGCGGCGGCATACTTAAGTGACTCATTAATCCCTGCAGCGCATCGCTCAATCGCTGCGTCTTCACTGTCACCGCTCGGAACTTTCCCAGCGAAGATACGGATCGCCGGAGCTCCCATGATCGACGCGTAGTCAATCCATTCGCGACACTCAGCCAGTTGCTTCTGGCGAGCATCACCCTCAACGAGACAGAAATCGTTTCCAATCGCTGTGCCGGAAATGCTCAATCCCAGTCGATGAGTCATCGAGCGGATCGACAGCAGATACTCTGTAGTAATCTCTTTTGGAAAATAATAGCCAGTCAGTTCCGTCGCTCCCAGCCCCTGAGCGGCACAGTACTCGATGAACTTCTCCAGATTCATTTCGGCCTTTGCGATCTCATCCGGTGTTCCTCGCTTCGCGAACAGGCGATTGAAAGAGTATCCCGCAAGACTGAGTTTCAGAAGCGGGCTGCCAACTCGTTTCGGAGGATCCGCGGCCGGCAGAATCGACAACCCGGAGGTGCAACAGACCGCCGCCGATGCTGCGGAGAGTAATTGACGTCGTGATAGTGTCATGAAGTTGACCTCCGTAAGCTCAATTAAAAAGAAGACGCCTTCAGGACGGTGCCAAACACCTGACCGCTCATGGCGCACCGTCGAGCCATTTCAAAAACGGTCGGCCGCAGCGTTCATTGTGTTGGATCAAACAGCATTGCATACCAACAAGATTGTCCGTCCGACACCAAACGATAGCAGGTAGAAATCGACCTTGCGAGGCATCCGTGTTTCCTGAAACCCAGGGACGACAGAGCCGGTTCCAGTCCCGGATTTGTTATCGTGATCGTCTCGCCGCTCGACTTCAGGAAATGTTCCGGCTACCTTCCTTGGTCACTGTCGTCATCTGTGATGATGAACAGCCCTGCGTGAAGCTCATGATGAGTTTTATGACATTCTGCCTGCTGCGGACATTCAGGAACAACCGTGAATACTGAAGTCAGCTCGAACGAGACTCATCGCAGAACCATGCTGGTCGCCGCCTTTCTGGCATGGATGTTTGCGGGGCTCGAGAATTCTCTGTTCATTCTGATTCATCGACAGATGATGCTGGAATTATTGGGGCCTGACACACCGGAGAAACTCATCACGGAATGGTTCGCCTGGTTCCAGTCGGCGTTTCTGTTTGGAGCTGCGGCAGGCGGCTGGATTTTCGGAGCCCTCGGAGATCGAATCGGAAGAACTCGCGCGATGGCGTTGAGTGTTGCGTGTTACTCCGGGCTGACGCTTAGCTGCTATTTCGTGCATGATGTTCGTCTGATGTGGGCTCT
>JBILXT010000428.1:0-5920 GCA_044378235.1 Planctomycetaceae bacterium
CAGGGAATGATCTGCCCCAACAATGAACAGGACGTTGTGAAAGTTCTGAAGCAGAACGGCTTCGAGATTCTGGTGTCAGAAACATACAAGCCAGAACTTCAGTTCCCGGATTTTGCCTCATTCATTGAATACGGCTATCACGGCGGCTGGCTGACTCCATTCATCGAAGAGATTGGATTACATAAAGCGAAACGCTGGCAGCAGGCGATCCTGAATCGACTTGTGTTTCCCGTCCTGGACCACCACAGCATTGTGCTGGCCGTAGCACGCCGACCTGCCTGAACTTTTCTCCGGGAGTTCCGCAATGCGGATCGCGATTGTTGCTGAAGTCTTTCTCCCCAAAATCGATGGCGTCGTCGGGCGTACGGTGAATTTAATCCGTCAGTTGCAGGCCAACGGCGATGAGGTCATCGTCGTTTGTCCGCGAGTCTCCGAACCTCGCAATTCGCCGGTTCCATTGATTGAATTCCCCAGCTTTCCCTGTGCCAGCTATCCCGAATATGTCATTGGTCTTCCTGACCAGCGACTGATTCGGGAACTGCGGGAGTTTCGACCCGACGTGGTCCACTTCCTCAATCCATTTGCATTCGGGTTTCAGTGCTACGACTTGTTGTGTCGCAGTGACCTGCAACTGCCGATTTTGTTTTCCTTTCACACGCTCTACGGGGAATTCGTGAAGCAGTATCCTGGTCTGGGAATGCTCTCACGAGTGCTCTGGTGGCTGATGAAGAGTTATCACAACACGGCCGATCGAAATCTGACGGTGTCTGATTTCATGGCGGATGATCTTCGTCAACGCGGGTTCGAACGAGTCGCTCTGTGGCCTCCGGCTGTTGACTGCAGCCTTTACAATCCTGAGCGAAAATCGACAGCTATGCGGAGTCGGCTGAGCGGCAATCATCCGGAATCACCGTTACTGTTAACAGTCTCCCGTCTGGCCTCCGAGAAGAACGTCAGCTTTCTGACGGAGGTGCTCGAACGTGTACCGGAGGCAACACTGGCAATCGTCGGTGGAGGTCCTCAGCGCGAGGAATTGGTTCGCAGGTTCTCGCGCTACAAAGCTCACTTCGTGGGATATCTGCGAGGCGAAGAGCTGGCTTCGGCATACGCTTCGGCAGATGCCTTTGTCTATGCTTCTGAAACAGAAACGATGGGAAATGTAGTCCTTGAAGCGATGGCCTGCGGATTGCCAGTCATCGCAGCGAATGCGGGTGGAGTCACGAGCCTTGTTGAGCATGGCTCAGACGGTTTCCTGTTCACTCCGCGTAACGCGCCGGAAGCCAGCCGCTATGTTCGCGAGATTATTGAATCTGTGAAGCGTCAGGAGCAGATGTCTGAAGCTGCTCTGAAGTCGGTTCAGACTCGGACCTGGAGAAACTCGAGCGATGAAGTTCGTGCCCAGTACCAGCAGGTGATCAGCGAATTTCAACTTCTTTCACAGAGCCAGATTGAGAATCGTCGGCCTGGAATGATGGCTACGCTTCTGACAAAAGCACTTGTGCGGCTGTTTCAGCTAATGGCGCCGGGAAAGACAAAACCTGCCGTCAACATTGAAACCTCACGCATGCATCAGCATGCAGGTTCGAGTGTTTAAGAAGATCTCTGAACATGGAATTCATCATAAATGAATTCAAATCGCGCAATTGATTTAACGTTCATGTCCGAAAATTAAGGGAGGTTATTGCGGGATTTGGAGTCGCTGGTGCTGAATCTCTGACCTTGTGGCTGGGGTGCGAAAAACAGCCAGCGAAACACTCACTCATGACAGAACGATCCATGTATGTCGCAACAAGAGGATCTGGTTTTGAATCCGAAGTCTGTTCAGGGAGGACTCTATGAAGACTAGTCGACGGCAGGCGGCCATTAATCAGATGTTCTATTGGGATCGTCAGATCACGTTTCTGATGAACAAGACGTTGCGATGGCGAACTGTATCGCCATTCTTTCGAGTCATCAGTAATCTGGGTAACGGCAAGTTCTGGTATGCGTTGATGGTGATCCTGCCCATGCTTCACGGGCAATACGGCGTCAATGCGTCTTTGCATATGGGTTTGACGGCACTTGTTACGCTGCTGGTTTACAAGTCCGTCAAAGGTGTAACTCAGCGACCACGCCCCAGCGCTGTCTATGAGGCGATCATGCAGGGCACGGCGGCGCTTGACGAGTACAGTTTTCCGTCAGGCCATACGATGCACGCGGTGTCGTTCTCTGTGATTGCCGTGGCCTGGTTCCCTGCCCTTCTGCCGCTCCTGCTGAGCTTCACGTTGCTCATTGCCATTTCCCGAGTCATTCTGGGGCTGCATTACCCCACAGATGTCGTTCTGGGAGCTTTATTCGGCATGATGATTAGTCAACTGAGCCTGGCGATCGTGGGATAGAGGCAATTTGATGATGGTGCCCGAGTTTCATGGAACAAAAAGAGCGCCGCTTCACCGGAGACGATCAACTTGGTTACGTATGCTGAACAGACTCACAAGCTTGACCTGATCTTTTCCTCGATTGCGAACGCAAAACCTGTTGCAGATCGAGGCGCAGTGTTTCGTCTGGGCTTGAAGTCCATGCTTGGTCTGTGCCTAGCTCCGTTGGGAGGCCTGGTCGCGAACTTTCACCGTACTCTTTCCTGTCCTGCACGTCTTGAACATGGCCTGATCATCATTTTACCTGGGATTGAGGGCTGCAGTTCCGTCAACGACAGCATTGCTCGCGGACTCGTGGCGGGCCAATTGTCACACGCGATTCAGATCATCGACTGGCGTCGCTTTCGTCCATGGAACCCGCTGCATCTGGCCATGCAGCGACATAATCGCACTCAGGCCCGGGTCGTCGCGGAGTTAATCATCAACTACCAGCGCGACTTCCCGGGCCAGCCGGTTCATCTGATTGGTCATTCGGCAGGGGCAGGCATGGCGTTGTTCGTTCTTGAACACCTGACGGAGGACCAGGCCGTCACTTCTGTCACGCTGTTGTCTGCAGCTGTTTCAAGACGATTTGATGTCGAGAGACTTCTGGATCGTACGACTGCTGGCATCTGGAACTTTTATTCTCCGCTCGATTTGCCCACCGTGGGAATTGGCACCATGCTCTTCGGAACAATGGATCGCTGCCACACTGTGTCGGCCGGAGCATTGGGGTTTCTGACCAGGAATGACAGTTCCTTGTCGTCCGGAGATTCGCGTCAGCGGCGTCCTGAACTGAATCAGATTCCTTATCAAAAGAGTATGGCGAGGTCATGGAACTTTGGTGGTCACTTTGGATCAACGAATGCCGTCTTTGTCCGAGACAATATCGTTCCAATCTGTCGGCGGTGCTGAACTCTTCACTTCGCAGGGACGTGAGATGACTATGAGTTTCACAGAGGAATTGCTTGTCGACGATTCGCTGGATTTCGTCGCTCCGTATCTTCCGGTCTCAACTGACAATGAATTCTGGTCGCAGCAGCACGCACTCTGTCTGAAGTCTTCGGAAGTAACTGGCGAGCCGAAAATGACACGTGTTCGTTCGCTTTTTCTCAGCGATCTTCATCTTGGCTTCCGGCACTCACGGGTTCAGTCGCTCCTGGAATTTCTCAATCGACATGAACCTGAGAATCTTTACCTTGTCGGCGACTTCATTGACGGTTGGTGTCTGCAGAGTCGCTGGCACTGGCAGACAGAATGCAATCAGATTGTCGCTCGTCTGATGGATCTGGCCAAAGGTGGAACACGTATTCGGCTGGCCATTGGCAATCACGACAACTTTCTTCGCGGCCCGATGGTTCTGCGATTCATTGAGCAATGCGGAATGGTGGAAGTTGCAGAAGAGTTTCATCACCGGACTGCCGACGGTCGACAGTTCCTGATTCTGCATGGCGACCAGTTCGATCACTACGAACGAGCGTCTTCAATAACAGTGGGATTCCTGAGCCTGTTCTACGAAGGAATTCTGCGTACAAATTCCACGTGGAGCCGAATCACTTCTGCAGCGCTTCATGGAGACCGTTCTCTTATCGGACGATTGAAGCGACGATTAAAGTCCATTGGAAAACACGTCAGCCGTTTTCGGAATCAGGTAGTTCGTCATGCTCGTCATCGAGGAGTTGACGGAGTCATCTGCGGTCACATCCACGCCCCGCAACACGTTGAGATTGAAGGCATCACCTACTGTAACGCCGGCGACTGGGTCGAAAACTGCACTGCAGTCATTGAAGACGGTGATGGTGAACTTAAACTGGCCTGGCTTTGAACGGGTGTCATGGCTTTCCGTTAATCACAGCCCGCTCTTTGTTCCTGCAATGCCGCTTCCGGAAACGTAACCGAAGATCCGTTACTTCCGGTGAAAACGGTATCCGATTCCACGGACCGTTTCGATCAGGTGTTCGTACTCGCCCAGCTTCTTTCTGACGGAACGGATGTGAACATCGATCGTGCGTTCAAGTGTATAGACATCATCGCCACGTGCGCCTTCCAGCAATTCGGAACGAAAGAAGGCTCGGCCTGGTTGCGACATCAGTGTCCAGACCATTCGAAATTCCGTAGGTGTCAGATCGATTGGAACACCGTGAGCGGTCATGAGATGATTCCTGCGATCCATTTCAATCCCATGGAGTGCGAGAACATTGCATGATTCTTCCGTCTGTTTCGCTCGCCGTAGTAATGCCTTGATGCGGTGGATCAGGGGTTGAATTCGGAATGGCTTTGCTACGTAGTCGTCAGCACCCATGTTGAAGCCGCGAATCTCGTCAGTTTCCTGACTTTTTGCGGTAAGCAGCAATACTGGTATGGATCTTGTTCTGGGCTCGCTTTTGAGAACTCGGCATATCTGAAGGCCATCGAGTCCAGGCAACATAACGTCCAGGATGCATAAATCCGGGCTCATCGATTGTGCTTTGAGCAGCCCCTTGATTCCATCTTCTTCCCAGGTGACGGTGTACCCTTCTTTCCTGAGATTGTAGACGATAATCTCTGCGATCGCAGACTCATCTTCGACAAGAAGGATATTGCAGGGCATGGGTATCTGATGGTTCCCGGACGTCACCCGGAATGGCTCATTTGCGACCATTATCTTGAAGTTGGTTGATTGACATCCATTCAGTTCCATGTGGCCCATCCGAGGATCCTCCGGCAGCTCTTCCGATGGATAACGTTAATTTTTTGATCCTCTCCGAGACACGGCAGTTTCCGACAGCCAGATGGGAAGGCACTGTCGATTAAAGCCACAGAGGACCCAGATTCTGGGGATCGATTCTAAACAAATGGTTAAGAGCGTTTCAGAATCTTCATCTCTGTAACGGACTGTCTTGGGGAGCCACAATTTCTTCGAAACGTTGGAATGGGCTGCTGAAATCGATGGTGCCATTGCATGCGATGTTACAGATTCGCTTTTGGGCAGGCTCCACTAGTGCTTTGTTAAGCTTTAATTTGGGGGTAGTGGACCTTGCTGAAGGTCCTTCTGTGTTGGGATCTTTAGCAAGATCCACTACCTCCACCCCCGTTCTTTATCTTGACAAAGCGCTAGCCAGAAAACGGATGAATGTGACGATCGGAGTTCCGTATCTCTGGTTGTGAGTTCATGCCGTACTCATGTGACCGAGTCCTTCCGCGAGTGCTTTCGAGTAGTGGGGTCTTGCCCCGGCGCTTGTTCGCGCTTTGCGTCCTGTGGTTACCTGGAAGTTGACTGACAACTCATGCCAGGTCCGTTGATCCGGCCAAATAAAGATCGCTCCGTTTTGCCCGGAGTTCGATATTCTCCTATCATCGAAATCATAGTGAGTACCAGCTGACCGCCTTTCGCTGGCATTCGACTGTTGAGTTAGTGGCACAAAGAATCTCTTCGTTCTCACTTTTGCCTGAACGGCAGCTTCGACCTATGGATCTTGATCGACTTCGTCGTGAAATCTGTTTTGAGGCAGCGAGGTTGCTGAGTGGGCGGCGTGAGACGAACT
>JBILXT010000086.1:0-21009 GCA_044378235.1 Planctomycetaceae bacterium
GTGCGTGACAACAACGGTGACGATTTGCTAGCCTGCGCAGCCCCGCACTGGTTAATCCCTCCTGTTTCTCCCGCTGTTTGTCCTCCGCAAGTCGAGCAACGCCGTGCCCCGACGATCTGCTTTTTCCTCGATCGCTGCCGTGTTGTGCCTGTGCAGTCTGCTGCAGAGTGCGTCGTTGATCGCTGACGAGCAGGCGGTTGTGGATTTCGAAAACGACCTGCAGCCCATTCTCACTCGATTTGGCTGCAATAGCGGTCCGTGTCACGGGAAAGCTCGCGGTCAGGGTGGATTCCAGTTATCGCTGCTGGGGTTCGATGCTCAGCAGGACTTCGATGCCATCGCCAAAGAAGGTCGTGCTCGCAGAGTCTTCCCGGGCGCACCGGAAAACAGTCTTCTGATAGCCAAGCCGGCTGGAACAGTTCCCCACGGTGGTGGTCGACGCATTGATGTCGCTGGTCCGGAATTTCAGACGATGCTCACCTGGATTCGTCAGGGGATGCCTCGCAAAGCTCCGAATGCTCCCGTTCTGAAATCGATCAGCGTGAATCCCGCCTCGGCTGTTCTTGCTCCGAAGCAAACACAGGCGATCGTGGTGACTGCAAAGTACTCTGATGGCACTGAACGCGATGTCACTCGACTGACAGCCTTTCAGTCGAACGAAGCACCGATTGCCGCGGTGAATGAAGTGGGACTTGTCACGGCTGGTGAAATTACCGGCGACGCCGCCATCATGGCTCGGTTCATGGGACAGATCGCGGTCTGTGATGTGATGATTCCTCGCACCGAAACGATTCCCGCCGGCGACTACGCTGTACTCCCTCGCAACAACTTTATTGATGATCTTGTGTGGCAGAAGTTACAGCGATTGAACATCACACCTTCCGGGATCTGTGATGATCACACGTTTCTGCGTCGAGTGACCACGGACATCTGTGGACGCATCCCGACTCAGGATGAAGTGAACGCGTTCCTCGCAGACACGGCCGCTGACAAACGAGCCAAACTCGTAGATCGATTGCTGCAGGAACCTGAGTTCGCTGATCACTGGGCCAACAAATGGGCCGACTTACTGCGACCAAATCCGTATCATGTGGGAATCAAAGCCACATTCAATTATGACCATTGGATTCGCCAGTCGTTTCATGAGCGAAAGCCGTGGGATCAGTTCGTTCGCGAGTTGTTGACCGCTCGTGGTGGCACGTTTCGCGATGGCTCCGTGGTGATGTTCCGCGATCGACGTCAGCCCGAAGAATTAACAACTTTGGTCAGCCAGTTATTTGTCGGCGTGCGTCTGGATTGTGCGAAGTGCCATCATCATCCGTTCGAAGTCTGGGGACAGGACGACTTCTACAGCTTTGCAGCGTACTTCTCGAAGGTTGGACGTAAAGGCACAGGAATCTCTGCTCCGATTTCGGGGTCGGAAGAATTTGTCTTCACGGGGACTGGCGGAGCCGTGACGCATCCTGTCACCGGAGCCACGATGCAGCCTCGCCCCCTGTTCGGAGAGGCACCGCCGATTGCCGAAGGTCAGGATCAGCGAGAATCTCTGGCGGCCTGGATTACTTCGCCCAATAATCATTTGTTTGCACAGACAATGGCCAATCGCGTTTGGGCCGATTTAATGGCTCGAGGATTAGTCGAGCCGGTTGATGACCTGCGAGCCACCAACCCGCCGACGAACGGACCACTCCTGAAAGCTCTGGGCGAGCACTTCCGGGATTCAGGTTTCTCTCTGACGGAACTGGTGCGAGTCATCGCGAACTCACATGTGTATCAGTTGAGTTCTCTGCCCAACGATACGAACATTTCGGATACTCGAAACTACTCGCGTCATTATCGTCATCGCCTGCGAGCGGAAGTGCTTCTGGATGCGGTCACGTTTGTCACGGGAGTGCCGCAGGAATTCGATGCGATGCCACCGGATTCCTCCGCCAAACAGTTGTGGACTCATCGATCAGATAATCTGTTCCTTGATACGTTTGGACGTCCGGACCCGAATCAGGATCCCCCGTGTGAGCGTATGAGTGACTCGACGGTCGTGCAGAGTCTGCATCTGATGAACTCTGAAAAGCTGTTCCGTGATATTGGAAGCGATATTGGAGCCGCGAAAAGTCTGGCTGAAAGTTCGAAGACGGGAGAAGAGATCTCCGTTGAACTTTATACCCGCGTTTTCGGACGCAAGCCGACTCCGGATGAGACAAAGCTGGTTGTGGATTTGCTGGCTGCGGAAGGTGCTGTCCGCCGTCAGGTGATTGAAGATCTTACGTGGGCCATGGTGAACTCGGCCGAGTTTGTGTTTCAGGACTGAGGAACGACATCAATGTTAAACCGCAGACGATGTGATGGAATTACTCGCCGCAACGCGCTGGAACTGGGACTTGGCGGGTTCCTTGGAACCAGTTTTGTCGGCGGCCTGAAGGCTCGCGCTGAATCGCAGCATGGTGGCCATGTTCCTGCCGGGAAAGCCAAAAGCTGTATTCTGATCTGGATGGACGGCGGTCCGACTCACTTTGAAACATTTGACCCGAAGCCCGATGCTCCGCAGGAGTATCGCGGTGAGTTCTCATCGATCGACACCGCTGTTCCGGGCGTTGGCTATTCGGAGCACATGGTCAAGCTGGCCGCCAGTCTGAACGACTATGCCATGATTCGTTCGATTCGCCATGATCAGGGCAATCATGGAGCAGGGAATCACTACATGATGACGGGATCACCACCGAGAATTCCGGTCGGTTGTGGTGCGTTCGTCAGCTTTCATCCGAGCATGGGTTCAGTCGTCGCTAAAGAGCTGGGACGAGATAACGGGCTGCCGTCGTATTTCAGCATGCCACAGATGTCGCGTTCCGGCGGACCAAACTTCCTTGGAGCACGTTATGCTCCGTTTGTGGTTGGTGATGACCCGAACGGCGCTAACTTCAAAGTTCGCGACGTCGCTCTGCCTCGTGATCTGACCGATATGAGATTCGGCAGTCGGACTGATTTGCGAGCCAAAGTTGATCGCATGGTGCGACTGAATGACGAGGCCGCTGGCGATCCGGTGATGGCGTTTGATGAATACTTCCAGCAGGGACACAGTCTGGTCACATCGCCCGAAGCTCAGAAGGCGTTTGACATCAGCCAGGAGACTCCGGAAACTCGAGACCGTTACGGTCGCGATGGATTCGGCCAGCGTTGCTTGCTGGCTCGCCGGCTGGTTGACGCGGGCGTCCCGTTTATCACGGTTTACGACGGTGGTTGGGATCATCACAGTGACATCTTCGGTGCTCTGCGGAAGCGTCTGCCGTCATGGGACAACTCGGTAGCAACTTTGATTCAGGACCTCAAAGAGCGAGGCATGCTGGATTCAACCCTCGTGATTGCCTTGGGAGAATTCGGTCGTACGCCAAAAATCTCAACACTGCCCGGAAGCACAACGTCCGGTCGAGATCACTGGGCCAATGCGATGTCGGTGCTGATGGCTGGTGGCGGAACTCCAGGTGGAACCGTAATTGGTGCCACCGATCGCAAAGGGTTCTCGGCCGTTGATCGAGTGCTCTCGCCGGAGAATTTTGTTTCGACGGTCTACCACAAACTGGGGATTGACCCGAACAAGATTCTCTACAGTCCTCAGGGTCGCCCCTCACACCTTGTGAGCGATCCAAATCCGATTGCCGAGCTTGTCTAGCGCGCAGTCGGGATGAGAAATTCGGGTTGCTGGTAGTGGATCTTGCTAAAGATCCCTCGGCTGCAGGACCTTTGGCAAGGTCCACTACCGGAGTTTAGGATCTTCATAAAGCACCAGCGCGAAGTTCATTTGACAACCTGGGGCAATACGCGACCGTGGTTACGTGATTACCCACGGTTCGTTTTTGTCGGTCATGTGCTTTGACCTGGTTGTTGCCGTTCGGCATCAAAACAGGCGGGATTCGCACACCGCCGATAGTGACATTTTGACACACCTGTATCTCGCGACCTACCGTTGCACAGTCCATCTGTGAGCGCGCAACATGTCACGTAGAGAGCGGTGTGATTATGCCTTCGAGATTCTCCGGAGCTTCAGCTTTATGGAGTCCGCTGCAATACTTTATCGCGATATTGGCCGTCATCTTTGTCGCCGAAGCGGCCGTCATGTACTCGCTTCCGTTTTTTCTTCCCGCCGATGTCGATGCTGGTTTAGAAGCATTGTGTGACGCTGCTATTCTTACGATTGTCAGTGCACCGTTGATATGGCAACTGCTGATTCGTCCGTTGCGAATGGTCGCCTCAAATGAAGCGACAAAATATGCGGCCATCGTCGAAATGGCTCGTGATGCGATCCTGACGATCAATGAGACCGGTCTGATCGTTTCGGCCAATGACGCGACTGCTGCAATGCTGGGAAGTGATACTCAGCTATCGCTGATTATCAGGCAGCCAATCAATCAATTTCTGCTGCATCATCATGGCGATCCCCTGGAGGCTTTGCGCACAACAGCCGGAACAAAGCGAGCGAGTGTAGAAGCGGATCTGGTGAATAATGCCGGAGTCCTGGTGCCTGTTGAAGTTTCTGTCAGCAGGATTTCACTGCGAGGTTACTCGTACTATACCCTCATCGTTCGTGATATCACGGAACGTAAGCGTTCCGAAGCTTTATTGGCAGATGCCAATCGCAAGCTGATTGATTCGGCTCATATGGCTGGTAAGGCAGAAGTGGCTACATCAGTGCTGCACAATGTTGGCAACGTTCTGACAAGTATTAACGTACTGGCTTCTACCGCTCATGAGAAGGTGGCTGGCAGTCGCTGTTCCGGTCTTTCGAAAGCGGTGGGCCTGATTCGCGAGTACAAAGAGAATCTGGCTGAGTTTCTGACGAGTGATCATCGAGGCCGACAGCTGCCGTCGTATCTGGAAAAGCTCTCGGAAATACTGATCGCCGAACAGAAAGAGTTGTTGAGCGATCTGAAATCTTTGAACAGCAATGTTCAGCATGCCAATCGGATTGTGGCGGCTCAGCAAAGTTATGCACGGGTTCAGAGCTTTGCGGAACAAACGGATCTCAGCGAACTGCTTGAGAGTGCTGTCACGGTGATCAAAGCCTCCTGCCATCGGCATTCGGTCAAGGTGATCCATGATATTGACCAGGCTCCGGAGATTCTGGTCGATCGGCACAAGCTGATTCAGATCGTTGTCAATCTGCTGAGCAACGCGAAAGACGCTGTGGCTGAACTTCCGGTCGCGGAGCGTCTGGTACAGCTGCGAGCGTTCCCGCTCTCGACGGACCAGGTTCAGATCGAAGTTCAGGACAGTGGAGTGGGCATCGAGAAATCTCAGCTGGCGAAAATCTTCTCTCAGGGATTCACGACGAAGAAGAATGGTCATGGATTTGGGCTGCACTATTGCGGCCTGGCGGCATCCGAGCTTGGCGGTGTTTTGACCGTGAAGAGTGATGGCCCCGGGACAGGCTGCACGTTCACACTGACCCTTCCGCTGCATCCAGCTGCTGTGGAGGTGGGTCGATGAAAACGCTGCACCAAAACGGTTGCCGTCGCATCCTGATTATTGATGACCAGAACTCGATTCATGATGTTTTCCGAAGCGTCCTTCTTCGTCCAGCGATCAACAACGGGGTGTTAAATGATCTGGAGTCGGAATTGTTTGGGCCCCCTTCCACCATGGGCAACGATGACGCCTCAACGGAGAACGTCTCACATGTCGTTGAGTTTGCTCATCAGGGCGAAGAGGGCTGCCTGAAACTTCAGGCAGCACTCGAACGAGGGGAACACTTCGATCTGGCGTTTGTTGATATGCAGATGCCGCCGGGCTGGAATGGGATTGAAACCATTCACCAACTTTGGGCACTGATGCCGTCTTTACCTGTCGTGGTCTGTACTGCGTATTCCGAATACTCGTGGATCTCCATCTGCAAACTGCTGGGAAATACGGAGCAACTCAACCTGCTGCCAAAACCTTTTGTTGCTGCGGAAGTCCACGAGATAATCAACAATGCGTTCAGACAAGTCAACGAGACCTTGTATTCTGAACCGGGGCCATGCATTTGTTGAGTCCGCTTTGCCTCCATCAAAAGACTTTGCAGTTTCCTGGGGCATGGCACCTCAAGCTTTCCGTATACGCGAAACTCTCACCGCCGACCTTTGCGACGGCCTAACGGCCTCTGAGGCTCAAGCAAATGCCGTCCTTTGGCGCCTGAACTGAAACGGGCTGTGCCAGACAAGTCAATCACTGCATTGCCCAGCGAATCGGATCAATGCTCTATCGGCGTGTCGGACCGACGCGCGCAGAATAAACTCTGTTTCACACGCGGTCGTGACCAGGTATGACGGTTCAAAACTGGAAAGAACTGGTTCTGAGTAGCTTCGTGTCATCCCGAGTTACCTTAAGAGAATGAGATTTTCGCATCGCTCTCTCAAATGGGGACTACCGACGCCATTCGCGAAGCTCCTTTTGCGGTTTTGGTCGATATGACAGATCCGGCCTGGGAGGATGGTAGAAACTCACTCATGACGATTAGTCGATGGTTAGTCCCGAGCCACATACGAGCCTCCAGAGGGGGTTAAGACGTTGTGATCGCATGAGTTCAATCTGATAAAACTGATTGGCAAGTCTTAGCCGCCTTAGCCGGACGAACTGCGTTCGGTCGATCTGACAGTCGCAGTTCGTCAGCTATCAAAAACACTTCGCTAAAACTCGCTTCCGGGGAATCGACGACGATGATGTCCACCGACTGTCGCGTCACCACATCACGGGGAGGTATCATCGCCTTGCCATGTTGTCAGACACCGCAGTGGTCAATCGTCGATATTCCGTGGTTTAAGACGCAACGACCACGAACCATGCTCAGCGGCATAACGGGCGACACCTTCGATGATTCGTCGTCCGTCAACACGTGACCAAGTACGTCAGTCAGACGCCGGCCGATGCCGTTGCTGCGGAACGTGAGCTTTATGTGGTCGATGCAACTCGGCTGACAACATCTCTTTTGCAACTCGCCTAACGTTTCAAGGCCTGGCGATAGCGACCAGGAGTCATGCCGATGCGGTCGCGAAACAGATTGGCCAGATGCTGGACGGACGCGAAGCCGGCTCGCGATGCAATGGCTTGTAACGAGAGTTCCGTTTCGGCAAGATCGGTCTTAACTCGTGCCAGTCGAGTTTGCATGATGGCAGCGGTTGCCGATTGCCCAACCGCCGCTTGCAGACAGCGATCGAGCGTACTGCGCGAGACTGCCAGATGCGCGGCGACATCCTCAGCGGTTACAGGCTGACAGGCATTCTCGCGAATGAACCGGATGGCAGCAGCGGCTTCCGGGTCATCGACGGCGATCATGTCCGTTGACAGCCGTGTCACCACACCACGAGGTGGCATCATGGTGCGCCTGGCAATACGGCGTCCCTTCATCCGCTTGGCAAGGACTTCAGCCGCCTTGTATCCGACGGCCACCGCATTGACATCCACGCTGCTCAGCGGCGGACTGGAAACGCGGCAGAAGACTTCATCATTATCGATTCCCATCACTGCGGCGTCTTCCGGAACACGTAGGCCCAGCGTCAGTACGGCGTCGAGAACCAAGTGTGCTTGTTCATCGTCACATGCAAGAATCGCAATGGGTCGTGGCAAGCTATTTAACCAATCGATCAATTCTTGCACGTCCTGTGGCGACGAGGTGGCGTTACGCGACATGGCCCGTTTGGTCTGCTTGGGCCGAAATACGTTGCACATCGATCCGGCTTCAGCGACCAGTTGCTGAAATCGCTGCCGCCGCTGGTCGATCCAGACTCGCGGTTTACGAAAGAACTCGCACCAGGCGAAATGGCGAAAGCCGCGTTGACGAAAGTGTTCGAAAGCTGCATCAACGACCGGCGCGTTATCGACTCCTACCAGCGGCAGTCCTGCTTCGGGTACTCCGCCACGCACATCGATCACGGGAATCCTCGTTTCCAATACTGCTCGTGCCATCTGGGGCGTATCGCAGCGAACAATGATCCCATCACCTTGCCATGTTCTGAGCCAACGCGGCGGTCGATCGTCGATGTTCCGTGGTTCAAGACGGAGCAACCACGAGCCATGTTCGGCTGCATATCGAGCAACACCTTCGATGATTTGTCGCCCGTGTCCACGCGATGTTTCGATCAAGAGGGCTACGTGAGGTCGCTTATTCATAGTGTTTCATCGTTGCAAGAACCTTACATGTGGTGTCAGTTCTTAAAATCGCTCTTTGACAAAGTTACGCAATACTTTGAAGATTCTTGGCAATTGAGTTTAATCGCCGGGACGACCAAAATGAACACCATAAATAATTGTTACGCAGACTCGACCTGGAGCGTATTGAAAAGATGACCTGGCAATTTAACAAACAACTCTGTTTCACCGTCGCGCTGGTGTCGGTTCTGATCTCAGCGAGTACGGCACCGTTGGTGGTTGCTGAGGAGCAACTGATTGTTCCCAAGAGAACGTGGCAAGGAATTCCAGGTCTGGAGCGAACGGCCCAGGGCCGCGTTTTCGTCTCGTGGTTTACAGGTGGGTCCAAGGAACCAGCACCGGAGAACACCGTCGTCCTGGCTTACAGTGACGATGCGGGCAAGACTTTCACGGAGCCTCAAGCGATGGCCGTTCCAACGGGCGGCACGCGTTGTTTCGACCCGACGCTGTGGATCGATCCGCAGGGACGGCTGTGGTACATCTTCAATCGGGGAAACGAGATGACCGCACAGCACGATGTGCATGCTCGGATCTGTGACGCCCCTGACGCCACGCCTCCGGTCTTCGGTGACGAGTTTCGTGTTGGCTTTGATGTTCCGTATGCGTTCAGGATGAACAAGCCGACCGTGCTTTCGTCGGGCGAATCGATCATGCCAGTCACGTTAGCACAGGAACCCATTTACGGCTGGTTTGCCGGTTCAAAGCAGTTGCAGGGAGTCGGCATTTCAAGCGATCAAGGAAGAACCTGGTCACTGCATGGCGCTGTCAAAGCGCCCGAGTGGGCACTCGAGTGCATGATCACGGAACTTCGCGATCAGCGTCTGTGGATGTTGATCCGAACGAGCAGTGGGGTGCTCTGGGAAAGCTACTCGCAGGACAAGGGACGCACATGGAGCGAAGGCCAGGCGACCAAGATCGCCAGCCCCGGATCTCGCTTCTTCATTCGTCGCCTCACGTCCGGCAATCTACTGCTGGTCAATCACTACAACTTCAAAGGCCGCAGTCACCTGACCGCCAGGATTTCCAACGACGACGGCGCGACATGGAATGAGGGACTACTGCTCGATGAACGCAGCAATATCTCGTACCCCGACGGCGTCGAAGATCGTGGCGGCCTGATCTGGATCACGTATGATCGCGATCGCCAACGATCTGGCGACATCCTGTTTGCCACTTTCCGCGAAGTAGATGTTGTGGCGGGGAAAGATGTTTCAGGCGACGTGCGACTGAAGCAAAAAGTCAGTTCGCTCGACGACTTAAAGCTCGTGCCGAAAGACTGGGATGCGGCGCTAGCGGGCGATGAAGTGATGAAGCGGCTCGTCAAAGTCACTGCACCGCAGGTGAAAGGGGCTCACGATGCGGAGTTCGTTTGCGTCGGTGACCGCGCTTACATCGTCGAGCACGACAACGATGTCGCACCAGGGCACGGCGCCGGCGCGGCGATGTATTGCGTGCTGACGGTGGTGAACTTGCAGACATTACAAGTTGAGAAGACGCATCTGCTCGCTAAAGCAGGCCAGGCGTATGCGAACGTCACTCTGCCTGAGTCGCAGGTCTTCGTGCCGCGCATCATTCGCAAGGACGAGCAGACGCTGCGGACCTACTTTTGCAGTAAGTCGGAGCACGAACAGACTTGGTATCGCGACTTCGATCTCCGCACGCAGTCTTTTGATGAGAATATCCACAAGGCAAAGCTCAGGACGGCGGCAGGAACCTTCGATATGCAACCTCGCCATTTCCATGCCGATGCAGCGGCTCAGGGTTTCACGAAGCCGCCGATAAACCATGGCCTCTATATCTTTGATTCGTTCAAGGAGTTTGATGGTCGCAACTACGTGGCGCTCAACAATTTTCCTGGCAAACAAAACGCTCTCGCCGTGTTGCTTGATGACTTCACGACTTTCGAGATCATCGGCCATTACAACGAACCGCAGTCGCAGCAGCTCAGCGAATCAGCCGTAAACCGATTGCCGGACGGTACCTGGATGGCGATCTGCCGTAATGACGGAGGAAACTATCATTTCACCACCAGCCGAGACAGCAATGCATGGACCGTCGGTGAAACGAAACCCTTTGTGCCCAACGGCCTCAATTCGAAGCCGACCTTCGACAAGTTTGGCGACGTGTACTACCTTGGCTGGCAAGAGAACACACGTGTTCACGGTTGCAACCGCAGCGTTTTCAACGTTGACATCTCTAGCGATGGTAAGACATGGCAGCGCAAATACCGCTTTGAGTCGCCGCACTCTTTTCAGTATCCGACCTTCCACGAGCACGATGGCAAGATCTGGCTGACCGTGACGCAAAGCGACCACGGCGGCTCCTCGGACCGCATCATGTTCGGCAAGCTGGAAGAGGTCGGCCAGTTTGAATCACAAAGTGGTAAGCAACGCATCGAGTGGCCCGCACCACTACCGCCATCACCGGCACTGATGAAACGTGGCGCGAAGCTGTTTACCGATCGCGATTATGTCATCGACGAAATGTCTGATGCCGTCCGCGATCTCCCCTTTCATCGACAGAGCATTGAACAGACCGATGTGGAAGTCACAAAGCCGGGCGTACTCTTCGCGCTTACACCGACGATTCGTCCAGCGGCCGCGAGCCAGGAGGAAGCGCTTCGAAGAGCGGGCTTCACCAAGGTGGACGTACCCGAGGTGCAGCTCTTCCCGGGTGAGATCAATCGCGTGAGCCTTTACCGCAAAGAGGTTAAGAGTGGCGAGCGACTAAAGTTCAACAAGATGGTGCTGTTGGTGCTCGCGGATGGTGCGGCTGTTTCGAAGCCGGGTCTCAACGCGCCGGTGGTGATTGCAAATCCAGGTGCCTCGTTTCAGGATGAAGCGCGGTCGGGAGCGATGATCATCGGGATGGATCGTACACCGAAAGGCCGTATCTGGGGTTGTTGGACCGGCACGGGGGACAAAAAGGATGGCTATTTTTTGCTGGCCACCAGCGATGATAATGGCACCACATGGTCAAAGCCGCGTCTGGCGGTTGGAGCACGCACGGAGCCCGAGCAGAAACTCAGCGGCGCGCTGGTCGGCAATCTATGGAGCGATCAAAAAGGGCGATTGTGGTTGTTCTTCGATCAGCAACTCGGCGATCCGCAGGGCCGCATCACCAATTGGTTTATCCGCTGCGATGATCCCGATGCTGCTGAGCCCCAGTGGTCAGAGCCGGTTCAGTTCGCCGAAGGTTGTACGCTGAACAAGCCGACCGTGCTGAAAAACGGCGACTGGTTGCTGCCGGTTTCTGATTGGCAGAAGAAAACAGCGAGAGTCTTTGCCTCCATCGATGAAGGCGCATCGTGGAGAGAGCGTGGCAGTTTGCAGTTCCCGGATTGGGAGTTCGACGAGCATATGACGGTCGAGCTGCGTGATGGTCGCCTGTGGATGCTGGCCCGCACCAGCGGCCAGCCGTTCGAGAGTTTCTCCAGCGACCAAGGCAGGACCTGGAGCGAAGCGCGTCAGGCCGCGACGGTGCAAAACATCAACGCGAGATTCTTTCTCCGAAGGCTGAAGTCCGGTCGCATCCTGCTGGTGAAAAATGGCCCTCCCACCGAGCGACTCGCGAAGCGTTCGCATATGTCTGCCTATCTCTCCGAAGATGATGGCCAGACGTGGAAAGGTGGTCTGCTGCTCGACGAACGTAGCTCGGTCTCGTATCCCGATGGCTTCGAGTCGCCTGACGGACTCATTCATATTCTCTATGACTGGAACCGCCACACTGACGCGGAGATCCTGCTGGCGAAATTCCGCGAAGAAGATGTGCTCGCCGGCGAGATCGTTTCGCGCGATGCGAAGCTTCGCATGCTCGCTAACAAAGCGAGTTTACCGGTATCGATTCGTCCAGACGATAAGTGGTCCTTGCAGGCGATTGAAGACGCGAAGCAAGATCGCACCAGCATTCCGTACGATGGCATAACTCCCAACAAGATGGTGTGCGACACGACGCTGCGACTTATGCCGGATAACTCCTGGATTATCTCAATGCTGGCAGGCGATGACTTTGAACCATCGCCGAAGAACTACATCGGTATCACGCGCAGTACCGATGAAGGTCGCACCTGGTCTCCGTTGTCAACCGTCGAGACGACGTTTCCTCGCAGCGGTGTGACGAGCGGCCAGGGAGCGACGGAGATCATGACGATCGGAGATCGCACGACGATGTTTTTCAGTACGCATTCGCAGACCTGGGGCCGTGATTGGCAATCGTGGCAGATGCACAGCAACGATAGCGGTCATACGTGGAGCAAACCTGAACCGATGCCGGGGCGATTGGCGAAGTTCACTTTTATTCGTGGGCACATTATCAAGCGCAATGGCGATATTCTGATCCCTTTCCAGCATTATCTCGGACCTCCAGAAGGAACTCCGGAACCTCCGCCGGAGGAGAAGCCGTGGCACAAAACGCTATTCCACTACGTTAGCAATCCCTGCAACGGAGTGCTCATCAGTCATGACGGAGGAAAGACATTCTCTGAGCACGGCAACATCCGCATCACCGACGACGACCGGTATCATGGATGGGCTGAAAACAGTCTCGTCGAGTTGGCTGACGGGCGGGTTGCGATGGTGATTCGCGCGGACCGACTCGGCGGAGCCCTCTACTACGCTGAGTCGAGCGACGGCGGTCAAACATGGCCGATGTTCGCGACGAAAACTGCGATCCCCAACCCCGGCTCCAAGGCAACTCTCTACGGTTTGGGAGGAGACAAGGTTGCGTTGCTGCACAATCCCAATCCTAAGCATCGCAGTCCAATGGCACTTTGGATTAGTTTTGACGGCATGAAGACCTGGCCTTATCAGCGCGTGTTACAAGCCGAGTCCTGCGACGGTCCGACAGGCCGCATGAACTATCCCGATGGTTTCGTCAGCGCCGACAAGCAATGGCTGCACTTCGCCTTCGACGACAACCGCCATCGATGCGTCCACTATAGCGTCAAACTTCCGCAGTGAACCAGCCATGCGTTTGGTCGTTGCAGTCCTCCCCGCACTTGTCAGTTTTTACGTTATAATCAAGTAGCCTTCCATGATTCGCTTTATCCAATGGTTCAACAATCTTTACCCTGTTTGGCTGGTCACGCTGGCGGTCATTGCTTTCTTTAAGCCGTCGACGATGCTCTGGTTCGACAAGCCATGGATCTTTTGGTCGCTTGCGGCCTCGATGCTCGGCATGGGTCTTACGCTGAGCATCGCGGACTTCAAAGCGATCGGTAAGATGCCTGGTAGTGTGGCATTAGGTTTCATAGCACAATATACGATCATGCCGCTGTCAGGCTGGCTCGTCGCGACAGCGTTAAAACTCGAACCCGGTCTCGCTGTAGGTATCATCCTAGTAGCAAGTTGTCCAGGTGGTATGGCATCGAACATGATCACCTACCTCGCAAAGGCGAATGTCGCGTTGTCTGTCGTGTTGACGATGATCTCCACCATGCTCGCCTTCTTCTTCACGCCGATGTGGACGAGTCTCCTGGCAGGCAAATATGTGCCGGTGGATGCATGGGCACTTTGCCTGTCAGCGTTGCAACTCACGATCGCCCCAATAGTGCTTGGTGTTTTGATTCGTTGGAGATTGCCACGCACGGCGGAGGTGATCGGTGCTTGTGGTCCTACGATAGCTGTCCTGGCCTTCGTGTTAGTAAGCGGAGGCATTGTCGCTGCCAGTGCGGATGCTATCGCGGCGAATTTTGGCAAGCTCGCGATTGCGGCGTTAGCGCTGCATCTGCTGGGCTTCGGAGTCGGCTATGGAATTTCCAAAGTGCTCGGTTACCCTGAGTCGGTGGCGCGCACCGTCAGCATTGAAGTTGGCATGCAGAACGGTGGCCTGGCGGCTTCGCTGGCTCGTGAGCACTTCGCAGCGATGCCACTTGCTGCTGCAGCCGGCGTATTCAGCGGCGTGCTGCAGAATATCATTGGCGGCCTCCTCGCTTCCTGGTGGAAACGCCAACCACCGGAAGCATGATCATGAGCCGCCGCGACATCTACTACTGGAAATGTGATCGCCCAGCTGCCTTTCATGGCACACAGCCGCGCGGCGAGCCGGACATTGTGATGGAGGAATTGCTGCGTGAGGCCTTGCGCGAGCAACTGAAGACGAAGCATGTCGATCTGAGCCCCGGAGCCGGTCAGGGAAATCATCTCACCTGGAATGCCGACGTGGATGGACAGGCGATGTTTGTGCGCGTCGAGAACGGACCCGAGAAAGACGATCATCTCGCCATCGAGTCTGTCGTATTGGACCGTGTGCGCGAAATCGGCGTCATTACTCCCAGGGTTTTTGGCTGCGATGCAACCCGGAGCCGTGTGCCCTTTGCATGGCAGGCGTTGGAGCGGATTTCGGCTCCTGATCTGAACCATTGGTTCAAGCTGGGGAGCCTTGATGCATCCGGCATCGCTTTCGCTATCGGGCAAGGGGTCGCGAAGTGGCAGACGATCACACTGGAAGGATTTGGCACGCTAGAGTGGTCGGTACGGAACGAAAGCCAGGCGACGCTCGAATCGCACAAAAAGCAGTGCGCGCCTATTTCTGGCTCTCGCAGTTCCTACGCCGACTACTTCCATCTGCGACTCGACGAGCACCTTGCCTTCCTCGTATCGAACGATTTTCTCACTCGAGAGCAACGCGACGAAATCGCCTCCGAAATTGCAAACCACCAGGCCTTGCTCGACCTGGCGCTGGGTTGTCTTGTCCACAAAGATCTCGCGCTTTGGAACATACTTGGCACCCGCGAGCATATCGCCGCGTTCATTGACTTCGATGACGCGATCTCGGGCGACCCGATGGACGATCTCTCGCTGCTCGCATGCTTTCATGACGCGGCATTTCTGTCGCGCGCCTTCGAGGGTTATCAGAGCATCCGACCATTGCCAGAGGAGCATCGCCGCCGCTTCTGGCTGCATCTTTTGCGCAACATGATCGTGAAAGCTGTCATTCGCGTCGGTGCAGGATACTTTAATCGCGATGGCGGCCTGTTCCTGATGGGTCCGGGTGACAACGGTCAATCACTTCGACAGCAGACAGAACATCGCATCGAAACCGCCCTTAAAGGGCTTCAGACGAACTCGGAGTGTTCCACGCTATGACCAAATCATCTCTTCGACTGGGAACCTGGCTCTCGACCGGATCGCCTGCGATTGCCGAACTGGCCGCGTTATGCGGGTTCGACTGGCTGCTGCTCGATCTGGAGCACGGGTGTGAACCTGAGGCGGCTTTGCCCGGTCAGCTTCGCGCGCTCGGCGGCCGCGCCACGAAGCCTGTCGTGCGCGTGGGAGCCCCACATCCCGATCAGATTGCCCGCGTGCTCGACTGGGGCGCAAAGGGGATCATGGTGCCGCATGTGGAATCTGCCGAGACGGCCCGCGAAATCGTCAGCGCCGCGTACTATGCTCCGCGCGGTCGACGTGGTCTGTCACGCACCGTTCGAACGCATGGCTATGGTCTCACTTTCGCCACCGACGCCGAGTCGGCACCACGTATCATGGCTCAGATAGAGTCGGTCGAGGGAGTGACGAACGTCGAGGCGATTGCGGCGGTCGATGGTGTGGACGTGCTGTTTGTAGGTCCCGCAGATCTGCGCCACGATCTGGAGCATCATTCCGAACGGAACGTTGCTGACTTTGATGCCTGTCTGGCTGCGGTCGTGAACGCGACACTGAAGTATGGAAAGGCAGCGGGAATCCTGTGTCGGGATGTCGAATCGATCACGAAGTTCGCAGGTCAAGGTTTCACGGAGATTGCCGTCGAGTCCGACCTCAGCATTCTGAGACAGGCTTACCAAAAAGTCCTGACGGACGGGCGCAGATCGCAGTGATGCCAGCAGGAATGTGTGAAAACGTTTCATCCGTTGATATGGAGAGCTCACGAGATCAAGTCTTTGATAACAGTGCCACCAAACTGACTGAGTTGTTTGAAGCGGCCAGCATGATAAAAGGTGAGTTTGTTGTCATCGAGCCCGAGGAGTTGCAGAAGGGTGACATGGAAATCGCGGATGTGGGCTTTGCCTTCGACGGCTTCCATTCCAAGTTCGTCGGTGGCACCGATCGTGTGACCCGCATTGCAGCCGCCACCGGCCAGCCAGATAGTCATGGCGTTGGGATTGTGATCTCGACCGTAAGCCGTTCCGCCACGCACACCGTTGTCAGGAGTGCGGCCAAACTCGCCGCACCAGACGATAAGCGTGCTTTCGAGCAGGCCTCGTTGCTTGAGATCAGCAATGAGCGCGGCAATGGGTTGATCGACGCCTCGAACAAGATTGCCGTGGGCGCGCTCGATGTAGTCGTGACTGTCCCATGAGCCGTTGTAGAGCTGCACGAAACGCACTCCCTTCTCGACCAGTTTGCGTGCCAACAAACATTTGCGTCCAAAGGAATCGGTTGCGTCGTTTCCGATACCGTAAAGCGACTTTGTCTTCGCGTCTTCCTTCGAGATGTCGAGAGTCTCGGGAACTTGCATCTGCATCCGAAAAGCAAGTTCATAATTGTCCATGCGTGCAGCGAGTTCATCGTGGCCGGGATGCTTCGCTGCGTGCTCGGTGTTCAGTTTCGCGATCAGGTCGAGATTCTTGCGCTGACGCGCAGTGCTCACTCCAGCTGGCGGTGTGAGATCGAGAATTGGCGATCCTTTCGCACGCAGCGGTGTGCCTTGGAATGTCGCGGGCAAGTAGCCGTTGCTCCAGTTTGCCGCACCACCTTGTGGATAGCTGACTTCGGGCAACACGATAAAGCCGGGCAGGTCTTGATTGATTGAGCCGAGGCCATAGTTGACCCACGCGCCGATTCCAGGATCACCGCCGAAGCGGTTGCCGCAGTTCATTTGATACATGGCGGTTGGATGATTGACGCTGTCCACCGTGCATCCGCGAAAGAAACAAATGTCATCTGCGACTTTGGCAAGATGCATCCAGTTCTCCGCCATGTCCGCGCCGCTCTGGCCAGCCTTGATGAACTTGAACGGGCTTTGCACATAGTAGCGTTTGCCACCCTGCATGGCAGATATCTGCTGTCCTTCGCGAACGAACTCCTTAAGGTGCAACTTTTCCAGCATCGGCTTCGGATCGAACGTATCGATGTGCGATGGCCCGCCTTCCATCATGAGGAAGATGACGTTCTTTGCCTTCGCTAAAGAAGGTTGAAGCGGGACAGCGATAGGCGGGGCGTCGTCAGCATCCAGTAATGAGTTAAATGCAATCGTGCTGAGTATGGAACTCATTCCGATGAGTGCATCCCGCCGCAGTAAACATTCATTTCTCATAGCGTCTATTCTCCATTTTCCTGAACCACCATCATCGCCTTCATCCCTGCGCCTTCATCCCTGCGCCTTCATCCCTGCGCCTTTATCCCTGCGCATTTATCCTTTAGCCTTTATCAATACACATATGCAAACTCGTTTGAGTTAAGGAGGGCGAGGCAGACGTCTGCGAGGGCGCGAGTGTGCGTGGAAACATCGGCAGGTTGTAAGTCGGGTACGAACTCTGCATAGGCGTGAAGCTTCTCGTTGAAAGAAAACTTCTCGCCAGTGTTTTCTTCAATGGCGTCACGGCGGACTTCGAGCGGGGGCTTCTGAGCAGCCGGTATTTCTTCACCGAGTAGTGCTTCGATGTCACGCCAGTGAGCGATGCAGCTTTGCAGCTCCTCAGCATTGGGCAGACGTGAGAAAGTGATCGTGAAGACCCTCTCAATGGCTTCTTCATCACTTCGCGTTTCCTTTACGGCGCGATTGGCGAGGGCGAGTGCTCGGGATTGTGTGCTCTGGCCGTTGAACAGACTGAAGACCTGTGGCGTAACAGTGGAGGCCTCGCGGCGCTCGCACGAAAAATCGGGCGCGGGTGCATTGAAGACTTCCTGCAATGGGTCGGGCAGACCACGAATCTTTAACGCATAGAGTGAACGACGATGACGCTGCGAAGGCAACGGATTCGGCGTCCACGCCGCGGCGAAAGTGCCCATGACCTGACGCGGTTGCAAAGCAGCTTCGAGATTGATCTCGGGGCGATTAGGAATACCGCCCAGCACCGGATTGAGCTCACCTGTGACGATGAGCATGGCATCACGCAATTCTTCGGCGGTGAGTCGACGCGGCCTGAAGGCAGCATAGCTTGTGCCGGTCGGGTCTTTGTCCGCGAGTGTTTTCAAATCGGGATGTGTGGCGCTACGCCGATATGCCTCAGAGTTCATGATGATCCGGTGCATAGCTTTGAAGCTCCAGCCTTTCTCGACAAAGGTCGCGGCAAGCCAGTCGAGCAGTTCTGGGTGCGTGGGCTTTTTGCCGGTACTGCCGAAGTTGTTCGGATTGCCAGCGATAGGCTGATCGAAATGCCAGAGCCAAATGCGGTTCACGATGGCGCGAGTAGTAAGTGGATTCTCTGCGCTGGCAACCCAATCTGCGAAAGCCATTCGTCGGCCTTCGATGGCGTCGGGGATTGGTGACTTCTGTGCGGCAGCAAGCACACTGAGCACGCCCGGTTTCACTTTATCGCCCGAGCCAAAAGGATCGCCGCCGGGGAGCACGCAGGTCTCCTCCAACTCGCCCATAGTCATCCGGTCCGCTGGCATGCGCAGCGGTGTAAAGATGGTTTTGTATTTCCGCGTGCGGCCCCCATACACAGCGAGCGCGTAGGGTTCGTACCGGTCGAGTTCCCACCGGAGGCGTTCGAGTCCTTTGCGGGCGACCCTTTCCAGTCCGAACTGTTCCGGCGTGAAACCGACAAATTTTGGAGGAAAGTCACTTTCCCGCACGCCGGCATTGGTGAGGGCACTGCGTGCGGCTGAAAAGAGGTCCGAATACACCCCAAGCCTCTTCGCGGGTCCTTGTTTCGGCGCGGAAGGTTTACTCGCGGCCTCGACAGCGGTGTTCCACTTCGTCGGGTCTTTAGCGTTATCCTTGAACCAACGCTGCGCGTTTTCCAGCAGCACGGCGTCCAGCCTGGACAGCATGGCCTCATGTTCCGCCAGGGTCTTTTCCAGATAGGTACGCTCCTCGAAGCCATCAATGTTTTCCGTCGGCAGGAAGGGCGCGGCACGTTCCGAGAGCTGTGTCGTCGCAAAGACGGCCTGGATCGAGTAATAGTCGCGGGTAGGCACCGGATCGAACTTGTGATCGTGGCAACGAGCGCATTGCAGCGAGTGAGCGAGGAACGTCTCGCCAGTGCTGTTGACGACATCGTCGAGAAAACGCTGCCTCGCGATCTTCTCGACCTCCATGCCGGTCAATTCCCAGGGCCCCATACGCAGGAAACCGGTGGCGATGATTTTCTCAGAATCATTTGAGTCGATTTCGTCGCCGGCGATTTGCTCTTTGATGAACTGGTCATAGGGCTTATCACTGTTGAAGGCACGCACCACGTAATCGCGATAGCGCCAGGCATTCCCTCGTTCGTAATCGTTCGAGAAACCGGACGAATCCGCATATCTTGTCACGTCCAGCCAATGCTGCGCCATGCGCTCGCCGTAGTGTGGCGACTCCAGAAGCCGCTCGATTACAGAGGCGAAGGCTTCTCCGTCCGGCCGCGAATCCTTTACGAACACATCCACTTCTTCCGCCTTCGGCGGCAGTCCGATGAGGTCAAACGTCGCGCGTCGTATCAACGTTACGCGGTCCGCTGCGGGTGCTGCCTTGAGTCCGTCTGGCATCTTCGCCCCGATGAAGGCATCAATAGGATTGCCTTGGTTTGCGGGCGGCGTCGGCTTCTTCAACGGCTGATAGGCCCACAACCCATCGGGTTTGTATTTCCGATTCGACCACTCTTGCGAGAGGCCGCCGGATGTCTTCATCACGGTTCCATCTTCAAGCGACCATTTCGCTTCATTGGCTTTCGCTACGGCTTGCATACGAGCTTCATCCGGCCACGGCGCACCGCCGGCGATCCAGTCCTTGATCCCGGAGATTTGCTCAGCATAAAGCTTGTCCGCTTCCTTGGGCGGCATGGGCGACCAGTCATCGTGCTGCCGCGTGACCGCGAGATACAGCGGACTCTCCTCCGGCTTGCCAGCAATCAAACCCGGCGTTTCACTCTCGCCACCTTTCAAGATGGAAGCAAGTGACCGCATGTCGAGACCACCACTGATCTTCGCCTCGTCATTGCCATGACAAGCGAGACACTTTTCATGGAACAATGGCGCTATACGACGCACGAACAACAGTTCGGCTTCATCACTCCGTGCCTGGGCTGGCAAGACGGCAGTGATGCAAAGAAAAATTAGCTGTGTGACTTTCATGATGGTCTCGATGGTCACTTCCCTGGTATAGACACGATAGGAATCATTGATTTGAGAAACGTCGCCACCTGCTCACCAAGAAAATCATTTCCCGGCCCGGAGAAGTGTACATCATTGGGGTTCTGCAATTCGGCCAGACGCGGCTTGATTGCTGTGAATAGATCGTCAATGGCGACACCATGCTTTTGCATCACTTCAGCGGCGGCTGCGTTGCGTTGAACAATCGATTCGGCGGAATACTTGCCGGCGACGTCGGGAATCGGAGTTGTGCTGGCCCAAACCAGCTTCGCACCGGTCTGCTGCATTCGCTCGACAAGTTGTTCAAGCCGAGTCGCGTAAGCCGCCAGCGGTGTCTCACGATCGTGGATTCCGAAATTGAAGTGGATCACCTCCCAGTTGCCATCGCCCAACCATATGTCAATTTTCTTCAACCCGGTCGACGTTGGCCCACAGTTGGCCGGAGCTCGATGAACGTTGGCGATTCCCGCCAGTTCCTTTCGGACTGTTTGCGTGTAGGTGCGTGAGACCGAATCGCCTATGAGAAGGACTCGCGGCAACGCTGGATCGTCTTCGACGAAGTCCCAGGCGTTGGACTTCCCGGCAACCTTCTCACGCTTGT
>JBILXT010000087.1:0-20996 GCA_044378235.1 Planctomycetaceae bacterium
AGCGAGGCGATCTTGTGCTGATGTGCGGCTTCGGGGCCGGACTGACCTGGGGCACAGGACTCTTCCGCTGGTAATTCGTCCGCTGGTTCTCCTCGATCTGCTTTGTAATTGCATTTCACGGTGACTTATCCGTAGGTGTGTTCGCGTCTGACCCTCCTGCAGAATCGGAAAAACCGGAATGGGGGGAATCGACAGCCAGCATTCTCCAGTGTGTTGCGTTTTGGCAGCATGCCGTTTCAGCCTGCCCCTGTTTCGTAGGTTATGTACTCCATCAGGTTGCATTATCGCGTCATTATTTCTCACCCTGCGCAATCGATAAGAGCGTTTCAGACAACATTCTGAGGCTTTTCGACAGCAGACTCTGGTGAGAGGTGAGTGAGTATCGCGGCTTACCTTGGCAACCTGTCGGAGAAATCTATGTCGGTCCCAAAGAGACAGGGTTCACGCAATTCATTTGGAAGCACTCTCCCGGTGCTGCTGCCTCTGTACGACAGCGCCTGCGAAGCGTGGACGTTTTCCGCTGATGAGGAAGTCATCTGTGGTGCTGGCAAAGAATGTCAGTTCCTTCTGAATCATGAGAGTATTGCAGATCGTCACTGCGCGTTCACTTTGCGTGCCGGAACATTGACAATCAGGCGGCTTGATGGCCGTATCTGGCTGAATGAGATTCCGGTGTCCTCAGAAGCTATTCTGACGCCTGGAGATATCCTTTCGATTGGCCCCGTGACGTTTCATGTCGATGAAACAGCCCGGCCCGCTGAGCCGACTCCGGTCAGAGTCAGCGCGACGACTATGTCGGCTTCGACAAATCATCAGACGCCGGTGGCCAGCGCGGCTTCAGTTGCCCCGCACCAGATGTTTCAGCCTGCTCAGTTTCACGCGCCCGCGTCGTTTCTGTTTGCCCCGTCTCTCCCCGTCTCGCCGCCTCCGCTGCCGGCGGTTTTCGTTGAAGATCATTCCGCAAAGATTTCGGCTGCAGCAGAATCTCTGGTTAAAGAGCGAACCGCTGACATTGAGATTCGCGAACGCCTGCTCCAGGCGCGGGAGCAGCAGCTTCAGGAACTGGAGTTGCTGATTCGAGATCGTGAACGCATCTGTCTTGATCGCCAGTCAACTCTTGATGAACGTGTTCAGGTGCTGGGTGAGCAGAAGAGTCATCTTGAAGAACAACGTGCGCAGGCAGAAGCCGCGCGCGAGCATCTGCATCAGCAGAAGCTGGATCTTGAACGTCGAATTCGACAGCAGACTGAGAGAGAAGATGAACTGGCCAGCCAGCTGGAATCATCGGCTCATGGTTACGCTCAGGTCGAACGAACTCGCGGTGAATTGTCAGCTCGCCTGAACGACATCCAGCAGCGCGAAACGCAGCTGGATCAACAGCGACGTGAACTGGAAGAGCTGGCGTCATGGATCAATTCGCAAAAGGCGGAACTGCAGGCATCGACAACTGCGGTTGAGTACCGCACGGCGGAACTGCACTCCAAAGAAGCAGCCTTAAACGATACGGCCGCAGATTTGACCGAGCGACAGCAGTCTGTAGCTGCACGAGAGAACTCTCTGCGCGAGCGAGAAGTGAGCCTTTCGATCTCCGAACAGCGGGTTGCTGAAGCCAGCCTGCAGGTGGCGGCAGCCGATACAAAGATGATCGAAGCAGAGAGGCGAATCGCTGAAGCGGATGCTGGTCGCATCGCAGCGGAAGAGATTTCTGGTAACGCGGAACGGAAGATTCAGGAGGCCTTTGAGCAACTCCAGCTGGCCGAACAGGCACGTCATGAACTGGATCGTCAGCGTCGCGAACTGGAATCACTGCGTCAGGAATCTGAAGCGAAGCATGCATTAACGATTCAGCTTGAAGAACAACATGATCGGCGTGCGGCCGAGCTTAATGAGCAAAGCACTCGACTCGCATCCATACAGCAGGAGCTGGAAACGCAGCGGCAGTCCCTGAATCTGCAGCTGGAGAAGATCGCGGAACAAACCGGTGCACTTGAACAGCGTACCAGTCAGCTTGATCTTCGCGAGGCGGATTTGTCTGCACGCGTGGCTCAGCTTGCGGAAGACAATTCCAGTGGGACTCGAAGTGTTGAACAGCTGATGGCCATCGCTGCGGAGCGAGAATCGGCGATCCGATCACGCCAGGAAGCCGCACGAGCCATGGACGAGCTCAAGTCGGCCAAAGCCGTCATTGCCGACAAAGAGCTGGCGATGAATGCACGCCAGCTTGAGATTGAGAGTCGAAGCGTCGAACTTGCGGAGAGAGTCTCAAAGCTGAAAGCCGCGCGTGATGCCGTTCGTGCGAGAGAGCAGCAGCTGGGTGAAATTCCATCGCAGTCTGCGTTCGATCTCGCAGCTGTTCATGAAGAACATCAGCGACTTCTGGAACGACAGGCCACCTTGACGGAACGCGAGGCACGGGCTACAGAACGTGAAAACGCCGCAAATGTGGTGCTTCGAAATGCAGAAGCAGAACGTGAAGCTCTGCAGATGTCGCATAAAGATCTGATCTGTGAACGCAACGCTTTAATGCAGTTCAGTCAGGATCTTAACAGCCGAGCTTCCGGGTTGACGGAACGAGAGAGCATTGTTTCTCAGCAGACCGAAGAATTGCGAAGCCGATTCCTCGCGATGAATCAGCAGAGTTCTGAACTTCAGCGACTGGAGAATGAGCTTAATCAACGTGCCGCTGAACTGCACCGTCGAGTGACGCAGTTTAAGGCCGAGATGCGTGATCAGAAGCGAACTGTGGCCGCAGATGCTATCCCGGGGATTTCGGTCGACGAATCTCTTTCTGGGGGTGCCATCGTTGATTCGAAGCGAGAACAGGAACTTACGGAAGCCCTGCAGGCCGCGGAATCTCAGCTGAATGGAATCCAGACCGAACGCGACGCCCTGCTGACGGCGGTCCGAGAGCTTCAGCGCGCGATGCTGGATGCTCGTGAAGATGTGGAAGAAGCAAATCGACTGCGTACTGATGCGGCGAAACAAGAACAGACTCTGGCAGCGTTGTATCAGACGATTGAAGAACGCAGCGGACAGCTGCAATTGCTGGAATCACGACTTCGTCAGTCAGAAAGTCAGGCCGAGTTGCTGCAGAAGCAGTTGCAGGGGCGAGAATTGGGCTATGTCCATGATTCAGGGGCTCAGGAAGGCACGGCCCTGAATCTCGGAAATGGTGGCACAGAATCCAGTGAACTTGAAGCCGAGCTCATTCGGCAGCTGGAAACACTGAAAGGTGAACTGAAATCTGTTCGCGAGAACTCATCAGCCGATGGAAACTCGGCTCCCGCGGTCGAAGAGCAGAATCGTACGATCGATGAACTACGACGACAGAACGAAGCTCTGCAGTCGAAGATTTCCGACCTGACATCAATGACCGACGACAAGGATTCACCGGTCAGCATGATTCAGGTCGACGAACTTCAAGCTCAGCTTACACGTGCCACAGAAGTCATTTCAGACCGTGACGATCTGATTCGCGAGCTGCGGATGCGATTGTCTCAGCAGGTGGAGCAGTCCAGTGGTTTATCGCCGAGTGAGAATGTTAATGCGGCCGAACTCCAGAAGGAAGCTCGCGAACTTGACCGACGGGCCAGCCTGCTGGATGCACGGGAAGAGGAAGTTCGCGAACGTCTCCGCATGGTTTCGAATGCGGAAGAAGAAGTCGAGAGCCAGCGTCGGCAGTTGCTGGACGCACGGCAGCAGCTCGAAATGGCGCGAACTGAGATCCAGGTGGCCATGAAACAGCACTCTGCGGTGGCCAGTTATGCGGGTTCCCCGGAAACCGATGTGCGAAGAGTGAATGAAGAAATCTCCCGTGAAGTAAACCATCGCCCGGGCGCGGCAATTTTTGGAATGGAGACTGAGCCTGTCAGTTCAGTTCTTGATGAAAGCGATGAGACGTCTGCCAATGCGGCGCTTGATCTTCGAGCAGAACTTGCGAGTCTGTTCGGCTTGAGTGCACGAAATGCGGAGAAGCCAGAGAAGGAATTAAGTTCGCACGAAGAACTTCCGGATACATCGGAACCTCTGGGGGCCGCTAAGCCTGTTGCTCTTCACTTTGGCGAAGATGCCTCAAAAATTGTTTCAGGGCATGTCGATGAGCCGACTCCCGAGTCATCCGGCGATAAGTCCGGCGAAGACTCTTCCGATGATTTTGTTCGCGACTATATGGAGCAATTGCTTTCAAGAAGTCGGAAGGCCGCTGGAAACTCTTTGCCCTCTGAGCTTTCAGG
Source organism: Planctomycetaceae bacterium (assembly GCA_044378235.1). Classification (GTDB taxonomy): domain Bacteria; phylum Planctomycetota; class Planctomycetia; order Planctomycetales; family Planctomycetaceae; genus SXXK01. The sequence goes on from JBILXT010000087.1 coordinate 4,233, forward strand.
AGGAAGTAAGGCCAAATCGTCGCCCGCAACACCAGCGAGTGCTAACGCTAAAAAGCCGGAGGCCCCTGCGACAAAAAGTCCGCCGAAAGTTAAGTCGTACATTGACCAGTATATGGCGGGCGGCGCTCTGTCGCTGGATAACGCCGTAACCTCGGCTCCCGGTGAAGCAGAAGTTGACTCGACACCACAGGACGCTCCCGAGGCTCCTCTCGTTCCTCGTGTAAAGGTTGATGTTGAGAAGCTGCGACAGAACATGGACTCATTCCGCAGCGTGTCGACTCAATCGGTGGAAAAAGCACTGGTGACTCATGCACTGCGAACTGAACGATTGAGTATCAACGGTCGCATCTTCCTTGTCTGCGTCATGGGCTTCATGAGCATTTTCTTCGGCGTTGCAAACTACAAGGGCATTATCAACTACCCGGCCCTGATCTGGGTCACGCTGGTTGGTGCTATCGGCGCTGGGCTGGAATTGACGAGAAAGATGTACGCCGTCAAGTCTAAGGGAAAGGCATTGGTTCGTTGCGAAGAGTCATGTGCCGGAAAAGCGTCTGCAGGATCAAAGGTTGAGGCCGAGAATATGGCCAGTTCCAATTTTCAGTCAAAACCCATGACTCCCGTTCCGCCACCGCTACCTGCCTCTCCACCGGCACTGCCCGACATGGACGAGTCCGTTTCAATAGCTGGCACAACATCGACTTCACCTTATGCTGCGATTGCTGCTGTGACAGCGAGGGAAGAATTGAGCCCGATGGCTGTCGGAGCAATTCCCTCGGATGAAAGTGATGATCGCAAGAAGGATGAGTATTTCGAACTCTGAGCCGCGCTGATTTGGAGCCTCCGCTTTTGGGGAAACTCCAGATTCGTTTGGCATGCCGGGATAATCGGGCAGGATCGCTGAACAGCATCCTGTCCGGTTGCGTTTCTGGTGGTGATCGCCGCTCTCTTTCTGAGAGCGTTTTAATCATGGGTTCAGTTTTGCCGAGCTTCCGGACGTCCCATGGTCTCCACCATAAAGTTGAACAGCAACTTATTGTAATGAGAACCATAAATGCCGTGACGAGCGGTCGGGTATAACATCAGGTCAAACTGCTTATTCGCCTGTTCCAGAGCATGCACAAGCTGGATCGTATTCTCGGGATGGACGTTGTCATCCTTCAGGCCGTGAAGGATAAGCAAACGTCCATGCAGGGCTGACGCAGTTTCGATGACCGACGATTTTTTGTAACCCTCCGGATTTAACTGCGGCGTCGACATGAATCGCTCTGTGTAGATGGAGTCATAGTTGGCCCAGTCGGTCACAGGAGCCCCGGAGATCCCCGCGCTGATTCGATCGCAGTGAGTCATCGCGTAGGCCGTGAAGTATCCACCGTAACTGTGTCCACTCAGCCCAATTCGACTTGTGTCTGCCCAGGATTGCAATTGCAGCCAGTCACAGAGTGACACGAGGTCTTTTGTTTCTTCCACTCCCAGGTTCTGATACGCAAGCCAGGCACTGCGAGCGCCGTATCCGCTGGCACTTCGAGGATCAAAGATGATCACCACAATATCGAGATTGGCAAGCAGATGTTCCGGCAGTCGTGCGTTCCAGATGTCTTTGACGTTCGGAGAATGAGGACCGCCATAAGTCTTGAGCCAGATCGGATACTTTCTGGTGGCATCGAAGCCTGGCGGCAGAATAAAAATCGCTGATGTTGTTGAGCCGTCTGCCATCGGGATGTCGCGTAACTCAACTTTGCCGAATTGATATTTCTCGGTTGGAATGGTGATTGGCTGCTGGAGTATGCGGATTCTGTCGCCGTGACTGTTCTTCAGTTCCACGGTGTGCGGTTGATGAAGATTGCTCCACGTGTCAACGAAGTACTTTCCCAGAGGGCTCGCCGTTGCTGTGTGGTGTCCGTCCTCAGTTGTCAGTCGGGTGACTTCCGACGTTTTTCCGGTCAGGGAGATCTGGTAGAGATTCTCCGCAATTTTTGAGTCTCGCGTCCCGGTCACGATGGCCGTACCTTCAGCTTCGTTGACAGATAACAACTCACGAGCCTCCCACTCACCTTCTGTAAGTGGCGTCTGTTTTAATCCGTCGGCGGTAACTCGATAGAGATGCTTCCACCCGGTTCTTTCGCTGAACAGAAGAAAGCTTCCATCGGCCAAAAAATGCAGGTCGCCGGGATTCTCGATCCACGCTTCTGTTTGATCACGGAGAAGCTTACTGCTGCTTCCATTTTGTTCGGTGAACACGATATCAAGCCACGTCTGTATGCGATTCTGTGCATACCAATACAAACCTGAGCTGTCAGGCTTCCACTGGAAATGAGTCAAAATCAGATCGTGAGAATCATAAGTGGAGGTGTCGATCCATGCTGTCGGCCCACCGTTGCGTGAGACAATTCCCAATCGTACAAGAGGGTTTTTATCGCCCGCTTTGGGATAGTGTTCCACTTCGAACGATTGTGTCACCGTGGTGTGATCGCTGATCTGAAACGTCGGGACCTCGGTGTCATCGAATTGCTGATAGGCCAGTGATTCACCGTCAGGACTCCAACGATAGGCTTGCCATTTGCGGTTGTAAATCTCCTCGAAATATACCCAGTCGGCTTTTCCGTTTCGGATATGCTCTCCGGCATCATGCGTCAGCTGGCGGAGCGTTTGTGTTGTAAAGTCTGCAACCCACAGCTCATTCTGTTTGACAAAGGCCAGGCCCGAACCGGTTGGGCTCAAGGTTGTCAGTTCAATGCCTGAGGGGACTCCTTTGACGACAGCCGCATCACTGCCATCGATTCGGATTCGGATCAGGGACTCTCCCGATCGAAACACCACAACTCCGTCATGCTGATTCGCCTCCAGCCATCCGCCTTCGGCCATTGATTCGGCTTCGGCCGCAGGCAGGCCGACGACCTGCTGTAAGCTGACGGCCAGTTTGGATTTGTCGTACCAGTCTGATTCTTCACCGCTGATGGCGTGAGTGACTTTCCAGCCTGTGGAAGTGCGTTTCAGATATCGCTCGTCATCAAGCCATGTGATTTGCGTCGGCGACGGCCCGGCCAGTGAAATGCGTTTCTCACCATGGACGAGTTCATAGGTCAGCGGTTGTGGTTCGGCGGTCACTCCCGCAGGCGCTTGCTGAGCAGACGCTTCTCCAGCCATAAACGACGCAGAACTCAGCATTGCCAGGATTGCCGCGATTTCACACAGGGCAAAGCTTCGATCGGGGGCAGATTCCTGATGCATACTGACGTTCCTGAGATCGGCCAGGTCCGGGGAAGGACCGCTGAATGTCGGCAGCTTACATTTCTGTTCTGAGGACCGAGACCGCGATGACGCAACAGCGATTCGGCTCTTCACTGCCGTTGGTTCTATCGCCGCAGTCTATCGATCTGGGTGAAGCGTGCCAGCAGCCTCAGGAATTCCTGACTGCCAGCAAGAGTGCTTTCAGAGCGTGCGTGTCGACCAGCTTCACTCGCGTCATAAAAACGACGCTGAAGCCTCAAGAGAGCAATACCGGGAACGCTTTCCCGGACTCCGTTCGTCTACTGTGTATTCGAGCGTTACATCTGCGTATGGGTAAGCCAGAAACATTATGGTGCGTACTCAGCACGATACTTGCTGAATGCTGCTGAACGGTCCAGCTCTTTTTCGAAGCCCATTGAGTCCAATGAAAACAATTGCACGCTGGACGGCATGACCTTCATGCCGAATTCCCTCGGCAAGCGTCCACGCAGGTGGATGGCAACGGCCAGGGCAACATCCCGAGCCTGCACTGTATAGGACTTGGGGACCTTACGGCCGTCGATAACGTCCACTACCGCTTTTCCTTTCGGCGGCCAGACCGGCCGCGAAGCCGATTCGTCGTTCAGGACTTTCTCTACGACAGCCAATGCGTCAGTCTGCTTAAACAAGCCCAGATACAGAAGCGAATAGGCTGTACTCTGACTGTAGACTGGACGCTCCAGGGTCTTTAACGCGATTTCACGTCCAACTGGAAGCTGGTATTCCATCGACAGCAGCAACGGGCGATCAACCGCAATACCCGGGCGTTTCAGCCACTCCGAGGCGACGCCCCTCAATGTCTCAGCGTGGAATCCATCCGTGACCAGCTTCCCAAATCGAGAGTCCTGCAACGACTCAGAAATGTTTGTCGATGTGGCACGCCGCAGGAACACACTTTCGTCACTGGCGATCAACATCAAGGCCGCGGCTGAGGCAACAGGGTACTCTTCCTCCAGTTGTCCATCACATGCTTCTCGAAGAACCTTACTCCGTTCTTCAAGATGAACCGAAAGTTCAGACGACGAAAACATCCGGTCCGCAAACAAGCCTCCTTCTGCCCGCAACATCTCCACGTACACCGGCAGAGCTTCCTTCGGGTCTCCTGTGATGTTTACGAATCGTTCCCAGTCGGGCATCCCGCTGAGTGCAGATGGCTCAGAATTTCTGTCGAGAGCTGCGACTCGATTATCGAACAGATCTTTACGCAATCTCGGGATCACCTGACGCAACTGAGTAGAAGTTGGCTCAGACGCCTCTGTCAGCTTTGCTTCGAGTATTGCGACGGCCGCAGCATCCAGTTTCAGTATCTGCGCCATCGCCGTCTGTCGTGTTGCAAACTTGGTTGACGAAAGATCGTCGACGAGCTTGTCCACTTTCGCCTGCAAATCACTGTTTGTCAGCGGGACCACCGTCGAATTCTCACTGCCCTCTTCGACGTCCTGAGCATTCGCTGTCACCGCAAACGCGGTCAGCATCACATAGCTCAAGATGTGAAGAATTCGTGCAGACATGAGAGAATCTGAAAGCAAAAACGGCGGGGCGGAGGACTATGGTGGGCTAAAATTCCCCGAAATATCGATGGTCTACCCAATTCCGGGCAAATTCAAGACGTTTCGTGGCCACGATCCTATCGTCGATCTGACAAATTTCTTTCCATGTCGTTGCTTTTTCAAGGGTGTCATGGCTCCAAGTCACAGCGACGTCCCGAAGAATCGATAAAGCCCGGTTCAGCAGAATTCGGGGCCACAACGGTGTGTCCGTCTGGCCAGTTGTTCTTCCCGGAGACTGCATCCATTTCGACTTAAGTGCTTTCCGTAAATTGACTTCCGCTATTTGACCTGTTGCATCGGAGATGCACCCGAGCCGAAGTGCCAATGCTGCGCATAAGGCCTAAAGCCTCTCAGCAACGGTAACTACCAGGATTTGGAATGCGATGGTATCGGCCTCTGGTCCAGTTCGGGGATAGAAGCGACCGAGTCAGTGGCTGATCGCTGTGTATTTGGGTAAATTGCGTCAGATGAGGTGATTTTTGTGACTTCGTGATGATCTGAATCTGCTGCGGACGGGAAATTGAGCAACATGAAAGACAAGAAGAAAAAGAAATCCAGGAGTGAGCAGTCTCAGGCTCCTTTGGTGGCTGCGTCGGTCGAGGCAACGCGATCTGTCGCTCGTGTGACCGAGATCATCGCGTCGTCTCCGGTGAGTTTCGAAGATGCAGTGGCGGTCGGCGTTGCGCGAGCAAGCAAGACTCTGCAGAACGTGACCGGAGCGTGGGTGCAGGATCAAAAGGTGGAGATTTCTGACGGAAAGATTACAGCCTTCAGAGTCAACCTGAAGGTGACGTTTGTCCTGAACGAGTAAGAGCGATTTTTGATCGCGAGATTCGAAGAAATCGGACTGCTTCCTGGGGCGCGACACGTCCTGAGCTTTAATTGCGCCAGCCCCAGTGCCGGCTATTTTCGAGCACTGCGGTCGCGCGCGACAGGAAGCAGAGCTTGCGCCAGCAGAAAAATCACCAGTGGAGTGATCCAGAGGATGCGTGCGGTATGCAGAACCCATTTCGGCAATGATGTGAGTTGAGCGACAACGAGATAAGCGACCATTCCAAACATCATGAACGTCAGTACGCCGCAGCCCATTGCGGTCATTTGACTCTTGAACACTCCTCGCTCACTGCCACTGTCAAAGTGAACATCGACTGTTCTCCGCCTGCGAAGAGATTTTTTGACAGCCTCGGCCAGTTCGAGACTCATCGAAAACGACTCCATCCATTTTGAGCAGGCTTCACGATTGTGAAACAGCCATTCCAGATGCGGAAGAACAGGAGTTGAATCGGAGATTGGCAGGCGTTGAATGGAGGCGGTTGATCTTTGAATACGCAATTCGGAATCCAGTGTTGTGCTCAATGCTTTCGGTTTGATCATCAGCGTTGCTGGTGGAGCGGGTGTCTCTACTGTTGTCTGAGAATTCAACGTGATGAGCAGGGAGAGCAGTGAACCGTCAGGGGCCAGTGACTCCAGTGCCGTGACTTGTGTATATTCGAATCCACTTGCCGACAGAATGTCGAGTCCCTGCTGAATCGCAATTCCGCGGGACTCGACACTGGAATTCTCAACGGCTATCTCTGCGGCGACCTGGAGGACGCCTTGCTGATCTATCGGCAGGCACAGCTTTGCCATCGGCAGATCGGGCAGTTGAAATCGTCCGATCCCGGGGACGATCGCGTAACGACTTTCATCCAGAATGAGATGCAATTCAAACGAATACGCTGGCGAGCACTCTAACGGTGGAATGACCACGACATGTTTTTCCGCCTGCGTTGCGGCACGGCAGAGTCTCAGGCTCTCTTCTGTATCATCAACGGCGATGATTACCGCATTGACCGCCGAATCCAGAAATGCATCTTCCGGACTTGCCGCCAGACGCATTGATATCTGGGCTGCTGAGACGGTCTCGGCCAAACGATCTGAAACAGCTCCGACAATCACGGAATGCTTATCAGAGCTTGCAAGCTCCTGCAGCAATCGAATCGCTCGAGGGTCGTTCCCGATCACACTGAATTTCATGAAGTCATCTCAATACAAAAATTTTGTGGAGAGGCAGTAAGCCTATTCGCAGGACGGTCTTTTCAGGTCCGTCGCTGCCACAAAGTACGTGCGAATTCGATGCACTGAAAAGGGCACGCGACATTTTCTCACAGCCTCGAAGCCAACTCCCAGGGCAGTCTAGAGTGTCGGTGCATTTCGTGCACGTACCGCGAAAATGAGTCCGAAATACGGGGGAACTGTTCCAAACTTCAATCGAATTCCGTCATTACGACACATTGTCGCCGAGCTTCCGGTTGATTATTCACTCCTGGAAGGTTTTGTCGCGAAAACTCTCAGAACCGAAACTTCATCCGGGCTGTCCATCTGCTGCGGTTGGAGAGAATTGCGGCTTTGTTGGCGATGACGGAGAACGAAGCCCTGACAAAACAGGAGTGGTGGTCAAACAGATTCCTGTCCATAATTCTCCCCGTGATTGTTCGTGTTTGTTGTTTCCTGTCAGAAGGCTGGTCTTCTCATCATGTTTCCTCCGCAACTGATTCGCCAGGTTCAGCAGCATCCGTATCCCTTGATTTTCACAACCATCAGTGGAGCGCACCTTTACGGGTTCCCTTCACCGGATTCGGACTTTGACCTGCGAGGAGTACACGTGTTACCTCTCGATCAGGTGATTGGACTGCGGGTCTCCCATGAAACTGTGGAAAGATCCAGAATTGACGAGGGGCTTGAGATTGATCTTGTAACGCACGATGCTCACAAGTTCTTTACACTCATGCTGAAGAAGAATGGTTATGTTCTGGAACAGGTGCTTTCCCCACTGATTGTTTACTCAACGCCCGAACATGGAGAATTGCGGTCAATCGCGACACGTTGCATCACGCGATTTCACGGTCATCATTATTTGGGATTCTCAGCAACTCAGTGGAAACTCTTTGAAAAAGAGAATCCGCCTCGAATCAAACCTTTGCTGTATGTTTATCGAGTTCTACTGACGGGAATTCATCTGATGAAGTCAGGAATTCTTGAGGCCAATCTGGTCAATCTTCATGATGTTTATCGGCTGCCATGGATCAACGATTTGATCGTGCAAAAGACGACTGGTGCGGAGAAAGGAACACTCGATCAGGCTGACCTCGATTTTCACCGACGGGAGTATGAGCGACTGACTGCCGAGCTTGAACTGGCGATGCATGAGAGTTCGCTTCCGGAACATGCCAATGCCCATGACGACCTGAACGATTTTCTCATACGGATTCGGCGGCAGAGCTTTTGAGGAATTCCGGAGACGGCCGAACGTTGCAAAGTCGCAATTTTTCGGCATCCGGCCGTTGTTCCCGACTGAGTCGTGGCGGAATTCGCTGATGATTGACTGGCCGCAGTGCAGAGCGATGATTGGACGGGGCTTCTCTGCAGGTCTGCAGAGAAGTCAGTTACGCAGGCGGGCTTGAGTGTTTGAAGCATTCCGGGACCAGCGGCTCAGTCTTCCAGCATGCTCTTCTTGATCTCCACCATGACTGACGGCAGAAACACGATTCCGGAATAATGATCCGCTGGCATTTCAATGTGATGGCCGTCCGGAAGTTTCGCGGCTTCCGCGAGAGCGAAACTGCACTTCGGCGGTACCACGTCGTCGTACTTTCCGCTGTAGAGCCAGGTTGTCTCAGGGTTGATGCGATGCGCCAGGCGCAATGGCTCTACCGGGCGCGCCAGCTCCCGCACTTTATCGCCGTTGATGCCAAGCGATTCCAGTCGCTCTCGCACTTTGGCCGCGTCCTTCGCACCGCTCAGGACAACGTCATGCAAATTGCCGCCAGCCAGCAGGATGTAGACGCGATCAAACCCATCATCCATTCCAGCCACGGTTGACGTCACGAACCCACCGAGGCTAGTCCCTTGAACACCTATGACCGCGTCGTCGACGAGCGGCATGCAGACGACGGCATCACGCGCACGTCGTACGTCAGCCACAGCCTGCTTCATTGAAGTCAACATCTGCTCGGGCTTGCCAGTATTCTCTGTGCGGCGCACTCCGTATCCTGGCATCTGGACCATAAATGTGTGCAATCCCTGAGCTGCCAGACCGCGAGCAAAAATGCGGCCTACTGTCATGCCTCGTCCTGATTCATGAACCACCACGACAGCTCGCGCCTTCACTGGCTTTCCAGAAGAATCTTTAGCGACGTACCATTCGAGGCAGACTTTGTCATTGACGGTGTCTCCTGACGGCATCGAGGACGGGAATCGCACAAGTAAATCACCGTGCTCACCATCCACACTTTCGCAGGTCACTTCGAATGCATCCGGCTTCCATCGAAGGCCGTCCAGGCATTCCTTTGCATCGGAGATCGGATCGATGTCCAGACTGATTGAATCACTGGCCGTGAATTTTTCTCCTGAAGTCGGCAGTTCGGATGCATGAAGCAAACCGGTTCGTGCCGTCGAGATGCTCACGATGACCACGAGTACCAGAGAAAAACGGCCCACCACCCGGCGACTGTCGGAAATGACGAACGGCATTCACAAGCCTTCAGGAAGTCAGATTGGAAAGGGGGCGTTAGACGCGGAACCGGAATGTCTCAGACAAGTATCGCCAGAGCCAGTGAACGGCCGTGCGATTGGAGATAATAAACCGAGCATTTCCTCGCATCCCGGGCTTCATTAACACGGCATCCGGCTGGCTGATCGGATCATCAAAATGCATTTCCGCGATGGCTCGAAACGCTGTGCTGGCCAATTGCTCCTGGCCCTGAGTGCTGGGCTTCGTCGCCAACGGTCCATTGAAACGCGTTGTCAACGCCTCGGGAGCCATCACTTCACCCTTTAGTGAAACCAGAGTGACTTTCGTGACCCATGTGATATCGGCCAGGTGATCCAGCTTGATCTCAACTTCCATCTTGTCACCGAGGTCATCACGGTCACCCTGATCGACGTACAGCACCGCCTGAACTTTGTCCGACGGGGCGATGCTGGCCAGTTCCTGTCCGGCTTCGACTCGACAGCCAGCGTTACGAGGATCCAGCGGGGTTCCATGCCAGGTCTGCAGCTTCATCGGATCGATCTCGCTGGCCGCCTCTTCAGGCACTCGCTTTGCCGCAACAATGACACCATCAGCCGAAGCCCGCACAATTCGCTGAACATTCAGTTTCACCAGTTCCCGAATCGTCTCCTGCAGCATCAGCGCTTGGGCCAGGGAATCCGTCGCGCCTTTGACATAGAGCATTTCGTCGTAGCGAGAGATCTCCAGAGACCTGAGGTACAGTTCGGCGACGCGGCTATAGAGGTCATCTCGGCGCTTGTAATCTTCAGCCTGCTCCAGAATGGCGATCACCTCGTCCTTGCGGACCGCGTCCCCATTCTGCGGGATGCGCGAGTACTCTTCCGGCGTTGGCATCCCTTCCAGCAGTTTCAGTTTGGCGGGATCAATCAGCAGCACGTCCGGGTCAGATGTGTCCGCTTTTTTTCGCAGCTTTCCGCGAATGTTCGCCTCGAAGGCCGCCAACGATTCGTAATAGGTGCGATAGTCTTCCGGCAGGACAACCTGGCCCGCAATTGGAGCAGGAACGGCCACGACACCGCGTGGTTCCAGCACACAGGGGGCTTCGTGATACCACGGAATCGGAGTCGTACAGGCAACCCAGATGAGACCGGCAAAGATGGTCCCGGAGATTGCCATTTTTGTCTTGCTCATGGGTTCCATCCGAGGTGTGGCGATGATTTGATAGATACTGCGAAACATTGCGAAGAAAATGCCGGCCATGGAGAAGATCAGCATCGTGACCCCAAGGCTCTGAAGATCATAAGGCTTCAGCACGGTGTAAAGGAACATACTGATCGAAACCAGTACCACCCAGCGATAGCACCACGCGGCCACGGCATAGGTGACGAACCACGCACGACCGGTTTCCGGCATGAATGGGTCGGGGCGGGATTCGATTCCCAGGCAGTACCATGAGAACGCCTCTTTGAGCAACTTTTCGGACTTCTGACGGAGATTCGGAATCTCCAAAAAGTCGCTCATCATATAGTAACCGTCGAAACGCATCAGCGGATTGGCGTTGAAAATGACGGTGGTGATTGTTGTTACAAAGAACGTGTTAAGAGCAAGATGGTGCAGCAGGCCCGGCTTCGTCAGCCACCAGACGTAAATCGCAACCGCCGACAGAATGACTTCGATATACATCCCGGCCGCACCAATGATGATGCGATGCCATTTGTTCTTCAGCATCCATGAATCGGTGACATCGCAATAAAGGCATGGGCTGAAGACCAGCATCATCACGCCCATCTCATGGCATTCTCCGCCATAGTGAGTGCAACTGAGTCCATGACCGAACTCGTGAATGATCTTGGCGATCCCCAGAGTAGCCCAGAGATAAATCAGGTTCGGCCAGCCAAAGAAGCTTTGGAACTCTGGCAGTCGACCGTGGAATTCCTCCAGGTTCGCTGCCAGGACAAGCCATGACGAGACCACGAACATCATGCACAATGTCACCGCCGCCGGATGAAAGATCCAGGCGATGTAAGGATGCATTCGATGCAGCGTTTTCTCCGGGTCCCAGCCGGGCAACCGGAGAGAAAGCAAACTCATCAATGTCTGCTTAATCTTCTCTTTGCGAGTCTTCTGGCGCTCGCGAACAACCGACGCACCCTGGCCCGGACGGTCACTGACGACGAGCCCCTTTTTATGGAGGTCCGTAATCAGCTGCTGAATATCGCTGAGAGTGATCTGCAGTGTCGGGAACTCAAACTTAAGATCATCCCGAACGTTTTCGAGGCTGCGTTTGCCGTCCAGAAACTCAAGAATCCGATACTGCTCCATCTGCAGTCGATGATACTTGAGCGCAACGGGATCCTTGATCACCTGGTAGCCGACGCCCAGATAATCAATCTTGGCAACGACCAAGTCTGCCCGCTTTCGAAGCGGAATTGGTCGCTGATTCGATGCGACCATATTGCCCGCGTTGGCGGAGTTATCGTTTTTTTGCAAGGATCACCGCCTTAACCGGCATACCTTCCTGCAACATGTAACGCCCGTTTTTATCTTTACGATTGGGCACCGTTACACCCAGGCGAAACATCAGCGATTGAGTCGAATCCGGCTCGACCTTGGGGTCGATCAGATCAATGCGGCCCAAAAAGACTTCTGAATCAGAGATTTCATCGGTTCCTGCTGAGAATACAGGTGAAGCAGAAGGGCCACCTTTCTTCCCGGTTGGAGCATCACCGAAAATCGACTCTGAATCATCTGCTGGTGCCGCAGCGGGTTGCCGTTCCGGTGCGCCTCGCTGTGTCACGATTCGAATTTCCACTTCATCGCCAACAAACAACAGATCGCGATGCTTGAAGTGAACCTTCACGGAGGCTCGCAGTTCCGACATGTCAGTCAATGTGAGCACCGGATCACCGGGACGCACGTTCTGGCCGGGATATTTCTGAACCTTGGTCACGAATCCGTCGAACGGTGCGAAGACCGTGTACTGACTCAGCTGAGCCTCCTTGATCTTCAGGTCAAGTTCCGCCAGCCCTTTGTCTTCTTTCGACTTGGCCAGTTGAGCTTCTCCCTTGCGAACTTCAAGGTCCACCTGACGCATTTCGCTCGGTGTAAATGCCCCTGGCCGGCGAACATTGGCTTCGCGCTTCTGTGTCTGGCCTTCCAGAGCCGTTGCCAGTGCCACCTCAGCGAATTCGATCTCCGTCATTAAAGTAGACTGCTTTCGAGCTCGCGCCACCTCAGCAGCAATCACGGAATCATTCAACTTGATCAGCATGTCGTCTTTGGCGACCGAGATCCCTTCCTCTGTCGGATTCACTGTAACCAGCGTGCCGGCCACTTCCGAGGAAATTGACACCTGCCGCTTGATCTGCATCTGCGCTTCGCTGGCATCAATCCGCACAATATCCTGACCGCTGATCGAGTCCGACAGACTCCAAAGCAGCGTAAGGCCAATGAATTGTGCGAGGCTTTTTCTGACCATGTCACGGCATACCATGGATGACTCCAAAACACTGAACCAGCCGTATTCGACCGGGTGTGCTGAAAACTGTTCAAACTTCCAGGACGCTAACAACTGCGATATCTAACGAAACTCGCCGAATCCCTCAATCCCTCGTAGGGGACAACTCAAAGGTTGTTTCCCGATGGTTATCGCTCATTCCTCGCAATGCATAAAATTGGACATCAGGATTTGCGTAGAAAAACCTCGCATCTTGCCCGTTTGCTCCATATCGCCCCTTGACGAATCACGAAAGAAAGGCGGTATTTATGCGGAGGAGCGAATTGGAGCCAATCGACTTTAAAGGACTTCGGACACAATCGGCAATAAAATACTCTGAAGGGGCTGCCTTTGGGGCAGACGTCCTTTTGGGCCGAGGTCCGCTTTGTCGTCTGTCCATCGTCAGCTTGGATCGGATCGATCGTTCAAGCCTGAACCGCAGGTAGCTTGAGCGGCCGTTGTCAGCGCAGGTAGTATCTCACAACATCGAGAGCCAAAGACTATCATGCGAACTGGAAATTGAGACCGTGATGCGGGAAGTGCGATATCTGTTGCTGCTGGCATCATGGCCGTTTCTCTATTTCTGGCCGTACCTTATGTCGTACGGACTGACCCCGGGAAACGACTTTCACACCTTATACTATCGATACAAGCTCTATCTGATTGATCTGCTGGCCAGCGGGCGACCTGTGCCTGTCTGGTCCCCGACCGAGGCGGCTGGCTTTCCGTTTCGAGCCAATCCATTCGTGGGCGCTCGCTATCCTCTCAATTATCTCCTCGCCTTCTTTTATCGCATCAATGAAGGCTATTCGGAGTTTGATCATGTTGTGTTTACGATTGCTGCCTATTCGATCTTTGCGATCGGGATTGCGGTGTGGCTGAGATCAACGGGAGAGAAACCCGGAGGGGCGATTCTGGCGGCATTGATTGTTGCCACCAGCCTGAAAATGTCGGAGCTGATTCGCTTTCCAAACGCCGCTCATGCGGCTGCCTGGATTCCGTGGCTTCTGGCCGGTATCACAATTTCGTTTCAGAAACGTCGTGCGGTTTCGGGCGCAGTCCTTTGTCTGATTTCTTCGTACTGCTTAATCACCGCCGGTTATCCGTACTTCGTCTATTACACTCAGTTTCTGGCAGGACCCTGGCTGATGCTGATGTGCTTTTCCCGAAGTCGTCAGACTGTTTGTTCGAAGCCTGAGGATATTTGGAACACGCCGACTATCGCGCTGACGTCAGTGCTCACGGGATGCAGCATCGCTCTCGCGTTGAGTCTCCCCTGGCTGAGGGAGATGAAGCTGATGCTTGATGCCACAACAGACCGAAAAGGTGGGAATTGGGATTACAGCACGGCTCATGATTGGACCGTGGTTGATGTTTTGGGAAGTCTGGTTTATCCGCCACGAGCTTCGATGGAAGGGTGGTATTTCTTTGGTGTGACGGCGTTATCGCTTGTGGTTTTATTTGTCGTCGTGTCGTTCCGGCCTGGGGTGACTCAGACGACTGCGGCTACCCTTGCAACAGTACGATCGCGTCGGCTGTTGTTGGGAGCCGGAGTATTATGGGTGTTTCTCAGCCTGTTGACTTTGGAGGAGAATTCTCCGCTGTTTGCATTCATGTGGAGATACTATCCAGGGTTCTCTTCACTTCGCGTCTGGGGGCGGATGAACATCATTCTCCTGCCAATTTTCGCACTGCTGCTGTCGAGAAGCTGGAGCTGGTGGCAGCATCATGTGCTGACAGCAACGGGTGGTCTCAAGATTCGTTACTCTCTGTACCTTGCCGCTATTGGGATCCTTATCGTTGCACTGCAGATGGCGTTGGCTCGATTCACAGTTGAGGATCCCTATTGGCGTTCAATCTTTATGGCCGCTGACCGTCCGTTTGCAGGTTCTCGAGCAATGTTGCAATGGACTGTGATGGTTGTGGGATGCATTGGGACCGGTTTCCTGGTGGTTCTGTCACTGGGATCCCGCGATCAAAACTCTCCGGCCTCTCCGGCCAGGCCTTCCGGCGATCTCTGGAAGAGAAACCGACGCGTGTCAATTGCTGCTGTAATACTGCCAGTCATCAGTGCATTCGAAACATGCGGGTACGGTTATCTGCAGTGGGCTGACCGTGGAACAGACACACATACCATTCGGGAAGTGGTTGATATCTCCAGTCGGCTTCGTGAAGGTTTGCTGTTGCCTCGGACCTTGACAGCGTCCTCCGTTTCTTTGGGATCCAGATACCAGTTGGGCCTTATGAGTAACTGGTACCTTGATCGTTACGTCAAGTTCCTGTGTCGATTTGCCCCGCGTCCCTCAGAGATTGTTTCTGATCCGGGGCAGTTGCACGAAGTTCCGGGCCTGATGGAGATGCTGGGCGTCAATGACGGGCAACGATTCTTTTTTGTGCCTGAACTGGAGTATTCATCGCCTCAGGAGTTTGTGGAAGCTGCTCGCAGTTTTCGAACGGAGAAAAATTGCCGCGAAGAAGTTCGGGCGTTTGACGGCGATGTTTTGGACCTGAAAATTGAATGCGGCGGCAAGGGATATCTGTGCTACATCGACAATTGGGATCCTTCCTGGAGATGTCACGTCAATCGCCGCGAAGTTCCAGTGGAACTTCTGATGGGAACATTTAAGGCCGTCCCGATCGATTCGCAGACCGAGGAAGTACAGTTTTTCTGCTCTGATGAACCTCTTCCTGTTGGCGTCCCCTGATCGTGCTCACTAACGTTATCTTTTGAGATTTCCTTGCAAACAGAGGCTCCTGTATCGCCGCTGCAGTAATGCGATTGGAGAGTAATTCCTTGGTTTTCGAATTTTCCATTGGCCTGGGGCCGGCGACGTGAACAGCACAGATTCTGGGCAGAACTCCGGAGCAGCCTCGGGGTTTCTGATCGTGATTCACGTTATCGAATCTTCGGCATTGGAGTCGATGAAGAAGGATTTCCTTGAGGCTTTATCGAGTTCGAAATCTCCAGAAATCAGCCAGTGTCGGCAAGTTTGGTTTGTGATCCAGGATGCCAGCCAGCCTCATGGCTCCCTGAATGTAAGATCTTGTCAACTGGCGGCGACACCGGGCGTGAGTATTCGGGAATTAGTTGTCGGTTCCGGGTGGGGATGGGGAGCCATCCAGAAACTCTTCTTTCGTAAGACGCTTCTTGAGCAGTACGACGCATTGCTGGTGATTGCCGTCGAGAAATTCCTTCCGGAAGCGATCGAGCAGTTGTTGAGAGCAGGCGATTTATCGCCGTCGTCCGAAAAGCCGCAGGTCGTGTCGCTCGCAGGCACATTTGCTGAATCCGTGAGCCCGCGCAGTACGATGCTCGTCGCCCGTCGATATCAGAGTACGTTTATGTCGCGAATCCCATTCGATTTCAATGATGATGACAATGCGTTCGAAGATGATGTGATGCGGCAGCGTGAACATCTGGGTGTGGTTCATGAATCGCGATCGATGACGATGACGGAGATATGTCCCGGTTTCCCCTGCTCCGCTCCGCTTCGACGCAGAATTGAGAACCTCAGATTTCGCCTTCATAGCCTGGGTATCTGGTGCTCCCTGAAGTATCGTGACTTATCACCGGAGCGTTATCGGGATAAATCAGAGAAGGCTTACTCATCACATTCGCTGGCGATCGATGAGATTCGGCGGGCTGGGGTCAACAGAGTGCTTGATCTGGGGTGTGGGCCCGGGCATGTCGCAAAGAAGTGTCGTGAATATGGAATCTTTGTTCACGGTGTCGATGTAGAGCCGCCACTCCCGCAGACAGTCAGTGAGTTTACTCGTTGTAATCTTGACCGAGGGCCCTATCCCTTCGATATCTGGAGTTATGACGCGGTGCTGCTTCTGGATGTTATTGAGCACTTGTCAGCTCCGGAGGATTTTCTGACGGAGCTTCGTCATTCTGGTCAAACCGATGCGACGGGACGAGTTGCTCGCCAGGATCGAAGGCCCCTTATCATTCTGAC
>JBILXT010000088.1:0-20925 GCA_044378235.1 Planctomycetaceae bacterium
ACTTCAAGAAGGAGGCCATTCATTGGGCCTGGGAGTTCCTGACGACAAAACAGTGGCTGGGACTGGATCCTGATCGCCTGACGGTCACTGTCTATCTGGATGACGACGAAGCATTCGACATCTGGAACAAGGAAATCAAACTTCCGGCCGATCGAATCAGCCGACTTGATGAGTCCGAAAACTTCTGGCCGGCATCAGCTCCGTCCCAGGGACCTGATGGTGTCTGCGGACCATGCTCAGAGATCTATTATCTGGCTCCGGGAGCAACCAAGCCGGTCGAAATCTGGAACTTGGTTTTCACTCAGTTCAATCGTGTGGGTGATCCACCAAAAAATCTGCATCCTTTGCCCAAGAAGAACATCGACACCGGCATGGGTCTCGAGCGCTGTGCGTCGTGTCTGCAGGGCGTCCTGAGCAATTTCGAAATCGATATTCTTAAGCCAATGTGCATCGCGGCCGGTGATGCGTTAGGTTTCAAGTATTCGTACGACGCAGCATGGGGACGTGCATGCCGGCGCATCGCTGACCATCTGCGAGCCTGCTCGTTCGCGATTCATGAAGGTGCCAATCCGGGTCCTGACAAAGCCAACTATATCGTGCGATTGCTGCTGCGACGTGCCGCCATGGAAGGATATCTCCTTGGCAAGAAGGTTCCGTTTTTGCACACTCTTGTTCCAGCCGTTGTCGCGGGCATGAAGCATGCGTACCCGGAAATTGCCGAAACAGTTCAGTCTGTATCCAACGTCATCAAACTCGAAGAAGAGCAGTTCCTGGACGTTGTTGACCGTGGCATGCCTCGGTTTGAAAAGCTGGCCGCCAAAGCGAAGTCATCTGGTGTGATTTCCGGCCAGGACGCGTTCGATCTGCATCAGACTTACGGTTTCCTGATCGAACTGACGGAAACGTTGGCGTCTCAGCAGGGCCTGAAGGTTGATCACTCCGGCTACACCATCGCTCGCAAACGCCATGAAGCGACCAGCGGCCGTGGAGCATTTGCCGACTCGGTCATGAGCGCTGGACCTATTGATTCGCTGAAGAAACAGGGCGGTACAAAGTTTCTTGGCTACGAATCGATGGCTGCCGATTGCAAAGTCGTGGGCATCATCTCAAACAAGGAACTCGTTACAGAGTTTGGTTCTGCGGGACATGAAACGCCTATCGGTGTCGCATTGAACCAGACTCCTTTCTACGCGGAATCGGGTGGCCAGGTCGGCGACATCGGGACTCTGATTGGCGGAGGAGCCGAGTTCATCGTCGCAGATACTCAGAAGGATGGAGATCTCTGGATTCACGTTGGCCATTTGACTAAGGGCAAGCTCTCTGTCGGACAGACGCTGTCAGCAACGGTCGACGAATCTCGCCGGTCAGGAATTCGACGAGCCCACTCGGCCACCCACATTCTGCATCACGCGCTGCACTGCACAGTCGGTAAGGATGCAACCCAACGCGGTTCCCGAGTTCAGCAGGATGAACTGCGATTCGACTTTGCTCACAATCAGGCACTGACTGCGGAAGAAGTCCGTCAGGTTGAAGACATTATCAACGAATGTATCGCTCAGGGAGCAACCGTCACGACCGAGCTTCTGCCAATTGAAGCGGCTCGCAAGAAGGGTGCAATGGCTCTGTTCGGAGAAAAATATCCGGACGAAGTTCGAGTTGTCAGCATGGGCGATTTCAGTGTCGAACTCTGCGGCGGTACTCATTTGTCGAATACGGGACAAGTGGGCCTCTGCCGAATCACTTCCGAAGAGCCGATTGCCAAAGGCGTGCGCCGCATCACAGCGATCACAGGCCCAAAAGCTGTCGAAAAAGGACGTGAGACGGATGAACTGATTGCACAACTGCAGCGAATGCTGAAGGCTCCTCAGGCCTCAGAACTCGTTGCGAAAGTCGAATCGCTCCAGAACGAAGTGAAGACGCTCAGCAAGCAGTTGTCCGAGCTGAACTCAGCCTCCGTCGCAGATGCCATCGGGGCGCTGGCAGCTCAGGCGGAAACGATCAGCGGTGTGAATGTAATCGCAAAGAAGCTGGAAGGTGTGTCTCGCGAAACTTTGCGAGACTTTGCAGACCAGTTGCGTGAAAAGCACAGTCCGATTGCACTTATCCTGGGTGCAGAAATCGAGGGCAAGGTCTCTCTGATCGTGGCTGTCAGTAAGCCACTGGTCAAAGACAAGAATCTTCACGCCGGTAATGTTGTCAAAGTGGCCGCAACGGTCGCTGGCGGTGCCGGCGGTGGTCGCCCGGACATGGCCGAAGCTGGTGCAAAGCTTGTCGAGAAGCTGGATGAAGCGATCGCGGCCGGAGCAGTCGAGCTGAAGAAGCAGTTGGGAGCGTAACAACAGTAACGTCAGTTGCGCCAATCTCGCCCTCAGACTGTCATCTGAAGCAAATTCTGAATTGTGTGGACCGGAGCAGGGCAGCTGCCTGCTCCGGTCCACAGATCAACACAGAGTAAAACCATGCAGGAAGAAATCGACCGATTGATGATGGAAATCCAGCGTTCGAAGTTTACCGAACGCCGGACGGAAGTCCGCCAGCCCTTCGCGCGGCCGGTCAAGATTCATCTGCCTCATGGACCAACGCTGAAGGCGTTTGCAAAAGATCTTTCGTCGCAGGGCATCGGAATCATTACTGACGTCGAATTCCAGCCAAAGTCCATCGCGGTACTTGAGATTCACAGCGTGATGACAGATCCAGTTTGTCTCCGAGGCGAAGTCCGCTGGTGCGACAAACACGGCAAGGGCTGGTTCCTTGTCGGCTGGAAATTCATCGGCGTTTCGCCTCGACCTGCGCCAACGTGACACGAGTTACACGGGAGAAGGTGCCACGCGTTTGGGCAAACCATTCATCGCCGGATCGCCGCATTCATAATTCCAGAAACGCCAGCGAAACTCCGAAGAACCAGAAGTCATTGGAGCGTCCCGAAGTCGTCAAATGATACTGGGCTCCTGCAGTGAGTCGCGTCTTTCCATTGATCCAGAAGTGAACTCCAAGTTCTGGGTAAACACTGGCAAGAAAGTTATACACATCTTCCCGTTCACCTCGCTCATCGACCGACAGATCATCATCATTATCAACATGGTCGTTCTCAGCGAGCTCACTCTTTCTGTTACCTCCAAGAAAAGTGCCCACTCCGACGAAGGGAGTCAGCCGTGACGGCGCCTGAAGGCGCAGGCCGAAGTCTCCGCCAAGAAACCAGTCTTTTTCGGAGGTACCGGCCAGACCTTTGATTCCGCCGCGAGTTTCCAGGAACGAACCAAAGTAGTGGAACCCGCCTAACTCAGCTCCCAAAGCAAACGGCTCATCTGAGGCCGCGCCGCCGACGTACACGCCGCCTCGATCAGTTGCATGCCGAGCATCAATCGCCTGCTTCATCATGCGCTGAGCTTTATCGACATCATCTCCGTTGTAGGGATCGTCGTACTTTTCTTCATAAACGGCATCATCCATCGCCCATCGCGACGTACCAAGCCCTGCACATCCGTTGATGAAGACGATCATCAGGACCTGCAGACTTGTCGTTAACAATGTCAGCTGAGAAGGAGTTTTCAGAGGATTCGTCCAAAAATGGCCTGATCTCTATCCGCCAAAGAACATCCACCCGTTAGCAACAACATGACGGAATCGGTTTGCGTCATGCGCCAGGCATGCTTTACTTTTGGCTGAATCATGTTGGATGGAGACGGTACCTCCGACAACGGCATTCGGTCAATTTCGTAAGTTCTGTCCACTCACCAAGGATCCTGCCTGAAGCTGCTCCCTGGGGCACGAACCGGCAAATCCTGCCGATCAGATTTGCTCGCGAAGGCTCCATTTCGTGAACGATGCAAATCATCGACGTGATCCAACGATGTCGATACCACGTTCAGGAGCCACACTCAACACCACGACGAACAAATTCGACGCTCTGACCGGGGGAATTCCCAATGAACATGAAGATTCACAGCGAGACCGAGAACACCACAGTCAACTCGGTGACAAAGAAAAACTCGGCCCCTGGAACCAGGTTCCTTAGTGGTCCACAGTCGCGTTTTCGCGAACTCATGATGGCGTTTCGAGCCTTCCGTGAAATGATCTCGGGCTTTCGCAAACTGCACTTCGTCGGTCCCTGCGTAACCGTCTTCGGGTCAGCTCGCTTTCAGGAAGATCATCCATACTACAAGTTTTCGCGGAGTGTCGGTGAACAACTCGCACTGGCCGGATTCACGGTGATCACCGGTGGCGGGCCCGGAGTCATGGAAGCCGCAAACCGTGGAGCAAAAGACGTCGGAGGTCGAAGTGTGGGCTGCAATATCGTGCTGCCCATGGAACAGAAATCGAATCCTTATCTCGATACGTTCGTCGACTTTCGATACTTCTTCATCCGCAAATTGATGCTGGCAAAATACTCGTACGCGTTTGTTGCGATGCCAGGTGGATTCGGGACGCTGGATGAACTTTTCGAAATCGCCACGCTGGTTCAAACGGGGAAGATGAAAGGATTTCCAATCGTTCTCGCGGGAACAGAATACTGGGGCCCCATGGTTAACTATCTTCGCGAAACCATGGCCACTGAAGGAACAATCAGCGTACTCGACGTCGATCGCTTTATCGTCAGCGATTCCCCGGAAGAAATCGCGGCAAAGATCGCGGAGGCCGCTCACAAACAGTTTGGCCTGACTCGCGGCGAATGGAAACCTCGCTGGTGGCTGTTCGAGCGTTCGCCGTTCCCTTCCAAATAATCCAGACCCCAATGCAAACAGCCCGACTCGTTATAAACGCGTCGGGCTGCTTCGTTGTGCCATGGAAAAAATCTTGTGGGGCGGGCCTCGATCAATAGCCAAGATTCTCGAACATATACAATCCAGACTTTCCAGGGCAGACCAGATCCAGGTCGCCGTCTTTGTCCATATCAATCACAGCCACCTGCAAACCAACACCTGCTGTGCCTTTCGGAAAATCCTTCAGAGCCCACCGGTCTTTAGCATCCTTGGGAGCATTCACCGCAGGATCACCATGAAAAATAGTGTGCTTGTTCCAGGTACCCGATTTTCTGTCGAACGAGTAATAGAAGACCACTGACCCATCGGTATCGCCCGGCTCTACTTCATGAGCATAGACACGTTTGCCAGTAATCAGCTCCGGTTCACCTTTTCCATCCAGATTGGCAAACGCCAAAGTGTGAGCCTGCGAAAAAGTGTCATCGATCGTGTGCTTGGTCCATTCACGTTTCCCATCAGCGGCCGTTGACTGTTTGAGCCAGCTCAATCCGAAACCGTGGCCCATTCCCCAGACGATGTCGGTCAGCTTGTCACCATCAACATCGCGGCCATGAATAAAGATGCCAGCAGCCCCCAACTGAAACTCCGGATGAAAAGGCCATTTGTCTGATCCATCCGCAGGCTGCTCATGCCATCCTTTGGGCGTGATAATGTCAACACGTCCGTCGGCATTCACATCGCCAGCACCGACACCGTGCCCGGATCCTTCGCTGCCGAGATCATGCTTCTTCCAGACGACTTCCGGCTTCTGCTGAGTCAGCTCATACCAAACCACAACGTTGCCGGTATTTGGAAGAAAGTCCAGTTTGCCGTCGCCGTTGAGATCGATCAGTTCACCGGTCTCCATATTTCCCGGAAGATCAATTTCGTGTTCCTTCCATGGTTGAGTCGCGTCGCCACCAGGATTTTCCACCCAACCGACACGCTTACCAAAGTAATTGCAGGTCACGATGTCAGGTCGCCCATCACCGTTCACGTCCAGAGGAGAATCAGAAAAGTCCTCGTAGTAATGCGGGTTCGGCGCACTGGCGGGAACGTCTCGCACTTTGTGTTTCGTCCATGTCGGAGCTTCATACCACGAATCGCCACTGAAAATATCAAGCTTCCCGTCGCCGTTAAAATCGGCCGCTCCGCAGGCCTCGTAGGGCGACTGATCATTGATCGTGTGCTTCTGCCATTTCAGATCAGGACTTTTTTCATGTGCACTGGTGACGGTGGCAGCAAGAATTGTGGCAACAGCCGCAGATCCGACAGATTTAAAGAGAGCAGGGCACATGATTCGGGGCATGAGAATGCTTCCAGCGGAGGAATAGTGGTTTGAATGATCAGGTTTCAGTCTTAGCCGCACATTTTAGTCAAGATGGGACACGAACGCACCGAGGGCGAGGCAAAAACAACGGGAGATCATTTGAGGACTCTTGTTACGCTCAAAGTCACACTTTGCAGATTTACTTTTCAAGGTGGGCTTTGATATTGGCCAGTCCCTCTTCGAAGTCCTTTCCAATCATCTTGTCCATGTTAAAGCAAAGAACTCGCACGATGAAATTCAAAGGGCCATATGACCCAACGCACAAGAGTTCCCCCGTTCGTCGGCTCAAACAAAAACTCAGCCATATTCTCGCCTTTGAACGGCTTATAAAAGTTGAGCCGCGTAGTGACTTTCGAGTTCGGAACTGCTTCCACGATTTCCTGCCGACCATGTCCAACATTCTGATTGCCTTCCCATTCGAACGCGGAACCCAAACCTGTCGCGGGACCGCTGAAAGTCTTCTTCATGTTGAGATCTTTTTTCTCCCATGGCGACCAGGATGTGGATCGCCGAAAATCCGTCAGCAGAGCATAGACCGCCTCCGCTGGCACGTTGACCGTGATCGATCGCTCCACCCGGAAGGTTGATGGGCGAGAAAAACCGAGTAACAGAACGGCGACAACAATACCGGCAACGATTCCAAGAATGATCGGCAACACCAGACATCTCCCCTCATGAGTTGCACACAGAACCCAGGCTGACGCAACCATAATACACGACGACCAGCGATTCGCGAGCGACCACCACAAACGCTTTTAGACCTCAAATCGCTGCGATGACATGTATTTAAGAGTCGGTCCGAGTATATATTGAACAGCCACCATCCACACTCTTCAGCGAAGATAACCCCGGTGTCTTGATGAGACATTCACAACGTATCTTGATTGCCTTGTCCTGCGCTCTGGCAATTTCATTGACGTCTTGTCGACTCGCGGGTGACGAGCCTAACAAAGTGCCCGCAGACTCCACAGCACATTTCAAGCGAGAAGTCTTTCCAGTACTGCAGCGACACTGCCTCGAATGCCATGGCGTCCAAAAACAGGAAGCGAACCTGCGCCTCGATGGACACCAGACACTCGTCGACTCGGGTCTGATTGATCCGGTCAACCCGGACGCCAGTGAGCTCATTCGCCGAATCCAACTTCCCGCGGGCCATGCTGAACTGATGCCAGCGACCGGCGATCGTCTGACTGAAAAAGAAATCAACATCCTTCGACAGTGGGTCGCAACCGGAGCAATATGGCCGGCCTCGTTTGAAGCCCCCAAACACTGGGCTTATCAACAACCGGTCAAAGTGGAGTTGACAGCCTCCGAGGGCAACTCATGGATCCGAACACCGATCGACTCCTTTGTGTTGCAGAAGATTCAAGCTGCGGGAATGAGTCCTTCATCAGCCGCCGAGCCGAGTCAACTCATCCGGCGACTTTACTTCGACCTGATCGGACTTCCTCCAACGCCTGATGAAGTTGCCGCTTTCGTTCGCGATCCTTCAGACGACAACTTTCAGCGGATCGTTAACGATCTCCTGCAGCGCCCGCAATTCGGAGAAAAGTGGGCACGCCACTGGCTCGACCTGGCTCGCTATGCCGACTCGCATGGTTTCCAGCGCGACGATCTTCGCGACAACTGGGCGTGGCGTGACTGGGTGATTAAGGCCATGAACGACGACATGCCGTTCGATCAGTTTACAATCGAACAGATTGCTGGCGACCTGCTTCCCAACGCAACCGAATCACAAAAAATTGCCACCGGTTTTCATCGTTCAGCTCCAACCAATGTGGAAGCCGGTTCAATCCCCGAGGAAACTCGGGCCGAACAACTGATCGACAGAGTCAACACGACGTCCACGGTCTGGCTGGGCACAACCATGGAATGTGTGCAATGCCATGACCACAAGTACGATCCGTTTACAACGAGAGACTACTACGGTCTGCTGGCATTCTTCAACAACACGGCGATCGAAGCCGATCGGACCAACCCGAAGCAGCCCTCCTCCATTGCGTTTCAGGGGCCCACAATGCCGCTCGCGAATGTCGAGCGTGACCGTGAACGAACTCCCTTGATGAAGCAGCTTTCAGAGCTGGAAGCGGCCCTCCAGGAAAGACGTAATCAGCTTGATGCCACACTTGTCGAATGGACGGCGAATCTCGCCGCCCAGGCGGAATCGTCTCCCGTGCTTCATCCACTCAAGGTGACAGAATTCAGGTCTCAGGGAAACACGGACTCTCATGAGCAGAAGCAAGATGGTTCTATTCTACTCATTGGTAACGATCCGCCTTCAAAAGACATTTACGCACTGAAGGCCTCCCCGGATCTAAAAGGCGTTCAAGCATTGCGACTTGAAGCTCTGACACATGATTCTCTGCCAGGACGAGGCCCCGGGCGAGGAGACCCGAAGAAAACAAATTTTGTTCTGCATGAGTTCTCCGTTTCAGTGTTGCGCAAAGACGATCCCACACCACGGCCTCTGAGGTTTGCGTCAGCAACGGCAGACTTTTCTCAGGACCGATGGGACGTTTCAGGTGCCATTGATGGAGACGATGCAACGGGCTGGGCCATCGCTCCTCAGTTCAGTCAGCCACACTGGGCAAACTTTGTGCTTGAGGAACCGCTGGATCTTTCCGAGGGCGATACGCTTTCGATTGAACTACACCAAAATTTCGGCAACGCCAGAACGCTGGGATGTTTTCGCATCTCGGCAGTCACGGGAAATTCAGGTGCAACCGCGGAGCCAACAGAACTCTCTGAAAGTCTTTTGAAAATCACCAGACAAACCCCGACAGAGTGGTCGGACAACGATCACAAAACGATCCTGGACTTCCGGGTCACATCCGATAACGCCGCAAAACGCCTCGAAAAACAAATCGCCTCGGTCAAGAAACAACTCACTAAATGGACTCCAGAGACAACTCTGGTGATGGTCGAACAGGAAACACGGCCCGCCTACATTTTTGAGCGAGGCGATTATCGTCAACATGGCCCGGCTGTTCAGCCTTCAACGCCAGCAACGTTGCATCCGATGCCCAATGGACCACCGAACCGGCTGACACTGGCTCGCTGGCTCGTCGATCCTGCGAATCCTCTTGTAGCCCGAGTCACCATCAATCGCTGGTGGGCAGAGATCTTCGGAACCGGCCTCGTTTCTACTCCTGAAGATTTCGGTATCAAAGGAGAGAGACCAACTCATCCCGAGTTGCTCGACTGGCTGGCGGTTGATTTCATCGAAAACGGATGGTCGATGAAACATGTGCTTCGCACGATCGTGACTTCGTCAACCTATCGCCAATCATCGTTCATCAGCACTCAATTGAAAGAACTGGATGACCAGAACCGACTCCTTGCTCGAGGCCCTCGGTTTCGCCTGGATGCGGAAACGATTCGAGACAATGCGTTGTCTATCTCGGGACTGATCGACCTGACTCAGTCGGGTCCACCGATCCGTCCGATGCAACCGGAAGGTCTGTGGGCCAAAGTAGGAGGCCAGCAGTATGACTACGTTGTCAGTGAGGGAACGCAGAAGTACCGCCGGAGCATCTACATTATCCACAAGCGAAGTGCTCCCAATCCGACGCTGATGACCTTCGACGGTTCAGCACGCCTTGCTTGTACAGTGAAGCGTTCTCGGACGAATACACCACTGCAATCGCTGTCACTGATGAATGATCCCGTTTTCGTGGATGCTGCGCGAGCGTTGGCTCATCGTATTGTTTCCGAATCGAGTGATCATGAACCTGCGACAAAAATCGCTCGGGGGTTCGAATTGTGTACAAGCAGAAAGCCAACAGAACGCGAACTGCATCGCCTGACCACACTGTTTCATGATCAGGTCCGGGAGTTACAACAACGACCCGACGATGTAAAGCTCTTGACTCAGGCGACACCTGCTTCCATCAAGGCAACAAAGCCCGAAATTGCAGCGTGGTACAGTGTGGCCACTGTGCTGCTGAACCTGCACGAGACGATTACAAAACCCTGAATTCAATAGCATTCGCAGGTCGAATCGGAAAACTCCATGTTCAGAACATCTATGAACAATCGACGTGGCTTTCTGGCCTCGGGCGGATTCAGTCTTGGGAGCATTGCCTTTGCCGAGATGCTCTCGAAATCGGCGAATGCCTTCGCCTTTGATGACGTGATGAGGAAGCCGCACTTTGCCCCAAAAGCAAAACATGTGATCTATCTTCACATGGTCGGTGCACCGTCGCAGCTGGATCTCTTCGACCCCAAGCCGGAACTCGTAAAACGCCATAACCAACCGTGCCCTGAAGAAGTCACGAAAGGACGAGACTTTGCATTCATTGGCAAGACATCAACTCTGGCCGGATCACCATGGTCGTTCAAATCTCATGGTCAAAGCGGACAGATGATTTCAGAGCTGCTGCCGCACCTCGCCACTGTCGCTGACGAGATCGCTGTGATTCGATCCGTCCAAAACGATGAAATCAACCACGCTCCAGCTCAGATGTTTCTGCATTCCGGATTCGGTCGAGGCGGTCGTCCAAGCCTCGGCGCGTGGGTCACGTATGGACTCGGGACAGAGAACGAGGACCTTCCCGGCTATGTTGTTCTGCTGAGCGGACCTCCCGGAGGTGCCGGTACCAGTTTGTGGACACCGGGATTTCTACCAAGTGTTCATCAGGGGATTCAATTTCGCTCGAAAGGCGATCCAGTCCTCTTCCTGACCAATCCCGCAGGTTACAAACCAGAAGACCGCCGCCGCGAACTCGACGCGTTGAAGGACCTGAACGAGCAACAACTTGAAGCGACAGGTGACCCGGAAGTCACGACTCGCATCAGTCAATACGAATTGGCATTTCGGATGCAGACATCAGTGCCTGAGTTGATGAGCATTTCCGGAGAGACCAAAGAGACGCTGGACATGTACGGGGCCAAACCCGGCGAAGCCTCGTTCGCCAACAATTGCCTGCTCGCTCGTCGGCTGATTGAACGAGGTGTCCGCCATATCGAACTGTACGATTCCGACTGGGACCATCACAGCGGCCTTAAGACTCGCCTGCCGGCCAAGTGCAAAGATGTGGATCAGGCGATGGCCGCGTTAATTCGCGATCTCAAAGCACTAGACCTGTTGTCCGAAACGCTGATCGTCTGGGGCTCCGAGTTCGGACGAACGCCTCTAAGTCAGGGAGGCGACGGAAACTCCAAAGACGTCCCCGGACGCGACCATCACAAAGATGCTTATACGATGTGGCTTGCCGGTGGTGGCATAAAGGGTGGAATCTCACACGGTCGAACCGATGACTTCGGAATGGACATCGTTGAATCACCAGTTCACGTGCACGATCTCAATGCCACCATCCTGCATCTTCTGGGGCTCGACCACAAACGGCTGACCTACCGCTACCAGGGGCGCGAGTTTCGTCTTACCGACGTCCACGGCGAAATCGTGCGCCCGATTCTCTTGTAAGAAATGCGTCTGTTTTCGTGCAGACCTTGCGACCCGATAATCAACAGGCCAGCTACGCCGACTTTGCATGGGCAGCAAAGAACTCACGCACTCTCGCAACGAGCTGAGGATCTGTCATCTTGTCGCACTTCTCGTTGGCGACGACTTTCGCAAGCATTTCCTTGCTTTTGATCTGCTTCTGAAACTCGGTTCGGGCCTCACCGGGCCCCATGACAAGGATCGCCGCTGAGTCCTTCAGACCTTCGGCAACTTCTTCATAGTAGCTTTTGAGATGGTTGTCGAATTTCCGATCAATCACATCCTCAGGAGTTCCGTGATGCGACTCCCCGGACCCCGCTTGACGCGAACCGCTGGAGGATCGAACGTGCTTTTCTGCCCCGGACTCAATTCGCGTCACGGTCGGCTCAGATCCGGAAAGACTCACAATCACTGCCTGCCGGTGATCGATCCAAACGCCGGAATGATGAATCATGACTCGCTGCCTTTCGTCGGAAGCGCCGAATAATCGGCCTACTGCTTGAACCTCAATCGATAGATCTGACAAGATCTTCGCAGGGTTCAAAGAAGGCAAAGCGAGTACCGGATCATCAGAAATTGATCCGACGACCGTGCCAATTACGCGATTAGACGCACCGCGGCACTACAAAAGTCGTGTTATTCACAGAGATTCATGCCGTGGCAGGAATTCCCCTCTGTTTCAAAAAGGCATGCCGCAGAGACTGAGCAGCACGAGTCAAACTCCGGAACAGTGTGCTGCAGCGGACTCAATGTGAGCGATTGTGATCCCGATTTGCAGATGCACTATGCCGGAATCCACGATCCACAGACGTGCGCCGCCAATAAAAAAGCGTCCCGAGCTTGATAGCAGTCGAGACGCCGTCAGGTCTTCAAACTTTGCAAGTACAACTCAGAAGGCTTCGACGAACGGCGCACCTTCGTTGGAATTCGCAGGAACGGGCGTGACCTGTTCTGTCTGAGTGTAAGACGCAGTAGTGACCGGAGTCGCTGATGCTTCTGAAGAGATCTCTGAAAACGCAGGATCCGGCGTCGGAGCAACCGCAGTCTTCGATGCAGGTGCCGAGGGTATCTCGAATGGCATATCAGACGGCATCGTCGTGCCAGCTGGCCACGTCATAGTCTCGGCAGGCTGACTCATCATCGGCATTTGCTCGCCAAATGAGGCAGTTTGAGTTGGCATCGAAGTCATCGGAGAATTCGAAGGCTGCCAGCCGGACGACATGGAAGGATAATGAGCCGACATTGAACCGGTCGACATACTTCCTGAAGGTCCCGGCTGAGACATTGCCATCTGGCCAGGCATCATTTGACTTCCGTACATTTGGTTGCCTGACATTGGGCTACCTGACATAGCCATCTGAGTCTGCATCATCTGCATTTGGGCCATTTGGGCGCCTGCAGAGGGTGGCCCAAAGGCTGTTTGCTGACGAGGAATGCTATAGGGATGCACGCCTCGAGCCATTGCCGTCGCTGCCATCGGGCTTTCGGCACCAGCACCTGTTGAGGCAGCCGCCATTCGTGAATGTACTTCCGGCTGGTTCCAGTCTGCGTGCAGCGAGTCCTGATAATAGGCGACCGCTTCGTCAAGCTGACCTGATTCTTCGTAGTATTGTCCCATGTGAGCCAGAGCGGTCGCATGGTTCGGATTCACATCCAGAGCGCGTTCCAGAGACTGAACGGCCCCGGAGTCATTTCCCAGCTCGCGCTGAAGCCATGCGAGCTCGACGTGCGACTCCGCAACATACGGTTGTGTGCCGGCCCATGTCGAAAGCATCGCAGTCGCTTCCTGCCCGCGTCCCTGGTCAAGCATGAGTTCAGCCAGACCGTGATAAGAAGGCTGGTGAGACGGATCTATCGTCAAGGCCTGGCGATAATATCGCTCAGCGTTTGAAGCATCACCCATCTTCATTCGAGATTTCGCCAGGTTGGCGATGTAATCCGGGTTCGCCGGATCAGACTTCATCGCATTCTGGAATTCTCCAGCGGCTGCCGCGTAGTTGCCCTTCTTGTAGTAACTCATGCCGGATCTGTTGGCCATGCTGCTGCCCATTGTTCCGCAACCGGCGACAATAGAGATACTGGCCAAAGCAAAAAGTCCGCGGAACAATTTCCGCAGTCGCAACGAAGACATGAGAGCGCCTTTCAGGAAGTCGCGAAAGGTGAGATTTTCAGAGAGAGGAAGAGGTTGGCCTGAAAGAAGCATCCGGAACTTTGAGTGCTGAGCACCCACGGCGATTCAGCCGAGTTCCTTCGCCTTCTTCGAAGCCTTGCCTGACGGAGAGATGACCACCGAGAAGTGGCCTCAATCGCCAGTTTGAATTCATGAGGAAAAATTGGAGAGGAACGCAGAATACAGGCAGTTCGATTTTCACTGCAACGCCGATTCTTTTGCGTGACAGGCAAAGGGGACCAGTGCCTTCCGCAGATCGGCAATGACTGCCGAACACAGACGGAAGCCGGTTGGACAGGGGCAAAAACAGCCGATTGACGATGGTTCTCATTCAGAAACAGGAGTTTTCCTCAACAGCGTCCCCAGAAAGCCTGAAGTTCTGTAGCATTCAGCAGGGTGACTCAGTGGAGCTGGTCTGTTGGGTACCGGAGTGGAAAGCGCCTTCACGCCAGTTTCGCTCGTGAATTGCTTGGCTGCGGACGATAATCGATCGATCTGAAGTCTTGCTGAGCCTGAAAATTGCCCTGATCGCTCCGCAAGCTCCTTTACAAGCCGGATTGATGTTCGTTATACTCCCCGGCTCTTTCTCAGGAAAACGTATACATTAGTTCAGATCGCGAGCCAGTTTCTTATGGGAGCTGGTGAAAGTCGCGGAGATAAAAATGCCAAAGCAGAAGACACATAAGGGAATGAAACGCCGTTTTAAGATTACGGCGTCTGGCAAAGCGACTCATCGCAAGTCGTCTCGCGGTCACTTGCTCAGCCACAAAGGCGCGAAGCGCAAGCGAAATCTGCGAGCCGGTGGGTTGGTTTGTGGTGCTGAAGCAAAGATCATCATGGATGCTCTTCGCCCCGGTGCTTAGTGCGAGAATGCTCGCTGGATGCTGATTGTCTGGGTGGCGATCAGTCTGAGAACAGATTCTTAAAGTCATACGGTTGTTTGCTCTGAAGGTCCGGTCCAATGCGTGTTCGTCTCGGGAAAGCTCGTCACCGTTCAAAGAAGCGTCTCTTCAAAGAAGCGCGTGGTAATGTTGGTGGACGCAGCAAGCTGTTGCGAACAGTCAAGGAAACCTTGGTCCGTGCCCGTGCATTTGCGACCCGCGACCGACGTACTCGCAAGCGTGAATTCCGCGCCCTGTGGATTACTCGAATTTCCGCTGCAGTAAGCCAGCTCGGAATGAACTACTCAACTTTTATGCATGGCCTCCTGCTTGCTAAGGTTGAAATCAACCGAAAGCAGCTGAGCGAAATCGCGATCGCAAATCCTGAAGTCTTCAGCGAGATCGTCGAGATCGCCAAGAAGGCTCGCAGCGCAGTCGCTTGAGATCGCCGAGTTAATCTCAATTGAATTTTGAATCGGGCGAGCCTTTGCCTTTGAGGGCTCGCCCGATTTCTTTTTTGCATCGCGTTTCTATACTCACTTGATGCCTACCCTGCGTTGGCGAGCGGCAGGGCGTGAGCCCTCCGAGTGCGTTTTTCTCGGTGGATAAAGTTTAAAGAACAGCACAGCATGGAAATTCTCAACGCATTCAATGAGTTTGAAACATCGGCCCTGAACGCGATTGCTGCGGCCACGGATTCTGATTCGCTGGAGAAGGTCCGCATTGAATTCCTCGGCCAAAAGAATGGACGAGTGAAAGATCTGCAGAAAGTTGTCGGCACAGCGACTCCGGCAGAGAAGCCAGCCGTTGGCAAGCGATTCAATGAAGTCCGCACTAATGTCACTGCTCAACTGGATGCCAAACTTGAGCAATTGAAATCACAAGCTCAGAAGGCCGCCTCTGACTTCGATGTGACACTGCCGGGTGAACGACCAAAGATCGGCCAACTCCACCCTATTACCCGCGTGATCACCGAGTTCAGAGAACTCATGGGGCGATTTGGGTTCACTGTCGTTGACGGACCGGAGATTGAAGACGAACGCCACAACTTCGAAGCCTTGAACATTCCGGAAGATCATCCGGCCCGTGACCCGCTCGACAATTTCTACGTCGCCTGCGCATCAGCTGCTGCTGGTGGTCCTGTTCTGCTGCGAAGCCAGACTTCGACCGTACAGATCCGCACAATGGAGACAACAAAGCCTCCGATTCGAATTGTGTCGCTGGGGCGGGTTTATCGCCCGGACACCATTGATGCGACGCATTCGTGCATGTTTCACCAGATGGAAGGCTTGATGGTTGATCGCCATGTCACGATGGCACAGCTCAAGACAGTACTCAGCTTGTTTGCTCGCAGCTTCCTTGGGCCGGATGTGGAAATCCGTTTCAGACCTTCATTCTTCCCCTTCACAGAGCCATCTGTGGAAGTGGACATGAAATGGGGCAACAGCTGGATGGAAATCGGGGGAGCCGGAATGGTTGACCCGAACGTCTTCGCTGCGGTGGGTTATGATCCGGAAGAATACACCGGATTCGCATTCGGACTTGGGATCGAACGATTCTGCATGAAGCATTACGGTGTCGATGACATTCGACGCTTCTACGAAAACGACATGCGGTTTCTGTCGCAGTTCTAAGCCATCATTCCCAACGGAAGATGCGAATCGCGACGGCAAATGTCAGAACGCCCCACGCGGCGATCACAGCAATCTCTGGAAGAATCATCATGATGCCAGATCCCTCCTGCATCACCTGACGCAGCGATGAGATTACCGGTGTCAGAGGAAGCAGGCCAATCACAGGCTGCACAAATTCCGGAAACCGCTTCGCTGAAAAGAAGATCCCCGAACCAATCCACATCGGCACCATGGCCAGATTCATCAATCCGGAGACGGCTTCCAGCGTCTTCGCGCGGCTGGCGATCAGCAGCCCGATCCCGGCAAACTCAAACGCTCCCAGCACGATCAACAACATGACGTTGAGATAACTGCCGTGGTTGATTACTCCGAACAGAAATCGTGAGACCAGCAGGACCACGATGATCTCCGGAATCATAAAGATCATTCGACTGAACATCATGGCGGCGACAAAGTGAGGCTTCTTCATGGGAGTCCCCATGAACCGTTTCAGCACCTGCCGAATTCGCATGTCAACGATGGCATAGCCAACACCCCAGACACCACCGCCCATCAAGCCCATACCAATCAGGCCCGGCACAAGGAAATCAATGTAGCGACTTCCAGGCTCGGCGATCGCCACATCCGTCGTTTTCACAGGATCCTGTCGGCCCGCGGCACGCTGTAAGACATCGTTAACAACGTCACGAGCATGAACACTGCCGGGACGCGTGGGATCAAAAACAAATCGATAACCCGTGGTAGAATTGTTAGCTTCTGCCACAACAATCAGTTCGCTTTGCCCAGCACGTAGTTGCTGTCGGCATTGCAGTTCAGTCCCGACTGAGACAATCAGCGACTTGCTGCCGCGCAGTGACTCAGCCAGTGATACTGCTCCTTCGCCATCCTGCACTACTATCGAAATGGCTTCCATTGGTTCGCTGCGAAAAGCGAGCCCCAGCGCGATCATCATGACCAGGGGAAAAACATACGACCAAAAGACGGCTTCCGGCTGTCGGATAAACTCTCGAAACCGAGCAAGAAACAACTGGGTAACGGGGTGCATCTTCCAGGATGAACTCATCGAACGGCTCCCGAATTTTCGTCCGTCAGACGATGACCAGCGTGATGCACAAAAACGTCCTCCAGAGTTGCTTGTCTTGTCGTCAACGATGTCAGCCTCAGGGATCTCTCTTTAATCAATGCCAGCAGAGCAGGAATCGCGACATGAGGCTCGCGAACCGAAAGACAGCGATGCTCACTTTCGATACGAGCAGAAATGACACCCGGAAGACTGACTCCAAAATCATCCGGCAACGCCGCCGCGGATTCACCACTGACCGTAAACACAACAACGTGTTCGGCTCCCAGATCAGAGATGAGCTTCTGCGGCGTATCGATGGCCAGAATTCGCCCTCGATCAAAAATCGCTACTTTGTCGCAGAGTCTTTCCGCCTCATCCATGTAATGCGTCGTCAGCAACACAGTTCCGCCCGCTTCACGAAACTCAGTGATGATTCGCCACAGATCGCGTCGTGATTGCGGATCCAGCCCTGTTGTCGGTTCGTCAAGAAACAACAATCGTGGATTCCCCACTAGAGCAGTCGCCACCGCAACACGCTGCCTCTGACCTCCGGACAGTGATTTGATGCGAGCGTTCGATTTTTCCTGAAGGGAGACTTTGGCAATGGCCTCTTCAGGATTCATTCCGGAGCGATAAAAACTGCGAAACAAAGTCAGCGTTTCGAGCACGGTCAGCTTTTCGGAGAGTCGTGTTTCCTGCAGAGAAATCCCGATTTCCTGTCGGATCTCATCTGCCTGTGTCGCCCAGTTTTTGCCAAGCACGAATGCATCGCCACTGGTGGCCTGGACCAATCCTTCACAAATCTCGATCGTGGTCGTCTTCCCGGCACCGTTCGGCCCCAAAACTCCAAAACAGGTCCCTCGTTCGACCTGCAGATCAACGCCTCGGACTGCTTCCACCGGTGGATTCCCAGGCCACGTCTTCGTAAGCTGCCGACATTCAATTGCTAAAGACATACACGGCCATCCAACAGGTAACGATCTCACGAATCCCATCACAGCATTTGATGCGGATCGAACGTGTGAGTCAATCAACACGATTGACGACTTCGGGTTTGACTCGGAGATGTCACATCAAGTACGTCACCGAACTCAGTCCATTTCCCTGAAGTCAATTTCATGCACGTTTTGGATCGCATTTCAGTAATCACTCTCTGCGCGTTGATGCTTCTGAGCCTTCAATCGGCGACGGCCATTGCTGACGAATTGAAATCTCAGCCCTTTCCGCAGGCCCCAGGAAAGAAAGGACTGCAGGTGCAAATGGTTGACGACGCAATTGCTCTGGGAATCCATCATGCTGGCATCAACATCAATCTGACCGCATTGCTTCAACTGCAACCGAGCGACAACACGATCCGATTTCAACATGGCGAGAAAGAGTGGCTGTTTAACGGTGACTATGCCAGAAGTCTGGACAGGCAGATTCAGCCTCTGAGTAAAGCAAACATCGTTGTCTACGCCATCCTGCTAGCCTATCCCTCTCGCGATCCAGCCCGCGATGCGATCATGCTGCATCCGAAGGCGAGTGGCGAGTTCACAATTGCAGGCTTCAACACGGCCGACGAAGAAGGTCTTCGGACATATCGAGCGATTATTGCTTTTCTCGCAGAACGTTACAGCGGACATCACCCTGAATCAGGACGCATCTGGGGCTGGATCGTTGGCAACGAAGTGAACTCACAAAAGATCTGGTACAACCTTGGCCAGATGCCAATGGTCGATGCAGCATCGGAGTACGAAAAAGCGGCGCGAGCCACTCATGATTCGGTCCGCGAATATTCTGATCACGGTCGCTGCTATTTGTCGTTCGATCATTTCTGGACAGCGCGAATGCCGGGCGTTTCGGAGCAGGAGTCGTACCCTACTCGAGACTTCTTGAATGAGTTTGCTCGTGTAGCTCGCGAACGAGGCGACTTCGAATGGCATGTCGCTCATCATCCTTATCCGGATGATCTGGGCAATCCACGCACATGGCTCGACAAGCAGGCAACGCATGCTCCTGACTCACCGCATATCACGTTTAAGAATCTGGAAGTGCTTTGCACAGCATTGCGAAGCCCGGAATTGCTTTGGCAGGAGAAGCCTCGCCGCATCATTCTCAGCGAACAAGGATTGCATTGCCTTCAAACCGAGGACGGAGAAACTCTGCAAGCTGCCGGTTTTGCGTATGTCTGGGAAAAAGTCGCTCGCCAGCCCGGCATCGACGCTCTTATCTGGCATCGGCATGTTGATCACGCTCACGAGGGAGGCCTGCGACTGGGACTTTGGACGAATAAACCAGGAACCGTTTCTGAACCCGATCGCCCGCGACATCTTTACGAACTATTCCGCAAAGCCGATACCGCAGAATGGCCCGAAGCCGCAGCATTTGCTTTGCCGGTCGTCGGCCTGAAGCAGTGGAGTACGATTGACGAATAGCCCATGCGGTGGCGTGATAATTGCCTGGAAGGGCAATACCCAAGGCGAGTATGCTTGACTCTGCAAAGGCTCGGGTAAAGTGTAGCCCAAGCTGCCCTCATATGGGATGCCGAATTGTTCTTGCTGCCGAAGTCACTGCGTAGAACTTCTTCACTTACTCCGCACAGGGCCGACGTAATCAACGCGAGGCGACGCTAACGATCCTTCAAATGCGGAAACACCGACGAAGACAACTTCCTTATCGTAGACTGTTCTCTCCACGGTGACAGTTGCCCAGTCGTCGCCTTCCAACTGCCAGTAATCACAAATGGGGCCCCGCGAACTGTGATATACGCTTTCCTTTTCCATCCAACGCCCCGTTTTGTCACGAGCTTCAATCCGCCAGCTTGATGTACGATTCTGGTCTGAAGCCTCTTCTGTAATCTTCACCGCCCATATGGACCGAGGATTTCTTCGTTCCTCGGGAACCAGATCGACCGTCTTTCCAATCTCAATCACCGCGAATTGCCCATGAACCGTCGAGTCAAAAGACGGCTTCTCCGGTGTCAACACGCCGACGTTCTGTCTCCCAAGACTCGCCACCTTTAGGCCACATGATGACGTGGAGAACATTGTGGGGGCGATCGTTGCGACGACAATTGCAGTCTTACCATCGCTACTGCGATCAGTGCCAACTGTGTTGCCCGTGAGTATCAAACCGCTCAATGCCGGTTCGACGGATGGTCGCCGTTCTGACACACCGAACAGAAACAACCGCGTATCGGGCATGGTTTTCCCAAGAGCAATTCCGGGAGCTTCCTCCACTATCCCCTTGGCAGGCAACCCATTTGGCTTCCACCACTTTGTATAAGATGTCGACTGGCCCGTGTGTTGCGTTACGGCGACAAGTTCCACGGAGATGTCATCCGTCACATGAGCAACTAACCGCAGGTTCGGGTCGGCATACGTTTTGCGCAACCACTGAAAGAGCAGAAAGCCAAGAATCAAAACGATCGGAAACACGATAAAGATCAGGACATCACCACGCTTGAACGCACTGTGACGTTTTCCTTCATCTGAATTGGTGGCAGAGTCTGTCATCAACATTACTCTTCTTGCGACCTTTGCGATCTTTGTGGCCATTCCCAAACATGTTTTTGCGCACATGCCAGACCTGAGGACAGGTCAGGCTACAGTTTCAACTCACTCAATTTCACCGACTTTCGCACCCGAGCCCGGCCGGTCATGTCGTGGATGCGGAAGGTGACA
>JBILXT010000429.1:0-5867 GCA_044378235.1 Planctomycetaceae bacterium
GCTGGCACTTCTACGCTGGGTTGCTTTGTATCCCGTTCGTGATTGTGCTCTCGATCAGCGGCTTGATTTATCTATTCAAGCCACAGATCGAAGCGTGGAATGATCGACACTACGACAATCTGCAATTGTCCGGTCCTGCCAAGCCAGCCTCTGAACAAATCGCGGCAGCGATTGCGTCCATGCCCGGGTCAACATTCATCAGTTATGAATTGCCGGAGTCTCCTGTTTCGTCAGCACGCGTTGTCGTTAAGCAAGAAGACGCATCGATTCGAGCTTATGTGCATCCGGAAACATTGCAGGTTCTGCATACGGTCAATGAGAACGAACGTTTCATGCGTTGGATCTTTCGGCTGCATGGAGAATTGTTGATGGGGGATCGTGGATCGAACCTGGTCGAGCTGGCCGCTTGCTGGACGATCGTTCTTTTAATAACCGGACTTTTCCTGTGGTGGCCACGAAATGTGAAAGGCCTGGGAGGCGTTCTGTATCCGCGTTTGTTCGGCGGATCACGGATGTTCTGGCGAGATATCCACAGTGTCGTCGGCATGTGGATCTCCTTCTGTGCCATCTTTCTGCTGCTGACCGGTTTGCCGTGGGCCAAATTCTGGGGCGACTATTTCAAGCAGGTGCGTCAGGTCACCGGCACCGCTGTCGCACAACAGGATTGGTCCAACAGCAGCGGAAACTCAGGACATGGTCGATCGGGAAATTCTGGTGGCGGTGAACATGGTCACCATGGCAGCAGCGGAAGAGACTCCATCGGTGCGAAAGGTGGCAAGCCGCCAGCTTCGCCCATTGATTTCTCAGCCATCGATATCATGGTTGCGAACATCGTGCCGCTGAAACTGGATGCACCTGTCATTATTTCCGCACCCGGCGGACGATCGAAAACATGGAGTGCGAAATCGAATACTGCCAATCGGCCGCGTCGAGTCACCGTCGAGTTGGATCCGAAGACCGGCAGTGTTCTCAGTCGAGAAGATTTCAAAGATCGACACTGGGTGGATCGCGCCGTGGGAGTCGGCATTGCGGCGCATGAAGGAGCGTTGTTTGGCTGGCCGAATCAGGTTCTCGGAGTTCTCACAACTCTGGGTTTGGTTCTGCTGTCTGTCAGCGGTGTGATTCTGTGGTGGAAGCGCCGTGATCAGGGGGTTCTCGGCGCACCGAAACCAGCGTTGAGTCCTCGCGTATCCTGGGGACTGATTTCCATCATCGTGTTGATCGGCATCTGCCTGCCGCTGTTCGCGGCCTCTTTGCTGATCGTGCTGCTGTTGGACTGGCTCGTGTTAAGTCGTATTGCCCCGGTTCGTGTCTGGTTAGGGCTAGTGGCAGCCGGACCGCAATTCACACGATGAAAGACGTCTTTCCTGACGCAACAGAAATCTATGCAGCGATGCCGAAGTGCGATTGCTGCGAATGCAGAGACCTTCTTTGATAACTTCAGGTGAAAGCCCTATGAACCCATCGATACTGCGGACATTAAAATTTATCACCCCAATGCTGATAGCAGGATTCCTTGGCGGCTGTAGCGGAGCCACGTCGCCTGCAAAGGGTGGCACTGCTGGTGCTCTGATGTTTGGGCCGGAGGTCACAAGTGACATCCTTGTAACAGTCTACCAAAAGAATGACACCGGATTTCAGTCCATTGGATTTGGAACCACTGCCGTCAATGGCTCTTTTATCCTCTACAACACGGGAGCCACGGAGCCACTCTGGCTGGAGCCGGGGGACTATAAGTTTACGCTGGAATCGATTGGGCCGCCCGTGAGATTCCCGGCCCCCTATACGAAACCTGAATCTTCGCCGTTGCATGTGAACTGGAATTCAGACATGACATCGCTGGTCCTGCAGGCTCCGGAAAACCTGCTCAGAGGATAACGTCGACGAGGATCTCCATGAGACAGTGGCTTCCGAATCCGGAACAGAATCCGGAAGCCATTTCAACGAGGAGACAACAGGATGGCCAACCACAAGTTGCACCGCGCATCATCCGCATTGAGGCTCTTGTGGCCGCACTGAGAGCCTTTCTCATCCGCCGTTGGGGCGGGTCCGTAATCAATGCGTTTGCGGCTTCTGGACATTATCTCGAGCAGACTCATTCCACCATGTTTGCCCGTGTCTGCTTATTTGAGACGACCGCATTGCAGCCCGAGTGATTCCGTTCGCCCCGGAATTTTGTCCGAGCAGAGTTCAATGTCTAACTCCTGGAGAAGCTAAGCCTCGGTTTAATGGCGTGGATCTGTGCAATCAATGCTCAGCCACTGCAACCGGAGCATTCCCTCCGCAAGTCTCATAGTTGGCCTGGCATAGGCCCAGGGACCTGAGCGACTTACGAATCAATCTGAATCAACGGCCAACGGTCATTTACGAAATGTCTTCCCGACAACCTCCGAATGCAGGTGTCGCGAACCATAATCGTACTCTCCATTTGTGAATCGAGGGAGGAAAAGAGCGGGGAATCCCTCCCCACTGACGCGAAATGAACACGTCACGGACAGTTTCTGCTTCTTCCCGTCGCAGGGTAGTAGTCAACGAGCCTTGAAAGCGGAAAGCTTCTCTGAAATCATTCTTATCATCACCTGAAGACAACCCGATTCAGCGTCTGCCCACCCATACCTACCCGATTGCCCTCCTGAATGGCTCCGCCTCGGCAGCCAAACCACTCGAAGAAAACAATGTCAGACCCCACTTCGAACGAACAAAACGTAGAAGCCGGTGGATCTTTTTCAGAAATGTATGCCCACATGAAGCAGTTGGCAGCCTCATTTCTGGCGAACTCTGCCACCTCCAGTAACAAGACTCCCTCGTCGATTCTTCATGAGGCATGGGTTCGCGTTGCTGAAACACCGAAAAGCCCTCAGCAATCAGTCGCGACTGACAAACGGCTGAGCCTTGCAAATGCCCTCTACAATGTTTTGAGGGATCATGCTCAACAAATGCGTGCGGCCGGAGAGTTAAAGAGCGGATTTATCCAGCTTTCCTTATCGGACGTCGATGAACCGACGCAACAGTATGACGGACCGGCGTTTGCGATCGACATGCTGCAACTGGACGAGGCCATGGTCAAATTTCTTGCGAGTTATCCGGACCACGCTCAGTTTCTGCAGCTTTATTTTTTCAGCGGAATGAGTATGGCGGAGTGTGCTGTGGCATTGAAGGTGTCACATCGAACTGCCGAGCGCTACTGGCAATTCTCACGCGCGTGGATGAATCGCGAATTGACGACGAACTCCTGAAAAACTATGAGCACCGCTGGAACAAGAGGCGTCAATGAACACCGCGAACATTGAAGGCCCACGCTCCCCTAATTCCTCGGCAATTGGGCCCGCGCGGGAGTCTCTTCTGAATTCTCATGCTGAATGAATGGACTGACCGTGGCAGATTCTTACGGACTTGATGAGTTGCTGGAACAAGTTCTTTCCATTGAATCTGCAGAGGAGCGTCTGCAGTTCATGGTCACAGCCTGTCAAGGCGATGCGAATCAGCTTTCGGAGTTACAGTCACTCGTTGCCGCGTCAGAACGTCCTTCAATTCTTGAAAACTTTCGGAACAAAATCACAAGTAAATCTCTGACGCAAGGTCTCACGGAAACAACTCAGGTCGGCCCATATACTGTTCTTCGCTCGCTGGGGCAAGGGGGCATGGGGACAGTACTGCTGGCTCAGCAGGAAACGCCAATCAAACGTAAAGTGGCCCTGAAGCTAATTCGACCCGATTTCTTAAATCGCGAGACGATCTGGCGTTTCGAACAGGAACACCGAACACTCGCTCAGCTGGAGCATCCAGGAATCGCCCGCGTTCTGGATATTGGCAAGCTGTCTGATGAGCGCACATGGATCGCGATGGAGTATGTCGAAGGACTGACTCTTACAGATTACTGCACTCAGAATAATGTGCGGGTCAGGGAAAGGCTGGAGTTGTTCCTGCAATGTTGTCGTGCTGTTCAGCATGTGCATCAAAAGGCCATCATTCATCGCGACATCAAACCCTCCAATGTGCTCGTCACAACAGTTAATGGTGAGGCCACCATCAAACTGATTGACTTCGGAGTTGCGAAACAATTGCAGACTCGGGAAGCACAATTCGACTCGATGAGCACGATGACGAACACCGGGTTCAACAGTATCCCCGGCACTCCTGCATACATGAGCCCCGAGCAATTGATACGTAGTGATCAACCAATTGACACACGCTGCGATGTTTATGCTCTGGGCGCATTGCTCTACGCGCTTCTGACCGACCGATCTCCGTATGCGGACAGCCTGCACAAATCGCAGAATTTTGAGGACATTC
Source organism: Planctomycetaceae bacterium (assembly GCA_044378235.1). Lineage (GTDB taxonomy): Bacteria > Planctomycetota > Planctomycetia > Planctomycetales > Planctomycetaceae > SXXK01. Next base: position 4,294 of record JBILXT010000429.1, read on the forward strand.
GCAGAATCATTGTCGACACCGATCCGCAGCCTCCCAGCAAGACACTGCTACAACATTTTTTCGGAGCTGCCGACGACAGACAACTGAGTCCTCTGGTCCGAGTTCAGGAACTTCAGGGCGACCTTGACTGTATTGTCCTGAAAGCCATGTCAAAGGAACCGGCGCGGCGATATCAGACGGTCATTGAATTAATGGCCGATGTCCGGAATCACATGGACAATAAGCCCGTCACTGCTCGCCCCGCTTCTGTCGCCTATCAGCTGACCAGATTCGCCAAACGCCACCAACGCCTGCTGGTGGCTGGCGTGACCGCGATCGGCTGTCTCGTTATTGGACTGACTGCCGCTCTTATGCAGGCGAATCGAGCCATTAGCTCCGAACAACGAATGGCCGAACGAACCTATGCCTCGGACCTCTTGCTGGCGTCCATGGCGATGCAGAAACAGGATTCGTTCGAAGTGACAAGAAAGCTGGAGCGCTATCTTCCTCAACCCGGTGCGAATGACCGTCGCAGCTTCGACTGGTATCTGTTGAACCGAATCAACAGCTTCAGGTCGAAGACGGTTGCTCAACAGGAGGACTCCGTTTACTTCGTTTGTCCACTCAGGCTCAGCCCGGAAGTGGCCTCCTGCGGAGTGGCCGGAATCATCAGAATTCATCATCTGGAAACAGGAGCAGTCCGGCTGGCCATTGCCGCCGGTCAGGGCGAAGTCAATGGTCTCGCGGTTTCTCCCGACGGTCATTCATTGGCGTCCGCCGGAGATGACGGCACGATTCGCATCTGGAACTTGAGCAACGGCGAGCAAACCGGCATGTTTCAGGCTCATAAAAGGCAGGCGTTTCAGGTCGCATGGTCCGCCGATGGTCAATGGCTGGCCACCTGCGGCAACGAAGTCGATGTGAAACTTTGGTCAGCCCGCGATTTTTCTCTGCTGGAAACCCTCAGTTCAGACGGGAGAGATCTGGAATGCCTGGCGATCAGTGCCAGTGGTGATGTGGCCTTCGGAGCCGAGGAAGGTGGTCTGACTGTAACTCGCCCGAAGTTTCTGGAAACCAACCCGGGCGATCGATTGCAGCAAACCGGAGGAACTCACAAAAAAAGAGGGCCCCCGGGGCACTGCTCCAACGTGGCGTTTTCGCCCTCCGGAAAATTGATTGCGGCAGGCCGAGAAGATGGCTCCGTCACGCTTCAATCCATGCGGGATGAGGAACCATTCTTTCAGGAACTGCACTTCCATGACCGAGTGAAATCAATCGCGTTCTCATCAGATGGCCAGAAGATGGCCATAGGAAAAGTTAACGGTTTGGTCTCGGTTATCGTTTTGGAATCGATACTGCTAACGACGGAACTCAAACTTTCAGAGTTGTTGACCGATTCGGACGGAAACCCGGCCACCCTGAACAGCAGCTCCGTTCACGGCGAGCCGTTTCTGATCCGTTCCACTCCGGCCATGCAAAACGGAAGGCTTCCGACGGGCACCAGTAAAGTGCAGCTGGAATTCAGTGAACCACTCTCAGCAGCCGACGTCCGCGAATATTACTCTCTGCGTATCCAACAACTGGATGAACAGAAG